>JAJZLS010000060.1 GCA_021803345.1 Actinomycetes bacterium
GCCCAGGGTCGGCTGAGGCGAAACCTAACCCATCCGGCTTTAGGTACCAGAACTTCTCCCCACTTACGATTCAACTTTCTGACCGACAAGTCCCTTACGCAGAAGCCTTCATTAAGACCTGCTTTTCGCCAGGTAGGATGAGAGAAATGACCTGGGTTCTTCCACCAGTTCTGAAAAGCCCTGTCTAGATCCCTTAGAGCAGCTTGCTGTACCGAAGAGGAGCCTTCGGCTAACCAGGAGAAGGACTTACGGGCTTCTGTAAGTTCTCTCATCTGGGTGGCGGTACTGATTTTAGCAATACGATCAGATCGATAGAACTTTCTTTGCTCTAGTCCTAGATTATAGACAAACCGGGAATCAGAGCAGTGGCGAACTAGCACCATCTCGTTCTCTGGGTTTGGGTACAATCTCTGACGGATACTCATATAGTTATCTTAATTCCTGGGTGTTACATCAGTTCACGGTTGTAAAAGATGTAACGGCTTCGCCGTTAGCGCCTGTCCATCCCTGCCCTAAAGGACGGGGCCTTTCGGCGCTCTTTAGGTAACTTGCAAACAAACAGACCCCTTCGAATTTCAAGGTGTTGTAGCAGTAGCTAATTTCTTCGACCGCATCTTCGATGTTGTGCATAGGAACCAGGGTGAAAGCTCCAAAGCGGCTGGGATGCTTGGCCACCTGTTCAGCAGCGTATTCATTACATTTGCGGGCCAGGGTCCGAGCCTCGTTTGGTGGCGTAAACTGGACCCCTGGCTGGGCCACGGACGTAATTGCTGTTTCTATTCCGTGTTCATCAATAATTTCAAGTGCCAATTCCGGACTCCATTCCGGATAACGCCCAACGGCTGGCCCACCTCCAGCTGCATATACCGCCTCTTTGTAAAACGGTGGAATAATGTGAAAGTGTACGTCGATACGACCTGGTTCGCTCAAGTAAATTCTCCTAAGCACCTATGGCCTGCAGTGGCCAGGGGTTTTTCTGTAATAAAATCTATTTGATCTAATTCAGTCACTTCAAGGACTAACTTCCCAACTCAAATAAATCAATTGTTTGCTCGTTATGCGGTAATTTCCTTTATCTTTTGTGAGATTTCCATCCCTCTTTCGTTGGGAACAATTGATGTTTGAAGGGCCATCAATTTGGTGAGATCGCCTGTGACTTTAATCTTCCCAGCAATGAAAGCCTGCATACCGGCTTGAGCATCTAAGTCCACGAAGATTGCCTTGGCTGTATCGTAGTCAAGCACTACGGTAACATCTGGATTTTCCAGTTCGCCCAGTTCGATTTCCAGTATTCCACTGGATGTGTCAACATAAGTTTTGAGATCTCCTTCTTCAAATGGGAGATTTGTAACTGTCTGGTTCATTCTGATAGTTGCCGTGATTATGGTATCTGTGTCTTTGTGGGCTTCACGAATCTCTTTTGCTCTTACGATCCATTCTGGACTTAGAAACAAGAACTTTTCCACTGTGCCGCCTTCCATCGTGTTATTCAACTTTGATAATAATTAGCTTTGTACAAGTCTCTGCGACGGGAGGTGAGTCTGGGGAGCGGTCATGGGTTTGGCGATCTAATTTAGCGACGGATGGCTATATTATTATGCCGGTGTGCTCTCCAACTGCCGACTCACGGTTCAAATGCCTTCCCGTACGATATAGATTGGATCTCATGTCTGAGAGCATCTCTAGAAAAGAAGTAGTTCACGTAGCCAATCTTGCACGGTTGTCCCTGAGCAGCGAGGAGGAGCTTCTCTATACTGAGCAGCTGGGAGCTATCCTCGACCATGCCAGGGATATTATGGCATTAAAAACCGAGGAGCTGCCTCCAACCGCTCATCCTCTTGAACTCAAAAACGTGTTCCGTCCTGACGTTGTGACCCCATCAGTCGACAGAGAAGAGGTTCTTTCACAGGCGCCGGCTTCTGAGGACGGTAAGTTTTTAGTTCCCCGTATCCTTGGAGAGGCACCATGAGCTTTTCAACTGTAGGCATGTCGGCCTCTGAGATCGCCTCCAAGGTAAGGACAGGGGAGGTCTCGGCGCTTGAAGTTGCACAAGAACATATCGATCTGATAAAACAGCATGACTCGTTATTGAACGCGTATCTACATATCACTGAGGATCTGGCGCTTAGACAAGCAAAGAGAGTCGATGAGAAAATTAAAAATGGTGAGGACCCAGGTTTATTGGCCGGAGTCCCGATTGGCCTCAAAGACAATCTGGCTACCAGGGGAATCGCTACTACCTGTGCTTCCCAGATATTAAAAGACTGGAAGCCGCCCTATGATGCTACGGTCCTTGAGAAAATATACAAATCTGGAGCAGTGGCCATTGGTAAAACCAATCTTGATGAATTCGCTATGGGGTCATCTACTGAAAACTCTTCCTACGTGACGACCAAAAACCCTTACGACCTGTCCCGGGTTCCAGGTGGTTCATCCGGCGGATCAGCGGCTTCTGTGGCTGCCAGATTCACTCCATTGGCATTGGGTTCTGATACCGGAGGGTCCATACGCCAACCTGCAGCCCTCTGTGGAATTGTTGGAGTGAAGCCAACTTACGGAATGGTGTCACGCTATGGCTTGTTGGCGTTTGCGTCCTCGCTCGATCAGATTGGTCCATTCGCTCACAATGTGGCGGATGCCGCACTGCTGTTGAAGGTCATTTCAGGTCACGATGATAAAGACTCCACAAGCCTTTCAGTCGACCTGCCAGATTTTACCAGTCAGGTTGGGGCGCCTATTGACGGTCTAAGGGTTGGGATTGTGACTGAGCTGATTGAGGGTGCTGCGCCGGAAGTGCGGAAAGCAGTTCTAGCGGCTGCCGGCGTCCTTGCTGCTAGCGGAGCCAAGGTTGATCATGTTTCCGTACCTGCAGTCACTTACGGGCTGTCTGCGTATTATCTGATTGCTCCGGCTGAGGCTTCATCGAATCTGGCCAGATACGATGGAGTTCGATACGGTCTCAGGATCGAGGGCCAGGACATGAATGAAACCTATGTGCTGTCCAGGACCAAGGGATTCGGTCCCGAAGTAAAGCGTCGGATCATGCTTGGTACGTTTGCTCTTTCGTCCGGCTACTATGACGCCTACTATGGACGTGCTCAGAAGGTACGGACGATGATAATCAACTCCTTCGCACAGGCATATGAGAATTTCGACGTCCTGCTTTCCCCTACTGCACCAACTACTGCCTTTGAAATAGGTGCCAAGGCTCAGGACCCCTTGTCAATGTACCTGTCAGATGTATGCACCATCCCGACCAATTTGGCAGGACATCCGGCAATGAGTGTGCCTTATGGACTTGGTGAAAATGAGATGCCGATAGGGGTTCAGGTTATGGCTCCCGCCCTTGGGGAAGCAAACATGTTCCGTATCGCTGCTGCGATTGAAAGTAAAGCTCCAGCAATTACCCGGAAGGTATTTTGGCAATGATGGAATATTTGTTCTTTTTAGGATCTGGAATAAGCAAATGGTAGAACTTTCGACCGTTAAACCAGAAGAATTTATTCCAGGTTGGGAAATGGTTATAGGCCTGGAAGTCCATTGTGAGCTAAAGACTCAAACCAAGCTCTTTTGCGGTTGCCGCAACACTTTTGGAGCTGAGCCAAATACCAATGTTTGTCCGGTGTGCCTTGGGCTTCCAGGGTCACTGCCGGTAATTAATGAAAAGGCGGTTGAACTTGCAATAAGGATCGGACTGTCGCTCAATTGCGAGATTATCGAGTCTATTTTTCACCGCAAGAACTATTTCTATCCTGACATGCCCAAGGATTATCAAATCTCCCAATACGAAAGGGCGATCAATGAGAATGGTTTTCTGGATCTTCCTATAACCGGCAAGCAGGTAAGAATCGAGCGTGCCCATATAGAGGAAGACACTGGGAAATCGACACACCTTGGCGGCGAGGGCGGGCGTATTCATGGCGCCACTCATTCACTGGTAGATTACAACCGTGCCGGTATCCCTCTGGTGGAGATTGTTTCTGCGCCGGATCTGCGAAGTTCTGATGAAGCTCGTGAATATGTAGCTGAACTTCGTTCCATACTTTTGTCCTGTGGGGCTTCTGACGGGAAAATGGAAGAGGGTTCGCTTCGCGTTGATGCAAATGTGTCGGTTCGCAGAAGTGGATCCGACCAGTTCGGAACCAGATGCGAAATCAAAAATCTAAATTCACTTAGGTCCCTGACCAGGGCAATCGCGTACGAAGCACGTCGACAGGTGGAGCTAATTGAAAGTGGAGGAGCTGTAATTCAACAGACTCGGCATTTCAATGAAGACCAGGGGATAACCTCCGCGATGCGTTCCAAGGAAGAGGCGTACGATTACCGCTATTTCCCGGAACCAGATCTTGTTCCACTTGGTTTTACATCCGAGCAGATCGAGGAAATAAGATCACACATCGGGATGTTACCTGCGCAAAGGCGTCAGAGACTGCTTGGATTCTTTGAAGCTTCTCCTACTGAGTCGACTTACGATCAAGTTGTCACCGCGGTATCGCTTTCTTTAGATGACCTGGTGGTCGCCGCGATTGAGTCAGGGGCTGATCCCAGGTTAGCTTTGGCCAGGGCTACCAATGAGATTGCTGGCGAAATCGAAAGAATTGACAGCGTAAGTTCAACCAATTTTGCGGCACTAGTAAAGCTTGAATCAGAGGGAAAGCTGTCAGCAACCCAGGCCAAAAAGGTTCTTTCGCAGATGCTCGAAACTGGATCTTCCCCACTCGAAATTGCTAAGTCATTAGGCTTTGAAGCTCTCGATGAATCAGCGACTGAGGAATTTCTGGACCAAGTCATATCCAACTCCCCCTCCGAGTGGGAGCGGTTTAAGTTGGGCGAGGATCAACTCTCAGGTTTTTTTGTGGGACAGGTTATGAAACTTTCGAGGGGCAAAGCGGATGGCAAAGTCGTGACTGGCCTCCTTCAGGCAAAGAGGGCAATTTAGTAGGAAACAGAGTGTTAAAACGGGTCTTTGGGAGAGCTAATCATGCCATTTTTAGCGTTTTAGGGCGCAAGTTTATAGAGATTGGCTTAGTCTTAGATCTATGTCAAATGATGTTTCTGAGAATGTTTCCCATAATCCCCTGAAGGTTCGAAGCTACGAAGTCACCGATGGCTTTCGTAGAGCGCCAGCACGAGCGATGCTCAGGGCAGTAGGAATGACCGATGACGACTGGGACAAGTCCCAAGTAGGTGTAGCATCTTCCTGGAACGAGGTGACTCCTTGCAATTTGCCATTGGACAAGCTGGCTAAAGCCGCTAAAGAGGGTATAAGGGATGCCAATGGGTTTCCCTTTGAATTTGTAACTATTGCTGTATCAGACGGAATAGCCATGGGCCACGAGGGAATGCGTGCGTCTCTGGTTTCAAGAGAGGTAATAGCTGATTCCGTTGAGGTAGTCATGCACGCGGAGAGATTCGATGCCCTGGTGTCGCTGGCCGGTTGTGATAAATCGCTCCCTGGAATGCTTATGTCTGCAGCCCGGCTTAACTTGCCATCGGTATTTCTCTATGGTGGCAGTATTCTTCCCGGCCATTACAAGGACCAGACTCTGGACATTGTCTCGGTTTTTGAAGCGGTTGGCGCAGTGGGAGCCGGATCTCTTACTGAGGAAGAGCTGTCGCTCATCGAAGTAAACGCATGTCCCACCGTTGGGAGCTGCGCAGGTATGTTCACTGCCAATACAATGGCCTCTGTGGCTGAGGCTCTAGGCATGTCTCTACCTGGTTCTGCAGCCGTCCCGGCAGTTGATGACCGACTGGCAGATTATGCATATCGATCGGGTCAAGCCGTAGTGGAGCTGATCAAGAAGGGGATCAAAGCCAGGGACATCATGACCAAGGCAGCGTTTGAAAATGCCATATCTGTGGTTATGGCCCTTGGTGGCTCGACCAATGCGGTCCTTCATCTCCTTGCGATAGCATACGAAGCCGAGGTCGACCTGACTATAGATGACTTCAATAGAATTGCTGCAAGAGTCCCGCACCTGGCTGACACTAAACCGCATGGCAAGTACCACATGTTTGACATCGACAGGGTCGGCGGAGTTGCGGTTGTTCTGAAACACCTTCTAGACAATGGACTCCTAAACGGGGACTGCATGACGGTGACTGGAAAGACGATGGCGGAAAATCTGGCCGAGTTGAATCCTCCTACTCCCGATGGAGATGTAATCCATCCGCTTTCGGACCCAATCAATCCAGTTGGTGGAATTGCAATTTTGAAAGGGACCTTGGCGCCTAATGGCTCGGTCGTCAAAGTGGCCGGAATCGACACCTCTCGCTTTGAAGGAGTTGCCCGGGTGTTTGACGGTGAGGACGCAGCCATGGATGCAATTTTGGCAGGCGAAATTGAAGCCGGCAATGTGGTGGTGATCCGTTACGAGGGGCCCAAAGGGGGGCCCGGGATGCGTGAGATGCTGGCAGTAACCGGGGCAATGAAGGGTGCCGGAAGAGGTTCCGACGCAGCGCTTCTCACCGATGGCAGATTTTCAGGAGGGACTCATGGTTTCTGTATAGGCCACGTTGCTCCCGAGGCTGTCGACGGCGGACCGATCGCATTTGTTGCCGATGGTGACAGAATTGTCATCGATGTTGACAAGCACAGCATCGACCTACTTGTGGACGACGCAGAGCTGCAGCGCCGGAAAGCAAACTGGGTGCTTCCTTCTCCCCGCTATAGCCGAGGAGCCCTGGCCAAGTTTGCAAGGTTGGTAGCGGGAGCTGATAAAGGCGCAGTGACAGAAGCCTGAAGCCTGAAGTATGCAGATATTTATATAAATAAAAGGATATTTGCCGCGGCAATTGGAATTTGAATCTGGACTTTTTGGCGAAAAAGTGATTTTTTATCTCGCTTTGGACCAAAAAGTCCAGATTTTGTAAATGAATTTGTAGAAAATGCTCTATTGTTTAACTCAATGAGCAGAAGTCTTTTAGTAGTAGTAATCGAATAGCGCACGACGGGATAAAACATCGTGCGCTTGTTGGCCTCCCAGTCGGGAGGCTTTTTAGTTTGTCCGGGAGTATGAAATGAAGCTAACTGGGGCACAGGCACTCATAAAGAGTTTGGAAATGCAGGGTGTTGACGTGATGTTTGGTCTGCCGGGCGGTGCGATACTGCCTGTATATGACCCGATCATCGATTCGCCAATAAGGCACATCCTGGTTCGGCACGAACAGGGTGCCGGTCATATGGCGGAGGGATATGCGCAGGCAACGGGGAGGCCGGGTGTGGCTATGGTAACCTCTGGGCCAGCCGCAACCAATATTGTCACCCCTCTGGCGGATGCTTATATGGATTCGGTCCCTATAGTGGTGATCACCGGGCAGGTTGCAACTAGTGCGATTGGAACTGACGCCTTCCAGGAAGCTGATATTACTGGAATCTCAATGAGCGTGACCAAGCACAACTGGTTGGTCACCGACGCAAAAGACATTCCCCAGATAGTTGCGGAAGCCTTCCATGTGGCCACTACTGGTCGTCCTGGCCCGGTGCTGATTGACTTTCCAAAAGATGTGGCGACTTCGCAAATGGATTGGTACTGGCCTGAATCCGTTGATCTCCCGGGTTACCACCCAAATCTAAAGGGCCATACCAAGATGGTGGGTACCGCGGCAAAAATGATCTTAGAGGCCAAAAGGCCGGTTTTTTATGTTGGAGGCGGGGTCCTAAAGGCCCATGCCTCAGAGGCCCTTATGAATTTGGTGGAGCTGACCGGCATACCCGTTGTGACCACGCTTATGGCCCGAGGGGCATTTCCTGATGATCACCCACTGTGTTTGGGTATGCCGGGGATGCACGGAAACTATACCGCGGTCACAGCAATGCAGAAGTCAGACCTGCTTATCGCCCTTGGTAGCCGATTTGACGATCGGGTTACCGGCAAGGTGAGTGGTTTTGCTCCTGATGCAAAGATTATACATGTGGACATAGATCCGGCTGAGCTGGGCAAGGTGCGGCGTCCTGATGTTCCTATCGTTGGCGATGTCAGAATTGTAATAGAGGACATCATCAAAGCGATAACGGCAGATTCGGAGACGTATCAACGAAAGGAAGATATTAGCCAGTGGATTCAAACCTTAAAGGAATGGCAGGAGAAGTATCCGCTTCGCTATAGCAATGCATCTGAAAATGGTGCCTTGAAGCCTCAGTATGTTATCGAATCACTCAGAGATCTGGCTCCAAATGACACCATAGTCACATCTGGAGTTGGACAGCATCAGATGTGGGCTTCACAGTATTGGAAGTTCAATTTCCCTTATACCTGGATAAATTCGGGAGGGCTGGGAACGATGGGATTTTCGATCCCGGCTGCAATTGGCGCCAAGGTGGGCAAGCCGGATAAGACGGTTTGGGCAATTGACGGGGACGGCTGTTTCCAGATGACAGCTCAGGAACTCGTTACTGCGTCCATAGAGCGGATTCCGATCAAGGTTGCTTTGCTGAACAACTCCTACCTTGGTATGGTCCGTCAATGGCAGGAGATGTTTTATGATGAGCGTTATTCGGAGGTATATCTTTCGCCTGATCTTCCGGATTATGTTAAATGGTCGGAAGCAATGGGATGCGCTGCTTTCAGAGTTGACAATATGGAGGACGTGGGTCCCACAATCGAAAAGGCGAATCAGATCAACGACCGTCCTGTTGTGATCGAATTCAGAACCGACTCCAGTGAAAAAGTATTTCCCATGGTTCCCGCCGGAGCGAGTAACGACGATATTATTGTGGGACCAGAAAGCTAGGTAAGAAATGAGTATTTCCTATATTCCCGGCAATGGTTCATCGCCGGACTATATAAATGACGGCAAGACAATAAATCACCATGTCCTTTCGGTTTTGGTGGAAAACAAGGCTGGGGTATTGGCCAGAATTGCACAACTGTTTTCGAGGCGCGGTTACAACATCTTTTCATTGGCTGTCGCACCGACTGACGATAGCCGGTTTTCACGGATTACGATTGTTGTCGACGTAGATTCTGTACCATTGGAGCAGATAACAAAGCAGCTTCATAAGTTGATCAACGTGATCAAGATAGCTGAATTGGACCCAGCCGAGTCAGTCGAGTGTGAACTGCTGGTTGCAACCGTAAATGCAGATATAACCGCAAGAGGTCATGTAATGGAGCTGGTGGCTCTGTTTGACGGAAAGATTATAGATGTTGGAACGGACAAATTGACCGTGCTGGTGACCGGGGAGCCGAGTCGCATCGACGATTTTTCAGAGCTTTTGTCAAGCTTTGGAATCGTAGAGCTGCAAAGAACCGGTAGGGTGGCGCTTGCTAAGCTTGAGCGTCAGTCAAGTAAATTGAAAAACACGATTGGGAGGGTTGGCTGAAATGGCCACTATGTACTATGAGGCAGATGCTGATGCCTCTCTGCTTGAAGGTAAGAAAGTCGCCGTTATCGGCTATGGATCTCAGGGCCATGCTCATGCGCTAAATTTGGCAGATTCCGGAGTCAATGTGGTAGTGGGGCTAAAGGAAGGTTCCAGTTCCAGAGCCAAAGCGGAGAGCGCCGGGCTCAAAGTTGCTAGCGTAGCCGAAGCTACAAGTGGAGCGGATTTGGTAATGATTCTTACTCCAGATACTGCCCAGCCCGCCATCTATGAGAAAGAGATTGCTCCAAATCTTAAAGACGGTGCTGCACTTGCTTTTGCTCACGGGTTCAACATCCGATATGAGCAGATCAAGCCATCATCTGCAGTCGATGTGATCATGATCGCACCCAAGGGACCCGGGCACCTTCTTCGCAGAACCTACGCCGAAGGTGGTGGTATTCCTTCTTTGATAGCCGTCGCTCAGGATGCTACCGGCAAAGCAAAAGCAGTCGCTTTGGCCTATGCGCACGCAATAGGCTCCACCAAGGCAGGCGTTCTTGAGACTACGTTTGCCGAGGAAACGGAAACTGATCTGTTTGGAGAGCAGGTGGTCCTTTGCGGAGGCCTGGCTGCCCTGGTAACGGCTGGTTATGAGACCCTGGTGCGCAATGGCTATCAGCCTGAGTCTGCCTATTTTGAATGCCTTCACGAGCTCAAATTGATTGTGGACTTGATCTATGAGAACGGTCTTTCAGGAATGTGGTTCTCGGTTTCAGAGACAGCTGAATGGGGAGGCCTTGTCACCGGTCCAAGGATTGTAAACGATGGCGTCAAGGCAGAGATGCAAAAAGTTCTGGATGAGATTCGCAACGGTAAATTCGCAACTGAATGGGTTGCTGAAAACAAAAACGGTCAACCCAAATTCAATCAGTTGCGCAAGGAATCTGCAGAGCATCCTATCGAAGCCGTCGGCGCAGAGCTGCGCGCGATGATGCCGTTTATGGCGTCGGGACGTCCGGGTCTCAAAGACGTTTCTGGCGGCTGATGACAAATGCCATCGGCGTTGACGCACTTGCAGATCTAAGCAAGGCGCGTCGACGCCATTTTGTTGAAAAAATAGACATTATCAACGCGATATATAAAGCTTATATCGTAGGGGCTGCCCTTTTGATCGCAGGTTCATTCCTAGTGGGGCTGGTCCAGTCTGCTCCCCTGGGATCCTCGGCACAGAAGGCACTCGTCAGTGATGGTCCTTTATACGTCGGACTGTTATTTGGCCTGGCAATTTTTCTTGGCTTGCGATCTGGCTCCAGAGGGGGCCCGCTGGCACTTCAAGGTGCGGACGTTAGAATGATCTTGCTCTCAGGGGTGCCAAGGTCAAAATTTCTCCGTTCCAAGGCGCTTTCCCAGGTCAGATCGATGGCGCTTCCTACCCTTTTGATTGGAGGCTTGATCGGTGGGGTAGCCCACCGGGCGCTTCAGGCCGGCACACTTCCTCTGGTCGTGGAAGGGGCCCTGGTTGCGTTTTTTCTTTCTTTGGTTTTATTCGGAAGCGGCTATCTTGCCTCCGGGCTAAGGCTCAACAAGTGGTTGGCATCGCTCGTAGGATTGATTATTCTGCTGGTGCCGGTATATGGAATCTGGAAGGACAGTTTGCTATTCCCCGGAGCTTGGCTCGGGGAGGTCTTTTTTAACCAATCTAAAGTTTCCAGCTCAGTGATAGCTGGCGCAATTTCTTTAGTAATTTTTGTTTTTGGACTTTACTTTATTGACCGTCTCTCGCTGGAAATGTTGGAGAGACGGGCCAGATTAGTTGGCACCCTGCGCTTTGCCGCTACAACCCGCGACATCAGAACTGTTATTCTTCTTAGGCGGCAATTGTCAGGAGAGCGGCCTAGGAGCGGGAAGACATTTCTGAGCAATCTGAATATCGGGAACGGCATGACTGCAGCAGTTGTCAGGCGGGCCATAGCTTCGATTGAAAGGTGGCCAGTCGAGAGATATATAAGATTCTTTGTGCTGGCCATAGTGGCTGGAGTGTCAGCACGGATGACGTGGTCCGGAAGCTTCCTGCCGCTTGGGGTGGCGATTGTGGCGCTTTTTGTAGCGGCTACCGACCTTTTGGAGCCGCTATCGCAGTTGGCTGATCGACCCGAGGCGGTGTCAGGAATCGGGGTGAAGGTTTCTAAAGTCGAAAGCCGTCTTTTGTTGGTTCCAATTATCGGAATGATAATTTTTGTTCTTATCGGCACGTTGGCAACCGTTTTTTTCAGTGGATTCGGAGTTTCTCTTCATATCGGGTTGATTTCTGCGGTTCCAATAGCTGCAACCTCCACCACCGGAGCAGCGGTAGCGATATTGAAGAAGCAGGGGTCTGCCACTACTTCGGTTTTAATGCCGGAAGTTGTTGCTCTTACGTCGGTGATTGTGGAAATTATCCCTTTTGTTATTGTGGCATGTGGGTTTGTTCCCCTAGTGGATAGTTATAACCTTCATTCATACAATACGGGGTTGATTGATGTTACGGCAATTTCGGCTGCGTCATTTTCACTGCTCATCCCGCTGGGTGCATGGACATGGATAAGACGGCGGAATGAATTTTCTCCAAGCAAGCTTTAGTCAAGGAGTTTTTATGGCAGCGAAGTCGGTACTTGAGATAAAGAAAGTTTCAAAATTTTACGAGAAGAATCAAGTACTCAAGTCCGTCTCTTTTGACCTCAAAGAGGGCGAGATTACTGCATTGATCGGACCCAATGGCTCAGGGAAGACCTCCCTTATTAGGACTATCTCGGGGTTGGCGGACTACGACCAGGGGGAAATTTCAATATTGGGCGCTGCCGCAGGAAGTGACGACGCAAGAAGTGTGACATCTGTATCTCTGGATACGCCGATCCTCTATGACGATATAAGCACTCTGGAACACTTGGAGTTCTCCGCTCGGATCAATGGTCAGCTCGAGTGGCTCCCCAGGGCGGAAGAGCTTTTGACGGTATTTGGTCTTCTTGAGAGAAAGGATGATTTGCCTGGCAGTTTTTCCAGGGGTCTTCGTCAAAAAGTAGCATTATGCATGGCGTTGATTAGGCCACACAGGCTTTTAGTTATTGACGAGCCTTTTGTGGGACTGGATCAAAAAGGTAAATTTGGGCTGATTGAGCAAATCAGACTCGAAGCGCAATCTGGTGTGGCCGTGCTGGTAGCCACCCATTCCGAGGAATTTCTCGCTAGCGCAACGGCAATGATTGGTATGGCTGAAGGTGAAACCGTGTATCGGGGAAAGCCTTCCAAGGAGCAATACAACAAGCTCGTAGGGTGATTTTTGTTTGGGGTGAAATATCTTCCCCGATTTCTCGCAGTGCGGTCCCTATTGGTTGTAGCCTAAAGATAAGGAGTCATATTGGCCCCTCGGTCTTTAAGTGAATCCAAAAGGGGCCGTTAATGAAAATTGCTGAACTCAACGAGGTTGCATCCGGACAGATCTTTTACATGCGATGCACCGAACATCGAGTCGATCTGGAAGCGATTAGGCGATGGTCGGACGAATTCGAATCATGGAGTGTGGAAGAACTTATTAAACGAGGCATTTGCCCAGCCTGTCCGCCATGGTATGTAGCTCAGGGTTTTCCGATACTCGATGCTGTCCACCGGGCGGGTTGGCTCGAATGCGATTGCTGCGGTACCTCCTGGAGGGTTGTTCCTGATGGCTGGGAAGCGCTCTGTGGTGATGGGTTGCTTGAAGAAGATGACGAAGCGGATGCTGAAGTTCGCTACATAGAACCAGGTATGAAGATGACTTCCGCCCAATTTGAAATTGATATGATCAATCCAGCCGACGCTTCCCTTGACATCCTTTTTACCGCAGTGCAGCGCTGCCTTTTTGGTGGGGCAAGCTGTCTAAGTGACGAACAGGAGTTGGCCCGCGATATAGTCGTCTTCAGTTTGGAACAGGCGCTCTGGGATATGGAAAATGCCGACAGTATAGGTGACTTTGTTGCAGAAGTGCTATCGACCCTGAATCTCGAGCCGAAAAAAACTTTCCGGGTATTGAACAACGTCTTGACAACTTTTCTGGAGTTGAGAAGGATCCTGGAAAAGGTGTCAGGTAATATCAGGGAATAGCACCGATTTAAGCCAGCAAGATAGTGCAGGTATTTGGCTCCTAAACCCGAGATGTATCCCGTGAAAATCTCCAAATTGCACCAGATGAAAAGATTGCCAGCCATCCAACCAGGTTTAATATCCAACTCAACCTGAATCGTCCACCAATGATTGGAAAGTGAACTAACTGATTTAGACCGTAAAGCGGAGTGAATTCGGCTGCAGTTCTTAATGAGTGTGAGAATTGACTTAAAGGGATAAACAAACCACCTCCGAAAGAAAACAGCATTAATGCAAATCCCAGTACCTGCATCACGTTCTCCGACGGCAGCAGATAACCGAGGAATAATCCAAAAGCGGTAAATAGGAGCGAGCCTATCCAAACTGCCACCCCGGTGATGATCCAGATTTCTACTGGCATGGAAGGCTGGTGGGTTACGATTCCGGCAATAAAGACAGCTAGCACCGATATAAGTCCAAGAAGCAGAGAAGTAACCATCTTGATCGAGATGTACGACAGTGGTGACAGGGGGGTAATCCTAAGCTGTCTGCTCCATCCGAGAGCTCGTTCGACAGAGACCATTGCTCCTCCACTTGTGGTTGCAATTACGGCGCCGTACAACGCCATAGAGACCATGATGAACGCACTCAGGTTACCGTTGCCGTACCTTAGGTTTGAATAAGCCTTGTTGAGTCCAAAGATGAGGAAGAAGACAACTGGGATAACTACAGTTGAGATCAGCGTCCTTCTGTTACGCAGTATGCGCCGCGCCTCAAGTTTTATGATGCCCAGGCTGAATCCCCCAAGGGGTGGAACGGGCCTACTTAATTTTATTTCCATTGGTCTGCTCATGGCAAAATACCTCTATTATTAGAACTGGCCCAGCTACTTTGCTGAGATTCTCCAGTTAATGCCAAAAACGCTTCTTCCAGACCAACTGAGGAAATTTCCAGATTCTTGGCATTGGTTTGCGTTAGAAGATACCTTGCAATCAGATCACTTTCGCTGCAGGTTATGGTGATCGCTTCGCCTTGGGTGACGACTTCGGTTACGCCGTCGATTGCGCTAAGAACGGATATTTCAGGGTTTGAAAGATGAGCTCTGACCACTTTCCTTTTGCCCATGCTTTTAATTTCGACTGCTGTTCCGTCTGCGACTATTTTCCCCTTGCGCATCAAAACTACCCGATCGGCGTAGCTGTCAGCTTCCTGGAGGTAATGGGTTGCGAAAAGGATGGTTCTTCCAAGCGAAGCGTCATCTCTTATTGCCTGCCAAAACTGATGACGGCCCTCGACATCCATTCCTTGAGTCGGTTCGTCGAGAATGATAAGTTCCGGATCTGATAGCAGAGCCATGGCAAATCTCAGTCTCTGCTGTTCACCACCGGAGCATTTGGCAACCAGTCGGTTGGCAATATCAGTGATTCCAGCTCTTTCCATAACCTCGCGGGCAGGCCTGGTGGTAACGAAGAGTTTGGATGTGTATTCCACTGTTTCTGCGACTGTCAAATCCTTGAGTAAGCCCCCATTCTGCATCACCGCAGATATTAAGCCTCGCCGAATTGCCTGAACTGGAGCTATTCCAAAAACTGAGACCGTCCCTGAATCTGGTTTTGACAGGCCTAAAATAATGTCAATGGTGGAGGTTTTGCCTGCGCCGTTTGGCCCGAGCAGGGCAACGACTTCTCCTGGTTTTATCGCCAAGGTGACCCCATCGATTGCTTGCACATGCCGGAAATTTTTATAAATTTCTTGCAAGCGAACTGCCGGAGGAAGATGAGCGTCTTCCGCCGTTTTATGTATCTCCTCGCCTCCAACCATGGTGGTAGATAGTACCAGTTACTTTGCTTGAAATCCAAAAGATTGCAACTGGTGTGGATGGCAGGAAGAAACTCCACGCCATCCACCAAAAGGCTGCCTAGGGGCCGACTTCGCTATTTCGGGCTTCTTTCCTGGCCATTGACCGAATCAAGCGGTTTACGGCGTTGACATATGCTCGGGCGGAGGCTTCCACGACGTCTGTGGAAACACCACGACCTGATACTTTATAATCTCCGGATTCAAGACTTATGACCACTTCACCCTGTGCGTCTTCTCCGCCGGTTACCGAAGATACAGTAAAGCCAACTAGTTTCGCCTCAATTCCGGCTATTTGCTGGATGGCTTTCCCGGCAGCATCAATCATCCCGTTACCATCTGATTTGACTTCGAATCTCTGTCCGTCTTTGGCA
Organism: Actinomycetes bacterium; assembly: GCA_021803345.1. GTDB lineage: Bacteria > Actinomycetota > Acidimicrobiia > Acidimicrobiales > Acidimicrobiaceae > SCQM01. The sequence goes on from JAJZLS010000060.1 coordinate 15,637, forward strand.
ATTACGACTCTGGCATTTGGTGTCCCTACGGTTCCGCCAGCTACTTCCAGCTCGACTAGAGAGTAAAGGTTTCCAGCTTCGGTGCTGATCTCATCGGCAACCAAAGCCTCCAGATCCGCTTCTGTGATTTCACGCTTTCGATCTGCCAACTCTTTGAACCTGAAGAATGCCTGGTTGAGGGCCTCTCCCTGAATTTCATACCCCATATTTTTCAGTGATTCACTAAAGGCATGTCTGCCGGAATGCTTTCCCAGGACTATCTGGGATCCCTTTTGCCCCACACTTTCCGCATCAATAATTTCATAGGTTTCGCGGTCAGCAAGTACCCCATGCTGGTGTATTCCTGACTCATGCGTGAAAGCGTTCTTTCCCACTACGGCTTTGTTGTATTGGACCGGGTATCCGGTAAGGCGTGAGACGAGCCTGGATGTTCTTGCCAGCTCCTCAGTCCTGATCTGTGTCTCAAGTCCCGAAAACTGATCAGGTCGAATCTTTACTGCCATTACCACTTCTTCGAGTGCGGCATTTCCCGCTCTTTCACCGAGTCCGTTGACACACACCTCGATTTGTCGGGCCCCGGCTTGAACCCCAGCCAGAGAGTTGGCACTTGCCAGTCCGAGATCGTTATGGCAGTGGGTTGAAATGATGTAGTCACCTTTTATTTGGGATTTGACATACTGTATCAGTGCTCCGAAGTCCCAGGGTATTCCGTAGCCTACTGTATCGGGTATGTTCAGTGTTGTGGCTCCAGCGTCAACCGCAGCCTGTAAAACCTCCAGCATGAATTCAAGCGGGGTTCTGGTTGCGTCCTGAGGAGAAAATTCCACATCTTCGGTGTGTTGGCGTGCTCGTTCCACCCCTTGTTTTGTCTCTCGAAGTACCTGCTCCGGAGTCATCTTCAGCATATGCTGCATGTGGGATGGGCTGGTTGAAATAAACACGTGGATTCTTGCCTGTTCGGCATCCTTTAAGGCATCCCAGCATCGGTCTACATCGCTGAGGTGAGTACGGGAAAGCCCGGCTATTATCGGCCCATGAACGGTCCTGGCAATCGTCTGCACGGCATCAAAGTCACCTTGGGACGCTACCGGAAATCCTGCTTCTATGTAATCTACATTTAGTCGGGCGAGCTGCTCTGCTATTTCAAGTTTTTCTGCGACGTCAAGGGAAATACCTGGTGACTGTTCTCCGTCTCTCAGAGTTGTGTCGAAAATAATTAATTTTTCGCCCATTGGTTATCTTTCCTTTCTGCCTGCTTTAAATTAAAAAGTCATGTCTTCCACTTGGCAAACTCAACCAACAAAAAACCTCCTGGCTTTTAGGCACAGGAGGTTTTGCGAGCGTACGGAGCGCTCGCAGCTATCCAAGAAGGAGAACAAATGCAAAGACTTTATGCATAGCATACATAATCACCTATCTTAGATTGAAATGTCAAGTTTAAATTGGATTTCAATAAACTTTTTTTGGCGGAACCGTGCTTTCGGATAAATTGGGTGATTTCTTGCCTGTTGGCGTCAAATAACTTTCACTTCAACTGTGTCCATTTTGAGTCTGTTTTTGATGATTTCCACTGCTATCGGATTTTTTTCCACCGCGATGAATCTGCGGCCCATTTTTTGGGCAACTGCGGCAGTAGTTCCGCTGCCTGCAAAGAAATCCAGTACCCATGAGTCTGGCTGAGACGATGCCTCGATGATCCTTTTTAAAATTGCTTCAGGTTTCTGGGTTGGATATCCGGTTCGTTCTTTTCCGGTGGTGTGGACGATGGTTTGCCACCATACATCCGTGGGGACCTTTCCAAGCGCTGCTTTTTCTTTGCTTACCAGGTTTGGGGCCATATAGGGGATTCGCTCAATTTGAGAATAGTTGAAGATATGCTGTCCAAGCTGTTTGGCGTACACCAGAATGGTGTCGTGCTTTGCGGGCCATTTTTGCTTAGAGCGACCGCCGTAGTCGTATGCCCAGATAATTTCGTTCATGAAGTTATCTCTTCCAAATATTGAATCTAAGGCCACCTTGACATAATGGACTTCCCGGTAATCGAGGTGTAGGTAAAGTGTTCCACGACCGCTAAGTAAACGGTGACATTGTTCGAGTTTTGGAAGCAGGAATCCCAAATAGTCGTCAAACGAATCGTCGTACGAATGGGAAGACACCAATGTGGTGCGGTATTTTCTTCCGCCAAATCCGATTCTGGTCGCATCGTTATCTCTCTCAGTGCGGAGCGATGAAAGTTTTTGTATGTTCCCGGTATTAAACGGGGGGTCAATATAGATCAGATCGATGCTGTCACCAGGCAGTCTGGATAATACTGATTCTGCATCTCCGTGAATAAGTAGGTCATTAGAGGCAATGAAGTTTATTTCAACCAAGGTGGCAGGTCCGCTCGTCTGTGCGCTTTCCTTGGATACCGAATCCATATTTATCACCTGTCATTATCGCCGATTGTCCTCATGGCATGATAGCAGTTAGCAACTGAATTAGAGTTTATGGGAACAAAACGCAAAATATAATCCCGCATGCAACATACCTAGATAGGCTGCATGCGGGATTTAATACTTAAGGGCAGCTGAATCTAGCCAATAAGCTACTGAAACCCATAAGTGCGTTAGCAGGAGGCTAAATGTGCGTAGATGATTCCGGGTGCCGCCTCAATATCTTTTAGAACCTGGGGGGAGAGCTGGCTGTTTACCGTCAGGACCATTAGTGCGGTATTTCCCTCTTCGGATGGACCAACGGCCATTGACGAAATGGAAACTCCCGCATCTCCCAAAATGGTAGTTACAACACCTATCCGTCCAGGGGTATCATCATTTCGGACAATCAGCATGTTGTCGGCTGGTGGAACTTCCACCTTGTGGTCGTCGATCATGACAAGCCGTGGTTCGGATTTGGGTCCTGTCAGGGTTCCAGATACGGAATGAGTTCCACAGCTTATCGTAATCAAATTCACGTAATCCTTGGCTGTGGTGGAGGTGGTCTCCTTTATGGTCAAGCCTCTGTCTTGAGCTAGCTGCGGGGCATTTACATATGACACCGGTTCATTTGTTCCAGTCCCAAACAGCCCCTTTAGCACGGAAAGGGTAAGGATCCTTGTATCATCCTCTGCCAATGCACCCTGATATTCAATATTCAACTCTTCAGGGAGTGAACGATTCAGCGATGCTATAAACTTTCCCAATGATTCTGCCAGGTTCTGGAAAGGTCGCACGGTTTCACTGGCCTCAGCTGCATTCACATTGACAGCGAAAGGTACGAATTCGCCAGCTAGTGCCAGTTGTACCTGCTCTGCTATCTGGACTCCCGCTTTGTCCTGCGCTTCAAAAGTTGAAGCACCAAGGTGCGGGGTAACCACAACTGACGGCAACGAGAATAGCGGTGAATCAGTGCATGGCTCGGATTCAAAAACGTCTAGACCGGCACCCTGAATTTTACCTGTTGAAATAGCGTCAAAGAGAGCTTGTTCATCTACAATTCCACCTCTTGCGGTATTGATTATGCGCATCCCAGGTTTTGCTATCTCAAGCATCTCCTTCCCAATCAGTCCAGTTGTCTCTTTCGACTTTGGCAGATGGATGGAGATGAAGTCGGAAGTTCTCATTACCTCTTCCAGGGGAAGTAACTGCACGCCCATTTGCTTGGCACGATCCTTTGATACAAAGGGGTCGAAGGCTACCAGCACCATGCCAAAGGCCAGCGCCCTTTGGGCGACAAGTGCCCCAACCCGGCCTAACCCAATGATTCCCAGAGTTTTGCCATACAGCTCCACTCCTTCCCATTTGGATCTTTCCCACTTGCCATTCACGAGGGCTGTGTGGGCTTGGGGAACATTTCGCGCCTGGGCTAGAAGCAGCGCCATCGCCTGTTCTGCGGCAGAAAGTATGTTCGACTGAGGAGCATTGACCACCATGACACCCTTTTTGGTGGCATAGGGAACGTCCACGTTGTCAAGGCCTATTCCAGCTCTTCCCACTACTATCAGGTCAGTGGCTGCGTCTAAGACTTCCGGTATCACTTTTGTTGCAGACCTGATAATCAAGGCGTGTGCCCCGGGAATCTGTTCTACAAGTTGTTCCTTGGTGAGGTTGAGAGCAACGTCCACGGTGTGGCCAGCCTGTCGTAGTTGGTCTAGGCCAGTCTCTGCGATTTCTTCGGTTACTAAAATGCGTGCCATATTATCGATTTCCTTAGTTCATAAAAGAGCAGACTTAAAGGCTAGGAACTTTTGGACTTAGTGCCGTGTTTCCTAGCCATGAGATTAGTAGATGAGTGAACCATATTGCACTTCAGCGCCATAACTGATTACGTTTGCTTGTTGAATTTATCGTCAAGCCAAGTAGCTGAGGAATATGGTTCAAGTATCAGATTCAGTCTTCGAGAAACACTTTAGCGCTCAATTGAGGACTGAACCAATTTGGCGATTCTGCCTATGCCTTCCGCCAAGTCCTTTTCTCCTAAAGCGTAGCTAAACCGTGCGAAACCCGGCGTGCCAAAAGCTTCACCCGGCACGATGGCAACCTTGGCTTGGTCGAGTATTATTTCGGCTAGTTCAGAGGTATTCGAAGGAACTTTGCCGTCGTAGTTCCTACCGAGCAGTCCTTCCAAGCTGGCATAGGCATAGAAGGCCCCTTCTGGCATAGGGCATATCACCCCAGGTATGTCGTTCAAGAGCTGGTGAATCAGGCTTCGCCTTTTATCAAATGCAGATTTCATCACTTTCACATCGTCAAGTGGCCCTTCCAGTGCTTCAATTGCGGCGCGTTGGGCTACGTTGCTAACGTTGGAGGTCGATTGTGACTGAAGATTAGTAGCAGCGGAAATGACGTCTTCCGGCCCTATCATCCACCCAATCCTCCACCCGGTCATCGCATAGGTTTTTGCAACTCCGTTCACAATCACCGAACGGTTCATAAGCTTGGGCTCAATCACCGGAAGGGACCAGGCCTGGTTATCGTCATATACCAGGTGTTCGTATATCTCGTCTGACATCACCCATAGTTCATGTTGCAGGAGCCAGTTGGCCAGATCGCGTGATTGTTCAAGGTCGTACACGGCACCGGTAGGGTTGGAGGGTGAAACATGAACAAGCATTTTTGTCTTCGGGGTGAGGTAACTTTCAAGGATATTAGAAGTTACTTTGAAGCCTTCTTCGAGGGTTGTTGGCACTTCGACTGGAATTCCTCCCGCCAGCTTTACTGCTTCTGGATACGTCGTCCAGTACGGTGCCGGTATCAGAACCTCGTCGCCTTCGTCGATTAGTGTGGCGAAAGTGTTGAATATTGCGTGTTTGCCACCGTTGGTGACCAGTACTTGTGACGGTGCAATTTCAAGTCCTGAATCCCGCTTGGATTTGTCTACAATCGCCTGGCGCAATTCCGGAAGGCCAGCAGTGGGCGTGTAGCGGTGGTTTTTGGGATCGAGTGCTGCTTCAGCTGCTACTTGAGCAATTCGAGACGGAGTCGGGAAATCGGGCTCTCCGGCACCAAATCCGATTACATCTACTCCTTTTGCTTTAAGGGCCTTAGCCTTAGCGTCTATGGCTAATGTTGCCGACTCGGCTACATTTCCAATTCGAGTGGATATTCTTTGTTTTGTCAATTGAGTTTCCAATTTAAGCTCCAGGAGTGTAAGAATCTAATCGTGGCTAATAACTCATCAGAAATCATAATCCCTTCCGATCTTCTTCCAGGAGACGGGAGATTTGGATCTGGACCTTCAAAGGTCCGTCCTCAAGCAGTTGAAGAACTGGCAAAGGTCGCCAAGACATATTTAGGCACCAGTCATAGGCAGTCCACAGTGAAAGATATGGTAGGCCGATTGAGAACCGGGATAAAAGATCTTTTCAATTTGCCGGACGGTTATGAAGTGGTGCTTGGAAATGGTGGTGCGACTTATTTTTGGGATGTGGCAACTTTTGCTCTAATCGAGAAAAAGAGTCAGCATCTTAGCTTTGGAGAATTTTCCTCTAAATTCGCAGCGGCAGCAAAGGCAGCTCCATTTTTGGACGAGCCTGAAATCATAACATCTGAGCCAGGTACCAGGCCTTACGCCAAGGCCAGTGCGGATGTCGATCTCTATGCGCTGACCCATAATGAGACATCCACCGGAGTTGCGATGGAGATACGGCGGCCTGAAGGTGCGTCCGGCCTTGTGGCTGTGGATGCTACCTCAGCAGCGGGAGGCCTTCGGGTTGATCCTTCTCAGTTTGATGCCTACTACTTTGCACCTCAAAAGGTATTTGCCTCTGACGGCGGCCTCTGGGTGGCAGTGATGTCGCCAGCGGCATTGGAAAGAGTAGCCAGGATTGCAGAGTCGAAGCGATGGATACCTGCCTCAATGGACCTTACGATATGTATCGAAAATTCTCGACTAAATCAGACTTACAACACCCCAGCGCTGGCAACCGTGTTTCTGTTTGTACAGCAACTGGAGTGGATGCTGGGAAACGGCGGTTTGGAATTTGCTGCCTCGCGTTGTGACAGCTCTTCAGAGATTCTCTACAAGTGGGCTGAGCGAACCTCTTACACCACTCCGTATGTTGCGAGTCCCCAGGATCGCTCACACGTGGTTGGAACTATCGATTTTTCGGACGACGTTGATGCCGCGTTAGTTGCCAAGGTGCTCCGGGCAAATGGAATTGTTGATACAGAGCCTTATCGAAAGTTGGGAAGAAATCAGCTTAGAGTGGCAATGTTCCCTGCGGTTGATCCTTCAGACGTTGAAGCTTTGACAAAGTGCGTCGATTATGTCGTCGAAAAGCTGTCAAAATAGCCGTTAGAAGTAGATCTATTGCAAGGGCCCCGATCGATCGATCGGGGCCCTTAGTTAATCCAAAGTGCAGTTAGCGTTGCAGTTCTACTGTGATTAGCTTGGTTTTTCACTGATTACCACTGAGGCCATCCACTTGCAAGGGAACCTGTTGGGTTATTTTGCAATACTCCACCCGGGGATCCAAGGGATCTGAGTAGTTGAGAAAAGTTGTATCCATATGCGGTGGAGTTGGCCCCATAGAACTGGCCAGAGTATCTGGCCAATGTTTCACCTATCAGTGGCGATCCCCAGCCCGTTTCGATTCCGTCGAAACCTTCGTACATTTCACCGAGTACTGTTCCCGAGTTCACGGTTTGGCCAATGCTTACCTCGGGTCTGACGTCTTCACCCACATAGACGATTTTTCCTGCTGCTGGGCCGCTGGTGAGCCGGTATGCAATGTATGTACCACCAGGCCATCCGCCATTATAGGTGCTAAGGACTACCCCGTTTCCGATAGCGAATATCGGTCCATATCCCGAGAAGTCCACCCCTTGGTCAATTCTCTCTGGTGATAACCCTGCTATAGCACGGAAGGGGTTGGCGTAACCTGCCGGGGATGGTCCAACGATTCCTGATGGAAGGTTCCCGGCAGAGCCAGAGGATCCGGAATTGGAAGGAGCATTTTGTATGACCTGTTGTTGAGCCGCTGCTGCTGCTGCTGCAGCTGCTGCCGCCGCAGCAGCTGCAGCGGCCTGTCTTGCCGCATTAGCCCTTGCAGCTGCCGCTGCCGCTGCCGCTGCCGCTGCTGCAGCCTGTTGTTGTTCCACTAAAGTTGCAATTGTCGAGTTTACTGAATCCAGCTGTGCTTTTTCTTGGTTTACAGTAGCCTGGGCCGCATTTTGGGCTGCAGATACTTGTTTTAGCTGAGCTGATGCTTGAGCTTGAAGACTCTTGAGTGATCCCTGTTCCTGGTTCAGATTTTGGGTGGTGGACTGAAAGGAGGCAATCAAGTCTGACTGTGAACTGGTTACGGTATTCAGGTATTCTTGTCGAAGCGATGATTGTTCGGGATTCTCACTGATAAGGGTATAGATTGCAGTTAGATTACCCCCGGATACGTAAGAGTTGATGGCTTCGGTTGCGAGTTTCGATTTGATTGAGGCTATCTTTGTCTGATCCTGCGAGATTTGCGTTTTGGTGCTTGTGATTCGCTGGTTGATCTGGTCGAGGTTTGTCTTGGCTTGGTCATATTTGTGAACTAGTTGAGCAACTTCTGCCCCCAAGTAATTCAGTCTTGACGCAATGGCTGCTGCTTGGGCTTTTTCACTGGCAATGGACTGGGCATTGGCATTTGGGCTTGCTGGAATAATTTGTATCAGCGAAGCTGCCCCCGCCGTAAATGCCAATAGCGTTGCACTTTTTCGTAGTGGTGAAAATCGTTTCAACTTCACTTTAACGTAATTATGGTTTGGTTTCACGACCCTGAAGACTTTAGTGCCTCTGTATAGCAAATGTGTCTGTTTTTGAAAATAGAGCTCACATAAGTGTGATTCTTTTTAGATAACGTGGGTTTATACAGCTTAAATACTGATTTGGCTAAATCGATGGCTACATATTCTACGGGCTTGCTCTAGTTTTTGCAGTGGTTATTTCTTTCTCACATTCAAAACTGTTCTTAAAAGTTGATAGAGGATGTGCAAGAAAGTTAGTAGAAAGGTATATAATAGTTATAGTTGAATTTATAAGTTTATTATAGATTCAACTATAGAGATGCTGAGGCCTTCGATACTGAAGGGAGGAGAGATGATGTTGATGCGTACTGATCCATTTCGTGAACTTGACAGATTTGCACAGCAAATTTGGGGAACCCCGGTAAGACCGGCGGCAATGCCGATTGATGCATACCGCCAAGGGGATCATTTCATTGCAGAATTCGATCTTCCTGGGGTTGACGAAGAGTCAATCGACCTTACCGTTGAAAAGAACATACTTACGGTCCGTGCTGAGCGCAGTCGTGTCGTAGCTCAAGAGGATGACTCAACCGAAGTCATAATTTCAGAGCGCCCGTATGGGACCTACAGCAGACAGTTGTTTTTAGGTGAAACTTTGGATACCGACCATATAGATGCGAGTTATATAAACGGTGTTCTAACCGTCAAGATACCGATCGCTGAGACAGCCAAAGCTCGCAAAGTACAGATAAATACAGCACCTAAAAAGAAGAGCGCAGCTCTAAGCGCGTAAGCAATTTAGTTGGAGGATCGTAGAACATCTACGGTCCTCCTCTTGGAATCGAGGGTCAGTTGAGGATGACGAGATTTGAATTTCCATTTGAAAACGAGCATGCGGCAATTTATTCGGTCGGCCAGGTGGCAGAGATGCTTGGCGTGCAGCCGGCATTTTTACGGAGATTAGACAATGAAAATCTCATTCAACCAGCCAGAAGCGAAGGAGGCCAAAGGCGATATAGCCAGTCTCAAATTCAGGCAGTTCAAAGGATCGTAGGACTTACTTCGGAAGGATTGAACCTAGCCGGAGTGCGTAGGCTGTTGACTCTTGAAAACCAGGTCAGGGCTCTTGAACAGCAGATCAGGGAGTTTGGTGAGGATGCTGTTCAACCTCAGTTTGAATAGTTGTTAACTATTATGAAAGAAGCACCTCAGTTGGTGCTTCTTTCATAATTACATGTCTTGTTTGGCAGCCAATTTGCTTAGGACAGTGACGGCAGCCAGGTAGGACGCTCTGATTCAAAAGAACTTATGTCCTTTTCATATCTAAGCGATATGCCAATATCGTCCAGCCCTTCAAGTAGTCGAAACTGGGTGAAATCATCAATCGGGAAGATGGCGACGAGCCCAATGGATGGAACTGAGACTGTCTTGCTGCTTATATCGATCACTATTTCGGTCTTTGGATCTTTGAGAACCGCCTCACTGATTGCATCCACGTCTTGTTGACTCAGGACTACTGGAACCAGTCCAGCCTTGGTGGAATTGTTGCGGAATATATCTCCGAACCGTGGTGAAATAACTGCTTCAAATCCGTAATCAGTTAGAGCCCAAACCGCGTGCTCCCTGGAGGATCCGGTTCCGAAATTTGGCCCGGCAACGATGATGTTTGCATCCTCGTAGGCTGGGTTATTTAGTACAAAGTTCGGATCTTCCCGCCATTGGGAAAACAGTCCTGCCCCAAATCCGGTTCTCTCTACCTTTTTTAGCCATTCGGAGGGAATAATCTGGTCGGTGTCGACATCGCTTCGGCCAAGCGGTAAAGCGGTACCTTTAATTTGTTTTATCGGTTGCATAAATAGTTCCTTTCTTGGTCGAATTTAGATCTGATCTGGAGTCGCAAAGTGGCCTGCCACTGCTGTTGCAGCTGCTACTGCGGGGGAAACCAAGTGGGTCCTCCCACCTTTCCCCTGGCGCCCTTCGAAGTTCCGGTTTGAGGTGGATGCAGCCCTTTGCCCGGGAGAGAGATGATCGGGGTTCATCCCGAGACACATCGAACAACCGGCTTCTCGCCATTCGAAGCCTGCCTCTAAAAAGATCTTGTCCAGACCTTCAGCTTCAGCTTGAGCCTTTACTTTTTGAGAACCAGGTACCACTAAAGCTCTTATTCCTGGTGCTACCCGCTTTCCTTTGACCACGCCTGATGCCAGTCTCAAATCTTCGATTCGGGAATTGGTGCAGGAGCCAATAAAGACGGTGTCAACTGATATTTCTGTAATCGGAGTACCGGCCGCAAGTCCCATGTAACTCAGAGCACGTGCAGCCGCCTCGCGCTGGGACGGTTCTAGGAAACTTTCCGGATCTGGGACTGAACCTGAAATTGGCACCACTTGGGAAGGATTTGTTCCCCATGATACATACGGAGATAACGTTGATGCATCTATCACAACCTCTTTGTCGAACTGTGCGTCAGGATCAGTTGACAGTGACTTCCAATACTCTACTGCTTTGTCCCAGTCAGCTCCCTTTGGAGCATGAGGGCGTCCCTTTATGTACTCGAAAGTAATCTCATCCGGTGCTATCATCCCGGCCCTGGCGCCGGCCTCAATACTCATATTGCAGATTGTCATGCGACCTTCCATGGAAAGCGATCGGATCGCCGTACCCCGGTATTCGATTACGTAGCCGATCCCGCCTCCGGTGCCAATTTCCCCTATTATTGCGAGGATGATGTCTTTAGCGGTGACGCCCGGGGGGATTTCTCCCTCTACCGTGACGGCCATGGTTCCAGGCCTGAGTTGCGGAAGGGTCTGAGTGGCTAGGACATGTTCGACTTCGGATGTTCCGATGCCAAATGCCAGGGCACCCAAAGCGCCATGAGTAGCAGTATGGCTGTCGCCGCACACAATTGTCATCCCTGGAAGGGATAGTCCTTGTTCGGGACCTATTACGTGGACAATGCCCTGGTTTTTGTCGCCCATGGGATAAAGAGTTATTCCGAATTCTTTACAATTTGTTGCAAGCACGTCAAGCTGCTTGGCTGAAATTGGATCGGATACCGGCTTGTCAATGTCGGTGGTTGGCACGTTGTGATCTGCGGTTGCAATTGTAAGATCAGGTCTTCTGACCTTTCTATTTGCCATTCGAAGACCATCAAATGCCTGTGCAGAAGTTACTTCATGAACAAGGTGAAGATCGATGTAGAGAAGTTCCGGCTCGTTTTCGCCCTTATGAGCTACGTGTGCGTCCCAAACTTTTTCGCTAAGAGTTTTGCCCATTCCTGACCCCGTCTATTCGGTGATTAAGTTTCCGGTAATCCTATTCGTACTTGGTATTGGCTGGATAGGGTTCCGCCGGATAAACAAGAATAAGAATAACTTATACCGGTATTGAAATCATAGTCGAAAACATCGATTGTTTAATGCTTCAAGTGCTTGACCTCAGGCCCAACGGATGGGTGACGGAATGGCTTGGCCCTAGCCGACTTTTACGATCTCCACCCTTAGCACTCCACCTGGAGACTCGTACTCGACAACCTGTCCCTCTGTTTTACCCAAAATCGCCTGGCCAAGTGGTGATGCGGGAGAGATTACCGAAACACCTGGACGTTTTTCTTCGATGGATCCAATCAGATATTGTTCGAGTTCGTCGTCGCCATCGTAGCGAAGATGAACGATGGAACCCGTGGTCACGGTCTCAGATTGTTCCTCTTCCTCAACTATTTCCGCAGATGATAAAAGAGCCTGAATTTGGCGTATTCGAGCCTCCATTTTTCCTTGGGTGTCTTTGGCCGCGTGATAGTCGCCATTTTCTTTTAGGTCGCCCAGTGCCCTTGCGGCCTCGATTGCTGCAGCAATTTCAATCCTGCCTCTTGTAGTGAGGTCTTGCAGCTCTTCTTGTAATCGTTGATATGTTTGACGAGTTAGTTTTGTTTCGGTCACGTATTACAAAGTAGTAGCTAAGATTTATTTTGTAACTGTTGAATGGCTATGCATTGGTTTCAAAAATCGTTAAAACTACTTGACATTGGGTATTTTAGACATAAAATTGTTTGGCTTTGAATAAAAAAATAACATCTCCGCACAACGTAATTATTATCTGAGCTCACGCGTATAGGTGTGAGCTATTTCGACCGGCCACCATGTGGGCGGTTTTTTGTTTGTTATACGGTTCTGATCTGCGAGGTTTGAAGTGGCAAAATATAAAGTCGGTATCATCGGCGGGGACGGAATTGGTCCAGAGGTGATTGACGAGACGCTGAAGGTAATTAAGGCTACTGGGATCGAATTGGATACCGTCAGCTACGATTTGGGAGCCGACCGCTACCTGCGCACCGGAGACGTCTTGCCGGATGCGACTTTAGAAGAGATCCGTGGACTGGACGCGGTTCTCCTCGGGGCAGTAGGGCCACCGGTTGGGTCTACTGCTGTGCCTTCTGGGATTCTCGAGCGGGGTTTGCTATTAAAACTCCGTTTTGAACTTGATCTTTTTATCAATCTTCGTCCTTTTATAACCCCCAAAGGTTGGAACCGGTTCAATATTGAACCAGTTGATATGGTGGTAATCAGAGAGAATACCGAAGGCACCTACGCCGGTGAGGGCGGGCAGCTACGACGAGGGACGCCCTATGAGATTGCCACCCAGGGTTCTGTTAATACCAGATTTGGAGTGGAGAGGACAGTCAGATTTGCCTTTGAGCTAGCTGCCTCGAGACCCAGAAAGCATTTGACTTTGGTGCATAAGACAAATGTGCTCACCTTTTCTGGTGATCTTTGGCAGAGGACATTTAACGAGGTAAGCAAGGAGTATCCCAGCGTTGAGATTGCCTACAACCACGTCGACGCAGCGTGTATTTATATGGTTGAATCGCCGAGCCGCTATGACGTGATCGTCACAGACAATTTATTTGGAGACATTCTTACAGACCTTTGCGGCGCGGTTTCAGGAGGAATTGGCCTTGCTGCATCGGCGAACTTAAATCCCAACCGAACCGGACCCTCGCTGTTTGAGCCGGTACACGGTGCTGCTCACGACATCGTTGGCACTGGAAAGGCAAATCCATTGGCGGCAATCCGTTCAGGAGCGCTGATGCTTGACTTCTTAGGGGAAAAAGAAGCAGCCGGGAAGATCAACAAAGTTTTGGAAGAGTTTGAAGTTCCAGCCGGGGCCACCACAGCTTCCATTGGTAACGCGATTGCCGAGAGGGTGTAAAAGATGCCGATTACTGAGACCGAAAAAATTTGGATGAATGGCGAGATGGTTCCGTGGCAGGATGCCAAAATTCACGTACTTACTCATGGTCTTCATTATGGGTCCGGAGTCTTTGAAGGCATCCGGGCCTATGAGACAGACAGGGGTCCGGCAATCTTCCGTCTGGAGGATCATATAAGGCGGCTGTTTAGTTCTGCCAAGATATTCATGATGGACATCCCCTTTTCCCAGGATCAGGTGATCGAAGCTTCAAAGAGTGTGGTTCGGGAAAACAATCTTGAAAGCTGTTACATGCGGCCAATTGTGTATTTGGGCTACGGGGAAATGGGGCTCAATCCACTTGCCTGCGAGGTATCAGTTGCCATTGCGGCATGGCCTTGGGGAGCGTATCTTGGCGATGAAGGCATGAAGAATGGGATTCGTCTAAAGATATCTTCTTGGCAGCGTCATCACCCAAATGCAATGCCACCAGCCGCTAAAGGCACAGGAATGTATATGAACTCGTCGATGGCTAAGGTGGAGGCGGTAAAGGCCGGTTATGATGAGGCTGTGCTTATGTCAGCACAGGGTTTCGTATCCGAATGTACGGGTGAGAATTTATTTGTCGTGCGGAACGGGGTTCTGCTCACCCCGCCTACCTCAGCTGGTGCTTTGGAAGGGATAACCCAGTCATCGGTTATTCGCATAGCTAAGGATCTCGGTTACGAGGTTGGAGTAGAGAACCTGCTTCGAAGTGACTTGTACACAGCTGACGAAATATTCTTATGCGGGACAGCGGCTGAAGTGGTTCCGGTCTCCTCTGTGGACGATCGAGTCACGGGGGAGGGCAAGCCCGGTGAGATGACCAAGGCGATTCAGTCGATGTACCAGGAGGCGGTGAGAGGCCGAGTGGATCGTTATAAGGATTGGATCACCTATGTCGGCTGAACATGTTCCCAATCTTCCCAAAAGTGTAGACATTTACGATACTACCCTTAGAGATGGATCGCAACAAGCTGGTCTGTCGCTTAGTGTAGATGACAAACTAAGGGTTGCCACACAGCTCGATAGTTTGGGTGTTTCCTACATCGAAGGTGGTTGGCCTGGGGCAAATCCCAAGGATGAAGAGTTTTTTAGGCGGGCTCCAGATGAACTTAAGCTGTCCACTGCCAAGTTGGTGGCCTTCGGCTCGACTCGAAGGGCTAATGCCAGGGCCGATCAAGACGCTACCTTGAAATCTTTGGTTGATGCAGGGACCGATTATGTGTGCCTGGTAGGTAAGTCCTGGGACTACCACGTGGAAAAAGCCCTGAGAACCACTCTCAAAGAGGGTGTACTTATGGTGTCGGATTCGATTCAATTCATGAAGTCGCAGGGAATCAAAGTGTTTCTGGACGCGGAGCATTTTTTCGATGGATATAAATCGAATCCTAAATTTACCAGGGATGTACTGCTCGCTGCTCAGGACAGTGGTGCCGAGGTACTGGTCTTGTGCGACACCAATGGTGGAACTTTGCCATTTGAAGTCGAGAATATAGTAGACAGGATAAGTTCAGATTTTTCCGCTCAAATTGGGGTGCACTTCCACAATGATTCCGGTTGTGCGGTGGCAAATGCACTGGCTGCGGTTAGCGTGGGTGCGACTCAGGTTCAAGGGTGTGTGAACGGTTACGGGGAGAGGACCGGAAATGCAGATCTCTCAGTGGCTATTCCAAATCTTACGCTGAAAATGGGTATTGAAACGGTTCCTCGGGAGCGGATTGAACTTATAACAGCAGTTTCGCGCCATGTTGCGGAAATAGTCAACATAAGTCTCGATCCACAAAAGCCGTATGTGGGAAATTACGCCTTTACCCATAAGGCGGGTTTGCATGTCAGCGCTATAGCCAGGAGAAAAGACGCATATGAGCATATATCTCCGGAAGAGGTCGGCAACGGGACAAAGTTCGTAGTTTCTGAAATGGCAGGCAAGTCGACGCTTGCCATCAAGGCAAGTGAGCTCGGACTTCAGCTTGATTCGGATGAGCTTTCCAATGTGCTTGAGCATCTCAAGGAGCTGGAGCACAGAGGCTACCACTTTGAGGCCGCGGATGGTTCTTTGGAATTATTGATGAGAAGGGCGAGTGGTTGGGAGCAGCAGTTCTTCACCTTGGAATCCTTCAGGGTGATAACTGATCACCGTGAAGGATTTGGAGCGGTTACCGAGGCAACGGTGAAGGTTGTGGTCGATGGAAGCAGGATGATTGCCACTTCAGAGGGAAACGGACCTGTAAACGCTCTTGACGCGGCATTGCGCAAAGCACTGGCCCCATATTTCGAAGAGCTCTCAAAGGTGCACTTGACTGACTTCAGGGTCAGGGTGCTTGATTCCTCCCTTGGCAGTGGAGCAGTGGTCCGGGTGCTGTTGGATTCTTCTGACGGCAATGACACCTGGTCCACCATGGGCGTGTCTGAAAATATTATTGATGCATCGTGGCAGGCGTTGATAGATTCTATTGTCATGGGTCTTATAAAGATTTCCGCTGGCAAAGACGGTCACGCAAAATCGCCAGTGGTCGATTAAGAAATTTTTATAATTTGCGGTAGTATGTGATTGTGAGCCAGCCAAATTATTATTCATCCCCTAACCACGAGAAGTCACTCGGGATGGTTGAACTTCCGGTATCGGGCCGATGGAGTCATCCAAGATCCGGAAGAGTAACAGGTGACGTTCCTTCGTCAGGTAGATATTTTGGAACCCCAGCACCAGGAAGCGGATATTCACTCAAAATTGTCAATGACTACATCTCAAAGCTCGGGCTTGATGATCATGAGGATCACCACGATCTCATAGTAGGTTTCGGAGTTCTCGTCAGCAAGAGGGCGTCTTTGTTTGGAAGGAGTCCGTATCTGCCCGACGTTGAATTCTGCGCTAAATTATTCGGCCTGGGCGAAGATGCAAATCCTGACTTAGTTGAATTTAGAAAGATGTTTTTCAAAGGTTGCGCCCATAGCTACATCATCCAGAGACAGATAGCGGATGCGGTTCCAGATTCCACCTTGCGAATGAATATTAATCAGCTTTCTTCAGTACAAGACCGACTGTCTCTTTTTAAACTTTGAGCCACGCCTACTTGTCCACCCGTGGTTCACCGGGCAGTCCAAGTACTCTTTCCCCCAAAATATTCCGCATAATCTCTGAAGTCCCTCCTTCGATGGAGTTGGCTCTCGAACGCAGATAGGCTTTGGCGATGTCGGTTTCAGTTTGCGACCTCTCGATTCCAGCTGTTTCTGGCCTTTTCATCTGATATCCGGAATAGAGTGTTGCCTCCGCCCCCAGCAGAGAGTAGCAAAAGTCGTAGATCTTTTTGTTTAGCTCAGCACTGGCCAGCTTGGTAACTGAACCTTCAGGCCCAGGATTACCCGATATTCGCATTTGTGAAGCCCTTATTGCAGTGAGTCGATTTACTTCGGCCTCGATCCATAACTGAACAAGCTGGTCTCTTTGGCTTGGAAGCCGATACTTAGATTTTTTGTAGAGCTTTATAGCGTCTTCAATCGGGCCATGACCCTGTTCGGACATCTGTCCACCAAGCGCGCTGCGTTCGTTCATCAATGTCGTTATGGCGACTTTCCAGCCTCCATTTACTTCCCCAAGCCGAAATGAATCTGGAATTTGGACATCCGTAAAATAGACTTCATTAAATTCGGCTTCTCCGGTCAGCTGTCGAAGCGGCCTGACCTCAACTCCTGGACTGTGCATGTCAACCACAAAGTAGGTAAGTCCTGCATGCTTAGCCCCAGTGGAGTCGCTTCGAGCTAGAAGCATCCCCCACCGGGCCACATGGGCAAGTGTGGTCCATACCTTCTGCCCATTTATAATCCACTGTTCACCGTATCTGGTTGCTTTTGTCGATACCGAAGCGACGTCAGAACCCGCTCCCGGTTCGGAAAATAGCTGACACCAGATCTCTTCGCAGCTGAACATAGGTGGTAGCAGCTGCTGCGTCAGTTCCCGGCTGGCCCATGTGAGAAGAGTTGGGGCCGCCATCCCGATTCCGATAGGATTCCTGTGAAAATTCGAGGGGACTCCGGATTTGTATAAGACGTTAGCTGAGTAATCCATAAGTGCTGGAGAAAGGGATAACCCACCCAGTCCGACCGGGAAATGAATCCAGGCCAGTCCTAATTCGTATTGTGCTTTCCAGAGTTCGGGTGGTTTTGTATTTTGGATGTCGAACCTATCAAGCAAAGCATTTATTTTGGAATCGATTAGCCTTTTTTGTTCCTCAAGGCTAGATTCTGCATTCACTGACATCTGTCTGATTTTCCTCAATCTGGGCTATCAGCCGATAATATCAGAGATTCTTCCTGGCAGTTCGCTGTCAATTTAAAGCCATCTGGATGAATGCCAATATTTGGCGGTAATTGATTTTGCGGTGAGTTGGCATTCGGCTACTATCGTTTAGGTGCGAACGTTTCAGTTGAGCGATGAATACTTAAGCTTTAGGCAATCGGTGAGGACATTTTCTGAGCAGAAGATTGCACCTCGTGCCGCCAAGGTAGACGTAGACGGGGAGTTTTGCTGGGATAACTTTTGGGACTGCGTCAAGATGGAACTCCCGGCCCTTTGGGTGCCGGAAGATTACGGTGGTGCAGGGGCTGATCATGTGTTCCAGGCGATCATGATTGAGGAGTTGGCCAGAGTTTGCGCGTCGACGTCCCTGGCGATGCTTATTTCCAAGTTGGGGATGATACCCATACTTAACTGGGGGTCTAACTACCTAAAGGAGAAATACCTTCCCCCAATAGCGCGCGGCGAAGCTCAAGCGAGCTATTGCCTCTCTGAACCAGATGCTGGTTCCGATGTGGCCTCGATGAAAACCAGGGCAGTGAAAGATGGGGATGATTTCCTGATCACTGGAACCAAATACTGGATTACTAATGCAGGAATATCAAATACCTATACAGTCTTTGCCAAAACTGATCCTGATGCAGGACATAGGGGTATTTCTGCTTTCTTAGTGGAAGCCGATTGGGGGGTAAAGGTTGGAAAGCTCGAGAAGAAACTCGGAGTCAGGGGTTCCCCAACCGGTGAAGTAATCTTTGACAACGTAAGAGTGCCGAAAGAGAATCTGATCGGTGAGCAAGGCCAGGGATTTTACATTGCAATGGGTACCCTTGACCGTTCAAGGCCAACAATTGGAGCTCAAGCGGTCGGAATTGCACAAGGGGCTATCGATTACGCGGCGAATTATATGAAGTCAAGGACACAGTTTGGAAAGCCAATATCGGAGTTTCAAGGGCTGCAATTCATGCTTGCTGATATGGCGACTAAGACCGAGGCAGCCCGGCTGCTGGTTTATAAAGCCTGCTCCATGGTGGACGACGATTCCGAAGGCGAACTTAGCAAAATTGGGGCAATGGCCAAGATGTATGCCTCTGACGTTGCAATGAGTGTCACCACAGATGCGGTGCAGCTGCTGGGCGGATATGGATATACCCAGGATTTTCCTGTTGAGCGGTTCATGAGGGACGCAAAGATTACCCAGATATATGAAGGGACCAACCAAATTCAGCGAATGGTTGTGGCAAGAAGGTTGCTCAGTTGAGGGGTTTCAGTAAGTCGCAACATGTCTAAGCAGTTGCCGGTTCAGGTGCCGGAATTTTATCGGGGCCAGCCGGGGAGGTTCCCAAAGAATGTGGTTAAGGCTAAGGATAACCACGTGGATTAGCGATTGGAGTTTTATCAATTACTGGTGTGCGGATGCCTAGTATTACGTCCCGGAAAGCACTCCCAGGCCTCTAATCGGCTAGCTTTGAATTGTGAATAGTTCTCCTCGGGTTCGATTTGCGCCCTCACCAACGGGATATTTCCATGTCGGTGGAGCGCGTACCGCACTGTATAACTGGTTGATTGCCCGGAAGTCGGGTGGAAAATTTATTCTTCGTATTGAAGACACGGACGAAGCCCGCAATGGTGAAGAGTGGGTAGACGGGATAATCTCTGCTTTGTCATGGTTGGGGATCGACTGGGACGAAGGGCCGTACAGGCAATCAGAGCGCTCTGAACTTTATTCTAAGGCTGTTAACAGACTTATTGAAGAGCGTAAGGCTTATTGGTGTGACTGTAAGCGTGAAGAGATTGACGTCAGGGCCAAAGAGCGGGGTGGTCCTCCGGGATATGACGGTCATTGCAGGAACCTAAATAAGCCAAAGTCGCCAGGTTCAGCACTTAGGTTTGCAATTTCTCGACCTGGGTCAACGACAGTTAATGACGTAGTTAGAGGAGAGGTGGTTTTTGACCACGCCAATCTTGAGGACTTCATCATTGTTAAATCTAACGGATCTCCACTTTTTGTGCTTGCAAATGTTGTCGATGACATTAATATGAAGATAACCCACATACTCCGCGCAGAAGAGCATCTTCCGACTACCCCTAAGGCAATACTTTTGTTCAAGGCTCTGGGAGTGGAGGAGCTGCCGGTGTTTGCCCATGTGCCGGTATTAGTTAATGCTAAGAGGCAAAAGCTGTCTAAACGTAGGGATCGGGTGGCAGTGGAAGACTATCGGGATCTGGGATACCTGGCCCCTGCGATGGTCAACTATCTGGCTCTGCTAGGCTGGAGTCCCGGAGATGACCGGGAATTTTTGACTCTGGATGAATTGATCGAACTCTTTGATCTCGAAAAAGTGAACCACTCCCCGGCATTCTTTGATGAGCAAAAGATGCAGCATTTCAACGGGGTTTATATTCGGAATCTTTCCGATGAGGAATTTGTCAATTATTGCTATCCATTTTTGGAGAAATGTGACTGGTGGACCGCCAGCGACGATCAATTATACGTATTTCGGGCAATAAGCCCTTTGGTCAAAGAGCGGGTTTCCCTGTTGGGTGAGGTTCCAGTTATGGTGGAGTTTCTCTTTACCGAGGATCTTAGGCTTCCAGAAGATCTGGTGGAGCAGGTATTACGTAAGGACGCCAAGGCCGCATCGATTTTGGCTGATATCAGATCTATATACGAAACTATTGCGCAATTTAGTCACGATGAGCTAAACCAAGCTACAAGAAATTACTGTGAATCAATTGATACTCCATTGCGCAAGGTGCAGGCGCCGATAAGGGTAGCGTTAACAGGGTCGAAAGTCGGGCCTCCTTTGTTTGAGTCGATTGAATTATTGGGACGGGAGACGACTTTGAATCGCCTCGAAAAAGCTCTTCAACTAATTAACTCTAGATAGATAGTCCAACATATGTGTTTACCTATTCTTGTTTTGAAGATAATCAAGCGCGTGATTATATTGCTGGTTCTGGCGGCAATTCTGTTTTTTGGATGGACTTTTGTTCAGGTTTATAAGGAGGCAAAAACCGCCAGGCCAGTTAAATCTCAAGCAATTGTGGTAATGGGATCAGCCGAATACAACGGAATCCCTTCGCGTGATTTGGCATCGAGGTTAGATGAAGCTCAGGTTTTATTTGATAAGAAATATGCTCCGAAGATATTTTTAACTGGAGGGTCAGCTCCGGGGGATCATTATTCGGAAGCCGGAGCTGGAAAAACGTATTTGGAAAAAAAGGGAGTACCTTCCAGCGCGATTATTGCGAATCCGGTAGGGCGTGACACCTGGGAATCGGTACTGTCTGTATCGAAGCTACTTTCAGCTGACAAGATTCACACAGTAATTGTAGTGTCCGATGGATTCCATCTCCTAAGGTCAACGCAGATGTTGAATTCATTGGGATACAGCACAAGCGCTGCCCCGGCTATTAACTCACCTGTTCACGGTTTACAGCTCGCTATTGATTTTGTCAGGGAGACAGTCGCGGTGTCTGCATCGAAAATCGTAGGATATAAATTCCTTTCTGTTCTTCGGCACGGTAATTGATTCACGTCGCTAAATTTAATAAGTCTGCATTGACCTTCGGGGGTGGTGTAATTGGCAACACAGCAGGTTCTGGTCCTGTAATTGAGGGTTCGAGTCCTTCCCCCCGAGCTGGCTTCCACTGGTTAATGGAAATTGTCTGAATCATTAGCCGGGTTATCTTACTCCCGAGTCCCCGGTTTCAATGATTGGCTGATTTCTGAGCATCTAAAGGCTCAACAATTGAGCGGTCCGTTGTGTGGGGATTAGCCAGATCTATTATGGCAATTTTCTCTTAGATGAACGGCTGCAGGATTCGACCGCTAAGATTGATTCTCTGATTATCGCACTGGCCCCATCGTCTAGAGGCCTAGGACACTACCCTCTCAAGGTAGAGACACGGGTTCGAATCCCGTTGGGGCTGCCAAACAAACTTTGGGATGGAAACTACCCTAGGTTTGAAACAGCGGTCATCACAACCTGATCGATTATCGCTTCTGGTTGTGACATTTCCATTTTGCCTCAATTCAACCAAGATGTTTAGATGGTCGATCTGGAACCCACCTAGCTGGATAGAGCGGAACACGCTGTCATGGATGTACCGTTTCCCCAGCACGTGGAAAAGCCGTCGGTATCACTGTCTGGATTTGATGGATTTGAGGTCTGGCCTTGTGGATCCAACATAGTAATCCCGTTTTTTGTGGTTAAACTGGGATTGCTATTTCCGTTTACTGTACTTGAGTCAAATGAAGCAGTGGAATAGTTTGCCAAGGGAAGAATGGTACCGCCAGAAGTAGGAGCTTCCTCAATCCATTCAGCTGACGCCAGTGAGGATTTATAAGGAAGCGTTGTCTGCCATGAAATCCCCTTGCTTATGTTTGTGAAGGTAAGCGTCCATTCTTGAGTAGAAGTACCACCGCCATGTCTTGAAGTAGGATCATGTTTTGGAGATGTAGGTGAAGGATCAGTCAGACTTGCGGTCACGACGTTGCCAGGACTGACTTTAATGGGTATCGCAACCGGAGGATTGGGTAGAAGTTCGTACCAGGATTGATACGAGGTTGTCCCACTTGAACTGATATTTTGTTCGGTACCCAGTTGAATCAGGCTCTTGTCCACCTTGTGGCAGTTGGCATCTTGGCAGAACCCACCTATTCCTACCCACGAAGCCGAGTAGCCAGCTGTATTTGGAGAAGGTTGGGTAACGGTGGGAACTGTCCATGTTCCCGATGCAGAGGTATAGGTAATGCCTGTTTCGAAATGAGCAACCGCATAACCCGACCAATTGGAGGTTTCTATTTCATTTCGAAGGTGTTTGACGCCGTGTCCGTTACTATTTGGTACAGGTATTACAGGTTTGCCAAATAATGGACTAGGACCAGAAGCAGCAGCCGGACTGCTTACAAGTGCGATTGTTGCTGTTAAAGAAAAGCTGAGGAGCGCCTTTAAAAGTAGGCGCTGAAAGTTGAAATTCATTGGTCCCGCCCCCTTACGACCTCTGACGTGTAGCGTATAGCGAGTATACTTCACGGATAGCTATTTGTAATAGTTTTTTGAAGTTTGTCAGGTTCTGATTTGATTATTTGAAGACCTAGCTTTCTGAATGGAATCTGCTGTTCTGTGACCTCCCAAAGGTAGCAGTGGTGTTATTCAATGGTTCACATGAACCGCCTTGATTTATCCATGGGCAGGAGATCAATATTTTGAAGCTAGTGCATATTGTGCTAGATTTTGTAGCTCTCGTAATGATTGCCAAATCGTTCCACTAGGCGTCATTTATAAGAGTCGGTTGATTTCAAACTTATATGAAATCTGCCGTAGTTCTGAAGCGCCGGGTTCGATTGCATTGATCGACTGCAGTGACAGGTCTAAACGAAATTTATCAGTCACGAAAGGTCATAAAAATGTTTCAACTTGTTCAAATTGGTTTTTGTACAGCTAGGATCCCGTGCTCTCAACTTGAGTTACCTCCTTTTAGCTCATCAAATTGCAGCTTGATCGGATTTAGATTTTGAAAGCGATGATTCATGTCGGGCCAGTGGAAATGACGCTTCATTACGATGATGAAGTATTCGTTTGCGATCCAAATGCCCGGTTGTCGAGCACTAAGCCTCAAGGGTACTTTATCGCCGATACCCGGTTGGCGTCTGGATATCGACTAAAGATAGGTCGAGCAGCCCCTGTATTACTTAATTCTTCCGAGGTGGCGCAAAATTCTGCTCGCTTTGAATACACTAACGAAGAATTCATCGATGATGAAGGCACGGTCGTTGCAGAAAACACTCTTCATCTCAGGTTGGACCGTGTTTTAGGACGTGGAGTGCACGAAGACTACGACCTTACCAACTTCTCCAATCGTCCAATTACCCTTGTTTTAGAAGTTAGCGTGGAGTCTGACTTTGCAGACCTGTTTGACGTCAAGGAAAAACGCCTTCAGCGTAGGGGTTTGATTACGACTAATTGGGATGAAGCTACGGCAATTTTGGTGAATTCGTTTGTTAACGGTGGCTTTGTCCGTTCTATCCAATTTGAGGCGGTCTCATCCGGTGCGAAACCGGTTTACGCGAATGGTGGACTGGCCTTTTCAATTATTTTGCAACCCAATCAGACCTGGAATGCTTGTCTCATTTGGCGGCCAACTCTATCAGACCAGATTCCCCTGGCAACCAATCAAGTATGTCACGATCTACTTGGCGGGGCAAAGGAGATGGAGGCAACTGAACCTTGGATGGCAAACTCTACAAGGTTTTTTACCAGCAATCCAAATGTAAATGCAACGGTACAACAAGCTCTCGATGACCTCATTGGTCTGAGGATGCGCCTTCAACTTCCGAAATCCATGCAGAAACTCAACTCTGAAATACAAGATCAAGATCTTTGGTTACCGGCAGCTGGTATTCCCTGGTTCGTGAGCGTGTTTGGAAGAGACGCACTGACGGTGTCTCTTCAAAGTCTTCATGTGTCGTATAAATTCGCAGAGGGCAGCCTTAAGGCACTTTCGGTATTGCAAGCTACAGAAACTGACGACGAGCGGGACATGCAGCCTGGCAAGATTGAGCATGAGTTGCGGCTTGGCGAACTGGCAGAGCTTGGTTTAGTTCCCCATACCCCTTATTACGGAACTCACGATGCTACGCCCCTATTTGTTTTGACCGCAGCTCAGACTTGGAAATGGCATGGTGATATCAGCCAACTGAATCGGATCAGGCCACACGTGGAGGCGGCACTCGGATGGATCGATAAATATGGCGATATCGATAATGACGGACTACAGGAATATGCAACTAAGTCTTCCAGCGGATATTTTAATCAGGGATGGAAGGATGATGGCACTGCAATAGTCCATGCAGACGGTTCATATCCTGAGCTTCCAATTGCAACTTGTGAAATCCAAGGACTCGTAGTTGCTGCAAAAAGAGCCTGGGCGGATGTGGTCTTTAACGCCTACGGAGAGAAAGGATATTCTCAGAAGTTAAATGACGAGGCGGATCGCCTATCTTATTTGATCGAGACAAAATTCTTTTGGGCAGAACAGAACACATATTTCTTGGGTCTGGATGGAAATAAAAATCCAATTGAGTCTGTCGCGTCCAATGCGGGACAACTGCTCTATTACGAAGCCATTGAACCAGAACGAGCTGCGATACTTACAAAGCGGCTTTTTGAAGAGGATCTCTGGAGCGGATGGGGTATACGGACACTCTCGTCGATGCACCCTAGTTACAATCCATTTTCCTATCAGACAGGTTCGGTTTGGCCTCACGACAATGTATTGATTGCCGACGGCATGCGAAA
The DNA here is from genome assembly GCA_021803345.1 of Actinomycetes bacterium. Lineage (GTDB taxonomy): Bacteria > Actinomycetota > Acidimicrobiia > Acidimicrobiales > Acidimicrobiaceae > SCQM01. The sequence goes on from JAJZLS010000060.1 coordinate 40,665, forward strand.
ATATGGATTTGATACTGAAGCCCAACGAATCGCAAAGGCGATGTTCGACGCGGCTGAATGTTTTGTCAATCGCAGACTTCCCGAGCTGTTTTCTGGACTAAAGCGGGATGAAGCGAGTTTCCCAGTTCAGTTTCTAGGTGCTAACGTACCTCAAGCCTGGGCCTCGGGCGCAGTGGTGCATATGATTTCTATGCTTTTGGGATTAAAACCTAATGCTAAGGATGGTTTACTTGCAATGTCCCCGGCACTTCCTGAATGGCTGGAAAAGATATCATTGTCTGGCTTGCCGCTCGGTGATAAGAGAATTGATTTTGAAGTTGAACGCATCGCCGGCAAAAATCATAACTTGAAGGTGGACTCCTATAACTCTGAGAATATTGTTTTGGAGAGTTGAACGGTGAAACCAGTATTTGAACCAGTTGTGAGTTTCACATTCCGCTGGCAGGGAGGAATGTCTCTGCGGTGTCAGTTGGGATTTTATATCCCCATCCTGGCCTATGGTCAAATCGATTAGTTGAATTTATTACTAGCGAAGGCGATGCTTTCACTGACTCTATAGTTTTTCGATAAACCAAAAGGTGCTTTGCAACCATTATCTCGCTGGAAAATCGTTGCTCAGCACTGTATCGGCATGCTGGCCGGCTTAATTGGTCCACCTTGCCTAACGAGCTTATTAGTTCTGGGAGCGAATCAGCTAAAAACCCTGTAGTCCCATGGTCCACTATTTCTGGTGCGGCTCCCAAGCTGGTTGTCACCACAGGTGTACCGCATGCCAGGGCCTCGAGCATTACCATGCCAAAGGGCTCTGGCCATGCTATGGGATTCAGTAGACATTTTGCACCGCCAAGCAGCCTCAGTTTTTCCAGCCTAGATACCTCACCCAGATACTCGATATTGCCCCCCAATCTAGGTTCCACCTGCTGGGTAAAATATTCAATTTCGGACTTTTCGCGACATTTGGCAGCTATTAATAGGGGTGTACCTGCTGCTCTGGCAGCATCAATCGCAATGTGGACCCCTTTATCGGGACTTATTCTTCCAAGAAAAAGGGCGTAACCGCCGCTGCCATCCCCGATCGGAAATTTGCTGAAATCGAGTCCATGATGGACCACTCCAGCTAGACGAACATCTGTTGCTAACTTTGCCTGGGACTCCGAAATTGCGATGACAGGAACTTTTTTGCTTATCATTCGGTAATATTCATAGAGTCCATTTTGAAATGGGAGGTGGTTGGTTGTTACTATCGGCAAATGCGGGTAACGAGCACCAAATGATGGTCCTATTAAGGTATGGTCATGGACTATATCGAAGTGTTTGGCTATGTCGTATGCGCCAGCCACATGAAGTAGCTCGCTAAGTGTGGAATCGGTCCGGCCAACTCCTAAGGCAGTTTCGAAATGATAGGACAGATTGACAGGTGAGGTGCTGTCCCCAGTCGCAAACAGTGTCACTTCGTGGCCTGCTTTTTGAAGCCCTTGAGCCAAAGCGTCTATAACTGCTTCAGTGCCCCCATACGCTACTGGGGGAGTTTGAATCCAGGGTGGTGCAATGAGAAGGATTTTCACGGTGTCAGACCTTTGGGACTACGTTGAAGAAGTGGTACATCAAAACAGCATTAAGTTGATTCGACTAACAATATGCTGCGGGTGCTATAGATGGGACATGAATTACCGACCAAAAATGGCAATGATCTTTTAGTTCCCTAAAACGATTTTTGCACACTATGAAGGGTGTCAGATATCGCCAACCAGATGTGTGCAGTCATTTTATGAATGGGAATATCTGACTTTTTCCATTATATCACATTTATGCATATACTCTCTGAGACTTTCAAGAGAGCGCTCCTGTAACATTACCTTGGGAGGGAAGAATCCTTCTCGACCCAGTATCGCCGGCGAAAGTACTAATAAGTGCTTTCATTTTGCCGAATATAGGTATTTTCCAGGTATGGCACCAGCCCGCCTGCAGAGATAATTTTCATGATGTGTTCTGGAAGAACTTGGGTATTGATTGTGATATTGGCAGTCAAGTCATTGATCTTCCCCTGAATCGGGGATAGCTCTATTTGATCGGCCTCTTCGATGCGGTGAGTTTCCGTGCACTCCAGGACTGGAAGACCAAGGTTTACTGCGTTCCTGAAGAAAAGCCTGGAGAAGAATTCAGCAACCACCGCCCCAACTCTGAGATGTTTGAGGGCCAACACCGCCGTCTCTCGACTGGAACCTGATCCGAAATTTTTGCCGGCAACGATGATATCTCCCGGCTTGACGCTGCCTGGAAATTCCGGACGAAGATTTTCAAGACAGTGTGCAGCGTAGACCTCGACACCCTGGCGGGTATATTGTCCAATAGCCATTTGCCCGGTGTCTATATTGTCGCCAAACTTCCATACACGACCTCTTATGACAGTTTCCATAGTTTGCTCTCAGTCTAAAAAGATCCTGGGATCAGTTATTTTTCCTGTTACAGCTGATGCTGCCACGCTAAGTGGGGAGGCAAGATATACCATCGACGAGGGATCTCCCATCCTTCCTTTGAAATTTCTGTTGGTGGAAGATATGCACCTTTCGTTTGCGCCGAGGACTCCAGAATGGCCTCCCCCGCAGGCTCCGCACCCCGCAGCGGTTATTATTGCTCCGCTTTCATACAAAATATCAAGGATCCTCTGTTTGAGGGCCTGCTGGTAGACAGTACGTGAGGCTGGACAAACAATCATCCGGATTGATGAAGACACTTTGCGGCCTTTAAGGATTAGCGCTGCTGCCACTAAGTCAGAGAGACGGCCTCCGGCACAACTCCCTATGTATGCCTGGTCAAGTTCTACCTTTTCAACCTCTTCTATCGGTGCTACGTTTTCCGGATTGTGTGGGAGGGCAATTAAAGGCCTGATCTCTTCCGTTTGGTACCGCTTGCTTTCGCAGTAGTTTGCGTCAACATCAGGATATGCTGGCTCAAGTGATTCGAAATTGCCGGGTTCCATTTTCGTCTTTATGTAGTCAAATGTTTTGAGGTCCGGTTGTATCAGACCAGCTTTTGCTCCCCCTTCAACCGTCATGTTTGAAAGGCAAAGTCTCTGGTCTACCTCCATTTCGTCGATTGTCGATCCACTAAATTCGATTGCTCGGTAGGTAAGACCTCCATTACCAAAGTCTCCAAGAACCCTAAGGATTAAATCTTTTGCCATTACTCCATCGGGGAGGGTGCCATCGAATTTGATTTGGATGGTTTCTGGAACCTTGAACCACATTTCTCCAGTAATCAGTACGCCCAGCATCTCGGTGGAGCCGATTCCAGTCGAAAATGACCCCAAAGCTCCGCCCATTACTGTGTGGGAATCGGTTCCCACCGTCAGCTCTCCCGGTCTTACGTAACCCTTTTCCACCATTACCTGATGGCAGATGCCTTCGTATTCGTGGAACCGGGTTATTTGGTATTCTTTAGCCCAGTTCCTCGTTAGTGTCAGGAGATCCGCCTGGAGAATAGTTGACGGGGGAGCACAATGGTCTGAAATGACTACGATACGTTCAGGAAACTTAATCTGGTTTCCCAGGCGCCGTAATTCATGCTCTATCATTTTTGGTCCCAACGGGTCATCCATCATCGCTACGTTGGGTTGCGCCCAAACTATGTCACCGGGTGACAGATTTGAATTCCCGCTCTGTCTGGCCAAAATTTTTTCTGAAATAGTTTTTCCGCTCATATTGACATTTACCTCATCTCCATTTATTTGCGAAGACTGCTGAGGCTTCCACTCAACCGTACTTTTCCTGGGAGCGGATGCCCTACCATATCCTCTGCAGCTAAGGCACATTTGATCAGTGCATCCAAGTCGATGCCAGTTTCTATCCCTAGTTCATGACATAACAAGACGAAGTCCTCAGTGGCCACGTTTCCTGCTGCCCCTTTGTGGCCAGCAAATGGACAGCCACCCATGCCGGCAATCGAGGTGTCGAAATCACTAACACCCAATGCCAGGGCTTCATAAGCATTGACCATGCCCAGACCCCTGGTGTCATGGAGGTGTAGGCTTATTGCGATTTTCGGCCATAATTGTTGCACTGCTTCAATGGTTTGCCTGATGAGTTTTGGTGTTGCCCAGCCCATAGTGTCGAGAAGTCTGACCTGGGATACTCTTAGGTGATTCGACAGAGCAATTTCTTCGAGAATTTTTAGTAGATCCACTACCTTGGTCAATGCTAGGTCACCTTCGTAGTTGCAGCCAAAGGCGGTGGCGACGCCGATCGACACCGAACTGATCTGGTTTTGGGAGAAATACTCTGCCCGTGTCCGAAGCTGCTGCAGGGATTCATCGATAGTGGAATTCTGATTTTTTTGAGAAAATGTGTCACTGGCCGCAACAGTAAGTCCATGTTTTATGTGAAGTTTTCCAGTCAACGTTGCTCTCTGCAAGCCTCGCATATTCAGGTAGGTTCCGGTGTAGTTCACACCTGGAAAAGTGCGGAGAGATGCAACCAAAGCTTCAGCGTCTGCCATTTGCGGAACGCGGTCCGGCCTAACGAAGGACGCGACTTCAATGTCCTGGAGGCCAGTTTGGGCCAGTGATTCTATGAACGAAGCCTTCAAGTACGTTGGTAGGATCTGTTCTTCGAATTGGAACCCTTCCCGGGGCCCCACCTCATGAATCAGTACTTTTTTGGGAAAAGTCACCAGTTGTGTTCCTTTCTTCAACTTTTAACATTCCTCCATTTATCTGGATTACCCCGCTATGTTCCCATTCTTCGATTTCGGCTTCAGAGTGACCAATCTCAAGTAAAATTTCCCGACTGTGCTCTCCGAGTTGTGGTGGTTGGCTGTGAACTTCAAAGTTGTCCGATTGTGTATGTATCGGCAATTTTGGCACCCTAAGAGGAGTCTCTCCGTCGGGTGTGATCTCCATCCAGAATCTACTTTGGCTTAGGTGCGGGTCATCGAGCACATCGCGCGGATTATTTATTGGGCCATACGCCAGGTTTTCGTCCGCCAGTTTCCGGGATGTTTCTTGGTAGCTTAGTTTTGAAACCGCGCCTGCGATAATAGGCGTTATACGGTCATGCGCTTGAACTCTTTGTCTGTTGCTTTGTAGGGTTGGATCCCGAGCCAGTTCAGGGAGATCAAGCGCCTTGCACAGACCTAGCCACTGTTTGTTACTGGTAACCGCGATAAAAATTTGCCGCTGGTCGCAGGTGCTGAAAGCCTGATATACCCCCCATCCCATCTGTCCTCCCATAGACCTGGCCAACATTGGTTCGGGTACCTTTCCGGTCAGCTGGGTGCGAGTTGTATGTTGGCCGACCCAAAATACTGCAGTTTCGAATAATCCCGTAGTTATCATTTGACCCTTGTTGGTTGAATGTCGCTCCAGGAGAGCAGCCAGGATCCCTAAAGTTGCGTATGTGGCGGCCCCGATATCGATAATCGACGCGCCTGCCCGAAGAGGTTGCCCTACCGGCCCGGTCATAAACGCTAATCCGGCTGCCATTTGAGCCAGCTCATCCAGAAATGGCCTTGATTGATTTGGCCCGGGTAGGAATCCTTTTATGGAGCAGTAGATGATTTTGGGATTTAGTTCGGATGCCCACTCATATCCTATTCCCCATTTGTCAAGCTGGTGGGGTGCAAAATTATCCACCACCACGTCTGATTGCTTCATCAACTCTGCAAAAATTTCGATTCCTTTGGCTGACTTAAGGTCCAAGGCGAGGCTTCTTTTGTTGCGATTGAGAAAATAGAAGGTACTTCCAAAGTTTGGCATATTACGAGCAGCATCTCCCTGACCAGGTTGCTCGATTTTTATAACCTCGGCCCCCAAATCGGCCAGGATGAGTCCGGCACTTGGTCCAGCCACAATATGGCCGAGCTCTAAAACTTTTACTCCTTCTAAAGGTGCCATTTATGGGGGCCTGCCCTTCTTGGATGGTTATCTGCCGAACGGAAATTAATTCAATAAGCTTGCTTTTACCCTTTTCCTAACGGCGAGTCATCAACTACAACATCAATCAATACCGGGCCATCGTAAGAGAATCCCCACTTGAGGATCTCATCCAGCTGTTCAGGAGTTTCGGCCTTTCTGGATGCAACTCCAAATCCTTTGGCAACCGAAACCAGATCTATTAGCGGGTTTGTGAGGTCTACGCCTGGGAAGATTTGAGTTTGCATTGCAAGGTGGTCATACTCCACCATTCCGGCCTTAACTGCAAGGTATTTAGAATTGTTGAATACCACTATTTTTACCGGAAGGCTTTCTCTCACTGCAGTCCAAAGGGCCTGGATCGCGAACAGTAAACTGCCGTCACCAAGTGCAGCTATCACGCAGCGGTTGGGCCAAGCCATTTGAATACCCAAGGCAGCAGGTAAACCCCATCCCAGCCCACCTCCGCTTGAATGAAAATAGCCTCCAGGCCGAAGTGGAAAATGTTCCAGTAATGCCGGGGACGACCTTATGGCCTCATCAACGATGACAGTATCTTCGGGTGCATAGTACGAGAGTGCCTTTGCCAAATCTTCAGGAGTGAGTTTGTTTTTATGACTCAAGGAACTGCTGTCTGAGTCTGGCGTAATTGATCGAGGAGGCCAGTTAAGCTTGCGCTTTTGAAGATTATCGTTATTCCACTCCACTTCGCGGTTTTCTAACAGACCGAGTAAAAGCTTCAGAACTGGACGCACTGAGGCTACGACTGGCAGCTGAGGAGGATACAGCTTTCCAACTTCCCAGGGATCTCTATGTACGTGTATTAGAAATGCGGAGGGAGGCACGTCCGGGGTTGAGACTGGCGAAAATTCGACAGACAATCTGCATCCGAGGGCCAATATGCAGTCAGAGTCGCGTACCAGGGGATTTCTTGGTGAATACTCGCCGGCATAGGCTGGGTCGCCGGTGGATATGTTCCAGTTCAAAGCCGATCGCCGGGATTCTTGAAATACCGGTATCGAAAGCATGTTCGCCAGTTGAGCCAAAAGTTCTGCGCTATGGGTTGACGATATTTCATCACCTGCAATAATTACGGGATTTACCGATCTGGCCAGCCTCAGTGCAATTGAGTCGATCTGGCTCGGTGACGGCCATGTATCCTCGGTGATCATAACAGGCTTTTGTAATTCGATTGAACTGGGTTCGACCTCGAGGCCGAGGATATCTTCCGGGTAGCAAAGATAAGTTGGTCCGTAAGGTGCTGTTCCTGAGACTTTAATTGCCCTGAATATTTCGTTGGTTATTTGATCCGCATGAATTCCCTGCCATGACCATTTAGTTACCGGCGCTGCCCATTCTGCCAAGTCCGGGCCAACGCAAAAGCCATCTCTCCCTAATATCCGGGAGTGTTTGTGGGTGGCAATAGTTACTACCGGCGAATGGTCTTTCCAGGCGTTGAAGAGTCCGGTTAGTCCATTTCCAGTCCCCACTGTCGTATGAAGATTTGCAATAGCCGGTCTTCCGGTTGCCCTGGCATAACCGTCGGCCATTCCAATCACAATGCTCTCATGAAGGCTCAGGACGTAGTGAATTTCCGGGTTGGCAATTAAAGCATCCAGAAGCGGTGCTTCAGTCGAGCCAGGTAGGCCAAAGATATATTTGATTCCCGATTCACTTAGAGCTTTGAGCAGAAGATCAGCTGCACGTGTCAATTTGTTAACTCCAAAACTGATTAATAATTGTCCCCAGGTTATGGAACATATTTATTGGTAAATTCACTGTCCACTTTTTGGGCCTGAGACGCGGAAAGCTCCCCATTCTGTACGAATATCTGCGCCACGTTCTTCCAGGCTGTGGCAGTTGTGGCGGCATTATGGGCAAAGTGATACCTGGGAATGGAATAGGCAAGGATACTGGGTGAAATGGCAGGATAGAGTTTGTCGATATCCGCCAAAGCCTGCTTGGGATGGTCAGCAATGAAGTTGTTGGTTTCAGCGAAAGCAGTGGCAACCTCTTTAGTTATGGTTGGGTGCTGCTGGGCATATTTCTTCGGAACAATCACAGCCCCAAAGGCCGCGTCTTTGAGAACCGGAAATTCAGAGGCTTTTATAGCCAAGATTCCGACACCTTGTTCGGTGGCAAGGCGGGAAAAGGAAGGATCAAAGATAGTGGCTTGGATAGAATTTGCTTTCAGGGCAGTGAGATTAGCGGCTGGTGCACCCACTGCCACTTCGTGATAGTCAGTTACCGGCTTAAGCCCCACTGTCCCCATCATTAACCGGACGGCAAGATCGGTGATTGAGCCGGGCGCAGTTATGCCAATCTTTGCACCCTTAAGTGCTAACAGCCGTTTGCTGAGGCTTTCTGTAGGAGTGATTCCCTTTTCCTGGGCGTATGTTTTATTGACCTCTATGTCAAGGTTTATAGAATTTGTTAGGGCTGCGATTGATATAAGGTCAAGTCCTTTACTGTCGGCAAGGAGTGCATCGCTAGCTACACCGGCATCGAACTGGGCACTTCCTCCAACCATCGCTTCGGCGGCTGTCGATCCAGCTTGCAAGGGAACAATCTTTACCGAAAGGCCATTCTTTTTAAAAAATCCGGCAGATTTAGCTAGCGTTACCGGCGCATAGGCCGGTGCAGAAACGGCTTCTACCATGGTGATATGGGTGAGGCTCTTGGTGCTTTTGGTTGCGGAAGTTGCGGTGGTTTTGCTTGCCGAAGCTGCGCCGGACCCACACCCAGCCATAACCACGCCTGCAACTAACAAGGCAAGCGTCTTGCTTTTTAGATACATTTCCTTCCCCCCAGTCGAAATGCAATTGCTTACGATCGAGGCCGATTGCAAGCTGGCCGACTATAGCATTGCCTCCTGATAATGTCAACCCGTCAAGCTTTGTAGCTTTTGTTTCTGCTCGCCTACACAAAACTTTCGGATTGCGCTGACGAGTTGCTGCTCGATTTAAACAGTTTACCGGTGAATCAAATGACTTCCATTTCGTCCAAGAATTCCTTCTATGACGTCTGCACCAAGGTCAGATTGCTTTATCTCTCGCACAAACCTTTCCATTGTGGCAGCGTCACGAATTTCTTGGGGATAGTCGGTGCCGAATACGATCCGGCTTGATGGTATTTCAGTGAGTGCAGCTTTTATTGCTTTGATGCTCCCAAATAGTCCTCCAGTGTCAAAAAACAGATTGTTAGCAATGTAATTGTCAAAACTTTCTTTGGCAGTGATGGCATGAGGTGATTCCGGGGGGAGACCCATGTGAGCTTTATCTTGATAGCCTCGGATACGGGCTATGATAGCTCCGATTGCACCTCCAAGATGGGACATGACTACCTCTAAGCTCTGAAACTTATCGAATATACCCCCGGCTATGAGACGATAGGTAGCTAAAACCAGCTCATGTTCGCGTCCTACGCAACGGTATAGGTCGTACTTGTCGTAATACTGGCTAATGCCTTCCGGCACGCTAAGGGCAGGGTGGACAAAGATGAACATCCCAGCCTTCTCGATCTCTTCATAAACCGGCAAGAGTACTTCGCTGTCAAGATTGTAGGTGCCGAAACTGCTGGGAAAGGCTACCCCGGGGAAACCGTATTCCTGCGAGCATTTTTTTAGTTCCTCCTGCCAAGTGCTGCTTTTTGGATCCAGGTGCGCCAGCGGTGTAAAGCGGGTCGGATGCTCCTGGTGTACTTTATGGGCGGCGGCATTTATGAGTTGACAGTTTTCGGCAGATCCTCCCATCCCTGCTCCACTCGAGAGAACCGCTACGTCAATCCCAGCTTCGTCCATGCACTCCAAGTGACGCTCAAATAAGAATAATGAGTCGTGATAGGTATAGGCTGGCAATCCATTTTGGATAAGGATATCAATTTTCCCATCAGGCTTAAGGTGGGGTCGCACCAGCTCTTCAGGGGTGAAGTGAATATGGAAATCAATAACTTCAGTCACGCTGATACCTGTCTTTTAAATATTTTTGTCGGTACTGCGAAATTAGCACAAATGAATAGAGCTCTGAAGTGGAATTTAAACATTGGAGACGTATTCGAATCATAAATTAATTTTGGGCCGGCAAAGGGTCCTTGGCTCAAACTTGGTAGTCAGATAGCTAAGGCAGGCGAGTCAAAGTCTGGCTAAATATGGGTATCTATAGCTCCTAATTCAGGATTGGCAGATTTAGTTCTTTGAATTTGAAGCGGTTCTGGGACTTGGTTGCTCGAGGATTTTTGCTAGGCACAATCCTATCTGTTTATATGCAACTGGACCTAATATCGAGGCAAGTCTATGATTTTGCTCTTTGGCAAGTTTGAAGATCTTTTGGGCCAGTGATTTGCCTTCTGCGGTAACAGCATATGAGAATTTCCTTGAATCGCTGGGGTTTAGTTTCATTTCTAGAAATTTTTTGTCGACGAGGTCCTGTAATACTCGTCTAACGGCCATTACGTCTATTTCCAGTGCTCTCGAAGCGTCACGTTGCGAAATGTGAGGCGATTCGTTTACCAGCGAAAGAATTGCAGCCTGTGCAGTGGTTATATTTAGTTCGCTCAGTTGGCCTTGCCATTCCTTCCTCAACTGGCGGTGCACTTTACCAATGATGAATCCCAGGTTGTCTTCGAAAAAGGAATTTTGATCCATTGAAACCTCAAAACTTCAAGCGAAACTTATTTCTTATTTACACACTATTCAACCCAGCTGGGTAGTCAAAGCTTCAAAACTTTTGCTGCTCCGGCATTTGGATAGGTGACTCTGTCATTTGTGGACCCTGGACATCGATTCGCGCACCATTTCAAGAGCCCCCTCGGGAAAATTGACCGCTCCACCGATATTTGAGGCTGCCAGCTCTGCTTCGGCTGCCTCTTCCAGAGCTGAAATTAGTCCTGCCGTAGCTATGGGAGATGAGGCAAAAGCCAGCAGCCCATGATTGGCAAGTATCAGCGATAAAGTGTGGGGATTCTCCCTGACCACATGTTGTATGGCTTCAATAGATTGCTTCGAACCCCGTGGACCCCATTTGGCGACTGGGACATCGGCCGCCTGTCCGAATCTTAGCAGAGCCTCGTAACGGCAGGGCAGAGGCTTGTTTGCAAGTGCAAACGCCAATATATTTGGCGAGTGCGTATGAATGACTGCCCCGGCATCGTGCCTTAGCCGATAGATTATTGAGTGCATCTCCAAAATTTCCAAATTCGTTGGATCGAGTTTCCCTTGCAGTATTTTTCCATCCAGGTCGACCACTGCAAAATCATTTTTGGAAAGGTTGCGGACCATTCCGGTAGTGGTAATCAGAAAAGTGCTTTCATCCAATCTGGCGCTAAGGTTGGCATGGCCGGAATGTGACATCACCCCGGCAGTAAATAGCTGGTTCACGGAGGTTAGAATTTCATCAGCCTTGCTATCAATCTCTGCGGTAATCATTTTTACTCCTTAGGGATTTTATTTAATTATTGTAGTTATGTCTATATAAGTTACTGTAGTAGTGTCTATAAACTCTTGGCTTTTAGTGTTTAATTTTCTATAGTGGAATAGCGATGGTTCGAAATTGGAGAGCTTTGTGGAACTGGTGTGGGTAAACGGCGCATTGGTTGAAAGGCCGGAAGCGAAGATCTCGGTTTTTGATCATGGTTTGGTGACTGGAGATGGAGTATTTGAGACCCTTGGTGTTTATCAAGGAGTCCCGCTCGCTTTAGGCAGACATCTGGCCAGATTGGAAAAGTCCGCCAATGGTATCGGACTTACCGGTTTAGATTTAGATTCCATCTCGTCAGCTGTGATAAATCTGATTGAATCAAATTCAGTTGCCGATGGAAAAGTTAGGATCACGGTGACCGGGGGTGAATCGGTGCTTGGTTCGGACCGAGTGGGATCCCAGCTGTCGGTGATAATAGCAACTGGTCCCAGAATTCCGTTGTCCACGCCGGCAAAAATACAGGTGTCACAGTGGCCTCGAAATGAAAGAAGCATTCTGGCCGGACTTAAAACTATTTCCTATGCAGAAAATGTCGCTGCTTTGGCCTGGGCCCAAGCCAAAGCAGCGGATGAGGTAATCTTTGGAAATACTATCGGTAACCTCTGCGAGGGATCTGGAAGTAATATATTCATAGTGGTAGACGGAACCGTTTATACCCCGCCTCTTTCCTCAGGCGCTTTGGGTGGTATTACCAGGGACTTGATAGTTGAAAATATGGAGATTGAAGAGCGGGATTTTCCGCTTGAGGTTCTCTATAGCTCGGATCTTGAGGAGTGCTTTTTGACCTCAAGTATCAGAGAAGTCCAAAGCATCTCGCATATTGACTCGGTCAAACTTAGCGATCAACCTGGGCCGATTACGGAACAGATAGCAGCAGGTTTCATTAACATGATTGCTAAGGAGCTCAAGAAGTAAAAAGTAATTTCACTTCTATAGGGTTATTGGCGGCTTGTCACGATAGGTCAATCGGAGGTAGGCATGGAGAGATTGCACATTCCCGAACAGGATTTTGTTTTGGCCCGGGCGGTTTCGTTGAAGGGATTTGGTGGAAGGCGCGCAGGAGAGCTGGCACTAATTGGAAAGCAGGGCAGAATCTCTGGATCTTTGTTTGGCGGAGTGGCCGATCGTCGTATAAGCGAGACCGCAGTCGAAATGTTGGATCAGGGGCATCAGTTTGATCTGCTGACGGTTCAAATTGGCGATGCCGATGCAGTAAATGCTGGGCTGGCCTGCGGGGGGGAAGCGGAGGTATTGCTTCATCACCGAAGTGGTTTGCCCAAAGGATTTCTGGAAAAAGTTTCCACCAGAGAACCAACTGCGTTGGCAACTGTGGTGGCTGGCCCTAAGAAGGGTTTGATGGTCAGCTTGGATCGGGACTTGTCAGCACTTAGTGATGCGTCTGTAAGTGATTCTGACTTAGGGCAGGTGATCCAGCAGAGACTTATTCAGCAGCTTTCACGACGTCTTACCACTTTGTATATGGAGCAATTTGACGAGAACTTGGTGGCGATCGAGGTATATAGCCCACCCACCGCTCTGGTGATAGTGGGGCAAAGTTCGCTTGCGTCTGCAATTTCGAGACAGGGAGAGATGTTGGGCTGGAGTTCTGTTATAGTTGAGCAGCTGGTTGAAGGTATGTACGAGGTGAAAAATATCGGAGCCAACGATGCGCTTATAGTGTTGTCGCACGATCACTCAATTGGAGTTCCGTTAATGGAGGCCGCGCTCAGAGAACATCCAAACTCGTATGTTGGTGGATTGGGATCTCGCCACACTCAAGAGGAAAGGCGTGAGCTTCTCCGTAAAAGGGGGCTGTCCGAAGCCGAACTGGAGTCTATACATGGGCCTATTGGTCTTGACCTGGGTTCTAAGACCCCTGAAGAGACAGCGATGGCGATATGTGCCGAGATTCTTGCCTTCCTTTCGAACAGGTCGGCCAAATCTCTAAAAGATTCCAACGGTCCGATCAATGGTTGATCTGAATTTGCATATTCAGCAGGCCTACTGCTGCCAATTTGTTGGGTTAGAGTGGATTGGCGGTATTTGAAGCCGCATCTTATGTCGCTGCCTTTAGCACTCGAGGCGAATCAGTGATTTTATATCTTGACCAAAAGTGGCTGATGTGTATTTCGGAATCCTATCCATTAGCGTAGGTGTTTACGGTAGAAGTTAAAATGGTTCAATTACCACAATCTCTAATACGACTGTTTGCTTCACCAGGTTTGCTAGTGGCTCCGGATGCAAGGGTTCACTAGGTATCAAAATGTCCTCATATGAAAGTTGGAGTACCGATGACTGCAGATTTAGCTGTGCCGTCCAGTGACATAGATGGCCGTTGTATTACCGCAATCCGGATGCTTAGCGTCGATCAGGTAGAAACAGCAAAATCTGGTCACGAAGGCCTTCCTTTAGGGGCCGCGCCTATGGCCTGGACTGTCTGGAGCCGATTCTTGAGATTCGATCCCAAGGATGCCACCTGGATAAATCGGGACCGTTTTATTCTTTCAGCTGGTCATGGCTCTGCGCTTCTATATTCGTTGCTTCACTTGTTTGGTTATGATCTTGAACTCAGTGACTTGGAAAATTTCCGCCAATGGGGATCAAGGACTCCAGGTCATCCTGAGTATGGACATACCCCAGGAGTCGAGACTACCACCGGCCCACTTGGCCAGGGAGTTTCAAACGCTACAGGCATGGCTCTTGCTGAGGCGATGCTCGGTGCAAGGTTCAACTCGGAACGCGAAAATATTATCGATCACAGAACCTTTGTGATCGCGTCTGATGGAGATTTGATGGAAGGGGTGTCAAATGAGTCTGCATCTCTAGCCGGACATCTGGCGCTCGGAAAGCTGGTGGTATTGTATGATCACAATTCCATTTCCATTGACGGCCCCACCTCTCTTGCGTTTACCGAAGATGTATTAGGTCGCTATGCCGCTCTGGGGTGGTCAACTTTTACTGTCAGTGATGGCAACGATATAGATCAGATATCAAATGCGATTCAAAGTGCGCTGGATGACTCTGAGCACCCCAGCATTATTTCGGTAAAGACAATCATTGGTTTTGGTGCACCGGATAAACAGGGTACTGAAGCCGCCCATGGCGGCCCATATGGTACCGAGGAAATCGAAAAGACCAAGGAAAGATACGGTTGGCCCAACAAGCCGTTCTTTATTCCGGATGACGTGACCTCTCACCTCAAGTCGTTAATTGAGTCCAAGACAGCCGAGGTGGAAAAGGAGCGCAAGCATCTGGAACAGGTTCTTAAGCAAAATCCAGCCATAAAAGAGCAGTTGGACAGTGCCTTTGCTTTAAAGGTTCCGTCAAATATAGATGAGGTATTGCCTGATTTTGAGATTGGAACTCAATTGGCAACTCGTGCGGCTTCGGGAAAAATTCTCAAAGCCCTGTCCGGTTCCCTGCCTTATCTGGTAGGGGGCTCAGCGGATTTGGTGGAGTCGACCTCTCTTGAATTTACAGACAAGATCGTTGCTCCGGGAAACTATTCCGGCTCATTGATCCACTTCGGTGTCAGGGAGCATGGAATGGCGGCAGCTCTAAATGGGCTTCAACTCCACGGAGGCTTCAGAGTATTTGGGTCAACATTTCTGATATTTTCTGACTATCTCCGGCCCTCTCTGCGTTTAGCTGCACTGATGGGTGCGCCGGTTATCTATATTTTCACCCATGATTCGGTTGGTCTTGGACAGGATGGACCAACTCATCAGCCGATAGAGCAGGTCGAATCCCTGCGCATGGTACCCAATCTGGCCACTCTGCGTCCTGCTGATGCAAACGAAGTTTTAGAGGCATGGATGGTTGCACTCCATAGGAAGTCCGGACCGACCTTGATGGCTCTAAGTCGCCAGGCGCTGCCAGTGATTGAGCCTGGGCCAAAAGGATGGATGAATGAGACTGGTGCTAGAGTGGTGCTGGCCGAAGAGCGTCCTCTTGAGGTGGTGATAATTGCTTCAGGTTCCGAGGTTTCTTTGGCGCTCAGTGCGGCAGAAGAATTGAAAGCAAAACACAATGTTTCGACTCGGGTGGTATCAGTTCCGTGGAGGGAACGATTGCTGGAGCAAGATCCAAAGGTTATCGAAGAATTGATACCGTCGGGTGCTCTCAAGGTATCAATAGAGGCTGGGGTAACCCATGGATGGCAATCGTTGGTTGGACCGGATGGCATTACGATTGGTATCAATAGATTTGGCGCATCGGCACCTGGTTCGAAGGTGATGGAGGAACTCGGACTCTCTACTGACTCTGTGGTGGCCAGGGTGCAACAGGCCCTGAAGCAAAGATAGCTACCATTTTTATAGTCTTGGGCTGGGCGATTGGATAAATGGTCTAATGGCAGATATCGTCGAAGTTTCAAATTGGCAGGTGCACCTGGAACCGGGTCAGCAATTTGATCCCAGTGAGCTGCTGGCTGATGGATCACTGGCCAGATCATGGGTAAAGTCATTAAGTTCGAATTCAGATCGGGAGCTTTTTTGCGATGGCGAAGGTGAGTGGATTTCCAGAGGTGAGTTTCTCAAGCTCACTGAAAATGCCGCGTTTAGTCTGTATTCAAGAGGACTCCGTGCAGGTGACAGGGTAATTCTGTCGGCCAATCCATCTGTAAATATGGTGGCATACTATGTAGCGGCTCTCAGGCTGTCACTTGCAGTTGTCCCAGTGAATACATCCTTTACCGAAGCAGAGTTTGGCTATATCGTGAATAGCGTCCTCCCCTCGGCTGCAATTATCGATTCCGAGAAGCGGGCTTCCTGGGTAGAGATGGCCTGGTCGGAGATCGAGGCGGGTTCTGGCTTTGTCGGACCCGGCAGCAATCTGCCGCCGCCGACCTCCGGGCTGGCAATATTCGATCCCAGAGATCGGATCATGAACTCAGGTGAAAGCGAAGAAATTGAGCTCGACGCCAGTTCCACAGAAACGGTAGCACTAATTGCATTTACCTCCGGTACGACGGGGAGGCCGAAAGGCGCCATATTGACGCATGGAAATTTACTGGCGTGCGCTAAAAGCCTCAATCTTGCTTGGAGATGGACCAGCGAAGACAGGTTGATTCTTGGACTTCCTTTATTTCATATTCATGGACTGGGTGTTGGGATAAACGGTACTTTGTGTGCCGGTTCATCAGCCATCCTGTTACCAAAGTTCGAACCTGCTTTAGTGGACAAATCAATTGAAGGTCTTAGTCCGAGTATGTTCTTTGGGGTGCCAACAATGTACCAGAAATTGCTGGATGCTAACGTGGCAGCCAAGCTAGCGCGACTTCGGCTGGTAGTTTCAGGCTCTGCTCCGATGTCCCGTGAGCTTCACAGGGCGATTCGGCAGGTGTCTGGTGTGGAAGTGCTGGAGCGGTATGGAACGACCGAGACTTTGATAGATATTTCCAATCCCTATGATGGGCAGAGAATCCCTGGAACAGTAGGGATGCCACTGCCTGGGGTTCGGGTTGCCATCTCGAATTCAACCAATGAGATATTCATCAAAGGCCCGACCGTATTTTCGGGATATCTAGCAAATGCCAAAGCCACCAGAAACGTATTTCCCCTTGACGATGGTTGGTTTTCCACCGGGGATTTGGGTTCAGTCGATGACCATGGATACATCTCCATTTTTGGAAGGTCAAAAGATTTGATCATATCTGGTGGCTTCAATGTCTATCCCCGCGAAGTCGAGGAGGCATTCGAATCCCATCCACTGGTAAGTGAAGTTGCGGTGGTGGGAAAGCCTTCTGAAATATGGGGTGAAGAGGTGACAGCATTTATAGTGGGCGATGAGGGGCTCAGTTCAGACGAGCTGATCGACTATGTGTCGAATACTTTGGCTAAATATAAGCAGCCAAAATCGATAATCTTTGTGAAGTCTCTTCCCCGAAATGCAATGGGTAAAGTGCTCTACAACTTACTAAGGGATCAGTTGGAGTAGGTGACTGGCGGCAAACACTCTAGTTTGACTCGGCTGCCGTATTGACAGGTTATTTCCCTTTGAATTCCGGTTTTCTCGATTCCATGAATGCCCTGACTCCTTCTTTGTAATCTCTGGATTCGAAACATTCTTTGGAGAGTCTGTAAATGGTTTTATAGTCTGGGCTGTCGGTTAGGCCAGAGAACTGGTTGGCCGTAAATTTTGAAGTTTTGACTGATAACGGAGCATTTTCAACGATTGTCCCAGTGATGGAATCCACAGCTTTATCCAGGTCGTCTTTGCTAAAAAGTTGTTCTACCAGCCCGATTTCTTTGGCCCGAGAGGCATCGATTCTGGATCCCGAAAATAGCAGATATTTGGCGTGCGACGCGCCCACCTGCTTCACAAGCCGTTCGATGGCCCGATAAGGATAGGCGGTACCTAGTCGGGCTGCCGGTATGGAAAAAGAAGACTCAGTTGAAGCTATCCTTAAATCGCATGCGAGAGCAAGCGAAAGACCTCCTCCAAGGCAGTATCCATGCACAAGTGCGATTACTGGAGTCGGGATTTCCAGCACAGCGCTTATTGCTTTTTCGGTCAGCTGGTCGTAGTCGCTTCCGCTTTCGGTTGCCTTCCTTTTCGACTCGAATTGGGAGATATCGGCTCCTGCTGCGAATGCTTCATATCCCCGGCCGCGCAATACGGTGACCCTAATTTCGCTGTCTTGGGAGATCTTGCCAGCCAGGCTGGAAAGATCTTGCCACATTTCGGCAGTGATAGCATTGCGCTTTTTCGGGTTATTGAGGTAGAGAAAACCAACGTGGCTTTGCTTCTCAAAATCTACGGTTCCAGGCATCTCGACCCCTTTTTTACGCCAGCGCATTCAATTTAGGCAATGTTACAAAGTGTTTGACAGCTCTATTCGATTATTTCAAACTTCAACTGGCAGCTCTCGCTCCTGGGAGTGGAGAGACTCCTGGGTTTGGACCAGCTTGGAGGGCCACCAATTGTACTTGCCAAGCAGTACTACCGTGGCCGGGACTATCAGGGTTCTGACCAAGAATGTGTCCATCAGTATTCCAAGTGCCAGGCCAAAGCCGATTTCTTGGACTTGGCTGTTTCCTCCGGAGGAGAATCCAAGTACTGTAAAAGTTCCGGCGAGTACCAGTCCGGCCGATGTGACTGTCGATCCGGTAGCGCTAATGGCAATTTTTACAGCTTCCTTAAGCGTCATGTTGTGAGCTTCTTCTCTGATTCTGGTCATCACCAGAATGTTATAGTCCTCGCCTAGCGCCAAAAGGAAAATGAATAACAGGAACGGCAGGATAAACGATAACCCTTTGTCCCCTCGAATATCGATAAATATCAGGACGTCTAAACCAAGGGCGGCAAGATAGGAGAGTACCACCGAAACGACAAGATACAGAGGGGCTACCGCTGATCGAAGCACTATCGCAAGTAGCAACCCAATGATGACTACAACGATCGGGACGATTCTGAATAAGTCCGAATTCGAGGCCGCGGAGATATCGTAGCTGGCAGGAGCCTGGCCCGCTACCCCGCTTTGAATAGCACCGTAGCGTGTTCCTAATTGCGTCACTTGGCTTCTAATTCCCGGCACCGCGTTAAGTGCTGCGGTGGTAGAGGGGCTTCCCGCGGTCAGGCCAGTGGAAAATAACACAGTGTGTCCGCCTGCGGAGATGTACTGGAATTCTGATCGATAAGCCTGATAGTCCGCTTTGGTGATTCCACTGGCAAGAATGGCGCCACTTGGAACGGTTGGCAACAGTTTGGGATTCCCCAGTTGAGCGTGCAGCTTTGACAATTCGGCTGGGGTCAGCCGTGTACCAAGGGTATCAAATGGTCCGGAAAGTTTAGTGAATTGCGGAGAGGTGGCAACGGCATTTTCCAGATGATCGAGGTTAGCCAGATTATCCCATACAGGTTGTTTGAATTTATAAATTATCTGGGTTGGATTGAAATTTGAAGTTGGAAAGTATTTTTGAAGGATCTGGTTTCCGTAGTAGCTGTCAGTGCCTTTGGGCGACGTCGTAGCAGAAGAAAATCCAGACGGGCTGTTGCCTGCCGAAACGACAGCAAGGGCGCCAAAAAAGATTATCCCAATCGAAAGAGTAATTACTGGTTTAGCCACAGTTGAAGAAGCGATGCGGCCCCAGGTTCCTATCTTGTAGTTTCCGGGTTTGATATTGCTTGGCCAAAATACCGCGCGTCCAAATATAGCCAACAGTGCTGGCAGGAGTGTTAGCCCAGCGATAAGCATAAGGCCTACACCAATGGCAAGCGGGTAGCCGAGGCCCCGGTAAAGTCCAAATTGAGCGGTTACTAGCGAAAGCAAAGCGGCTATTACAGTAGCGGCAGAGAACGTAATCGATTCCCCAACTTTGGATAGGGCCACTGTGACTGCCTCTTTGGAGTCTCTTCCCCTCTTGAGTTCTTCTCGAATTCGAAATACCAGAAACAATCCATAGTCTGTCCCAGCTCCGAGCACCAGCACTATCAGCAGAAGCTGGGTGATGAAGGATACCCCAAAGCCGGCTTTTGATGCCTCTGCCACGATTGGGCCGGCTACCAGCACCACAACCAAAGCAGGCAGAAGTGTGATTAATGGAGCCAAGAAGGCGCGGAATACCAGTGCCAATATCACAATGATTATCAAAACCGAGAAGTTTTGAGTATTGCTCGATTGGGTTCCATTTTGAGAGGCGGAATCGACTGCTGTGGCCGTTTGGCCGGCTAAGTGGACCTGAAATCCCTGGGGCATAGCTGTTGATTTCATCACTGAGCGGATTTCGTTAACTACGTTTGTTATATGGGCAGTGTCGAAGGCAGAGGTACTGGATATTATTTCTGCTTGAATTGCATGATTGTCAGACGATATTCCGGAGATTCTGGTGCTGAGCACTGTGGGTACTTTTTTTATATCTTTAGCCAGAGTAGAAAATGACGCCAGGTCTTGGCTGGTCATTTTGTTTTGAGTATTAGCTCCTACCAGAATTGTGATCGAATCATTGGAGTTCTGCAGTGGCTGAGCGAGTTTCGATGCGGTAATACTTGGCGAGTTTGCCGGTAAAAAAGCTTGATTGTTTGTTTTCACCACACTCGAAATCGACGGCAAGAATTTGATTGTGGCGAATGAGCCCAGCACCCAAATGATCACTATTAACCATCTGTAGTGGACAGAAAATTTTCCTAATTTTTCGAAGAATTTATTCATCGGTTCTACTTTCGGCTCCGTGCTTTATCAGGCTATCGCACCTGTCTGTCTGGGATAACTGCGTTGCTTGAGACTTGGTGTTATCAATAATTTGTCGTATCGGTACTGGGGTCCATTGCCTGGATTAGGTGGTGAATATCTTCAATCAATGCCTGCGCTCTTTTAGCACCCAAGCTCTGAAGGCCAATTTTAAGTTTTTCCATCTTCAGCGCAATTGTTTCTTCCACCATTGGCCGCACACGCTCGGATATCGAAACTATTGTTCTACGATGGTCAGTTGGGTCTTCTTCCCGTTCCACCAAACCGGCATTTGCCATCTGCGTGACCGAAAGACTAGCCGTGGTGAGCGTCACTCCCAATAAGGATGCCAAGTCGCTCACAGACATATTGCCTTTGGTCGATAAATAAAAAAGAGCCAGAAGGTGACGTGGTGCCGGTGGATCAGCTTGGTCTGTAAAACCAGTTGTTCCAGACGGACGTAGATATCGGGCCAGAGTGAACAGGCTCATAAGGAGATCCTGAGCATTTTCCGTATCGACGTCTGTTTGGTTTTTCGGGTGGGCCGGCATATTAACTCACTTAAGTTTTATTTTGTAACTAACACTATTTTATCAACAAAAGTTAAATAATGCGCCAGGATATTTTGGGTTATTTCGAAAGTGGATTTTGAAATAGGTTCAGATTGTTTCTTAATCCAGCTTTAACTTTGGAATTTCTATTCTGGGGCATCGGTCCATTACAACTTGCAGTCCGGAAGCGGAAGCCACTTCAACAGCTTCGTAATTTATCACACCAAGCTGAAACCAAATTGCCTTGGCACCTATTTCGATGGCCTCTAGGGTGATCCCCATAACGTCATCTGCTCGTCTGAAGACGTCAACGACTTCTATCTCTACGGTTTTGGCGGCTTCAGTCAGACTTGGGTAGCATTTTAGGGAATTCACCTCTGAGTAGTTCGGATTTATTGGGATTACGCTGTAGCCGGATTGGCCAAGGTACTCAAGCACCCCGGAGCTGGGTCTTGAACTATTTTGAGATGCGCCGACTACTGCCCAATTTTTAAAAGTTGTAAGTATCTCAAGAATTGTTTCGTTTTGGGGCGATTCCACTTAATAGAAGATAGCATCACCAAGTCCCTTATCTTAAACCATGGTTGCCGAACCTATGGTCTGGGGTATGGCAAGCTGTTAGCTAAAGGTAAATTCACAACTACAGTGCGGGTCACTCAGCCTTTGACCTTCTTTCAAAGGGACACAGTCGCGATCCATAGGGCAAAAACCACTATTAGGCTCCAGCCTTCCTTCTTGCTCAGACGACGTTGCGATGACAAAAAGTACCAGGCCAGTAGCGACGCAGCAATCATAAAACCCACTTCAAGTTGCAAGTGACGAATATGGAGAATATCGGGTGAAATCGTTCCGGCAATTCCAGCAACCCCTGTGGCATTGAATAAATTTGCTCCGAATACGTTGCCGATTACCAGGTCGCTCTGACCTCGTCGGGCTGCAGCAAAGGCTGTTACCCATTCTGGCAATGAAGTTCCCAACGCAACTATGGTGACGCCGATCAATGCCGGGGCTAACCCGAGTGACTTGGCTAAGTTTGTAGCTGAAATAACTAATAATTCTGCGCTGACCAATACTGCAGCTAGCCCAGCCAGCGTGATAACCATTGATTTTTTCAGGCTCCAGTTGATGCTATGCTCGATTTGAGCCACTTCTCGCTCTAATTCAAGATTGACATTATCTTTAGTCTTAGCCTGGCGAATCATTAAGAACGAAAATACTGCCAGTCCAACTAACAGGATGATATAGCCAATCCGATTTTGCCACAGCACAATAACCAGGCTGAATGCAAGTACTGCTGCCACTTGGGAGAGACCCTCCCGCTTTAGAACCGAGGAGGAGATAGCCGGAGCGCTAATGGCCCCAAGTGTTCCAAGCACAAGAGTCGAATTTATAACTGTGGATCCGATCACACTGCTTATCCCCAGAGCTGGATTTCCACGAATAGACGCCAGGACGGCTGTCATGAGTTCAGGCAGTCCTGTACCGAACCCAACTATTACTACTCCAATCAACAGCGGAGAGACCCTGGCCAGTTCGGCAGACCGTGCTGCACCCAGTACAAATCTGTCGGCGCTCACTGCAATGATTACCAGCGACGCTGCGAGTAGAAGGAGATTCAGAAGCAATATTTTGTCCTAGATTCGATGCTTTGAGATTATTGCTACCAAGTTGTTTTCATCTAGCAGCCAGATTACACCGCAGTGGGTTCGCTCGAGGCGGAATCACAGCTCATTAATGCGTACGGGAAATTGGCAGGTACATTTGCCAGAGTAAAGCCATTGGACGTAACCATGCTGTTTTGCTATTTTGTTATTTCCAGAGATCCTGGCGAAGGCGACTGCAGAAAAATTGGTGGAAGGAAATGAATTGATAAACGCTGTTTCCAACAGTTCAGTAAACGGATATGTCCTGATTGCAATTTTAGTCCTGTTTTGGGGTGGTGCTATTTTATGGGGCCGCAAGTCAAGAACTGTAACTACAGTGCACCTTGATGGACCACTTGTGGTGGTGACCTTGCTGGGGCCGGCTAAGGTGCTTTCGCTGCGCAGACAGGTGACTTTTCCGTTGGCCTCGGTGGTCAGTGTTGTCTCTACGCCAAATGTTTTTGGCAAAGGAGGGTCATTCACGAGGAGAATTGGTTCGATCACAATTCCAACATTTTTTCGCGTGGGTTCGTTCCGGGGGGCCAGGAATCAAGGGGCCTCGTTCTGGGCCTGTTTTCGGGGCGAGTCAGCAGTTACGATCGAGCTCACCGGAGAGAAGTACCGATTTGTGGTCCTTGATGTAGAAGATCCCAACCAGGTTGTAAGCCTGCTCAAAGGCTGATAGCTATTTGCAAACTAGCTACATGGGAGAATTTGCGTGTTTAGAAGGCCTGATCCGTTCCTTCTTGGCAATCAGCAATTCAAGAGATTGAGATATTTTCACACGGGTTTCGATCGGATCGATTACCGCATCGACGAATCCCCGCTCTGCGGCAATCCATGGGGTCAAGTACGTTTCCTGATAGGTATTTTGATATGACGCCCTCTCCTCATCAGAAGCCCGGCGCATAAGAATTTGTGCTGCGCCCTGGGCTCCCATCACAGCAATTTCAGCTTGCGGCCATGCAAATACCATGTCGGATCCCATGCCTTTTGAATCCATTACGATATAGGCGCCTCCATAGGCCTTTCTTAGAATTACGCAAATCCTGGGTACCCCGCACGCTGCATAAGCAAAGGCGAGTTCGGCTCCATGCCTTATCATTCCCCGCCATTCGATGTCTTTCCCGGGAAGAAATCCTGGAGTATCCACTAGGGTAATAAGCGGCAGGTTGAACGCATCGCAGAATCGAACGAACCTGGCTCCTTTTTGCGACGCCTGAATGTCTAGAGTCCCTGCCATTGCCTGGGGCTGGTTGGCGATCATTCCTACCGATCTTCCTCCGATTCGGGCAAGCGCAGTTACGAGTTGGGGAGCCCATTTTGCTCTGAGTTCCAGAAACTCGCCTTCATCTGAGATTTCCTCGATTACGTTTCTAATATCGTATGAACCGGTTGGCGAGGCAGGAATGATATCAGACAAACTTTCGCAGATGCGTTCTGGGGGATCATCGCTCTGAAGTCTTTTTGGTAAAGCATCTGTCGAATTTGGCAGGTAGCTTAGCACTTCTGCAATTTTGTCGAATAGCTCCGACTCGTCGGCAACTTCCAAGTAGCTGACCCCGGATTTTGAAGCCTGGACGTGAGACCCGCCTAAGTCGGCATTAGTAGTTTTGACTCCGGTAAATCCCTCCACCATTCGGGGACCCGATACAAATGCGTAAGAATCAGGAGTGGTGATCACCACATCGGCGAGCCCGAGAAGTAGTGCCGGCCCTGATAGCGCAGGACCGGTTAAGCCTATTATGATTGGCACGATTCCAGAGATATCGGCTATAGCTTTAGCTGCGCGGCCCCATCCAGAAAGAGCGGGAACTCCATCTGAAATAGATGCTCCAGAGGTGGCAAGAACCATTATGAAGGGGATCCCATTGCTCCTGGCCAATTTTGCCGCCGTAACGATTTTGGGTCCATCCTCTTCTCGGAGAGCCCCTCGCTGGGGTCCCGGATTTGAAAATACCGCAACTACTTTTCTGTTATCAATTTGGGTAATGGACAGACGGGTTGAACCAGGAACTCGGTTCAGTAACCCAAGTAGCGAAGATGGTCTAGAGCTCGGATTGTCAGTACTGATAGTCACGTCTTACCCCTGAGTGTTGTTGATGAAATTCTATGACGCAATAGGTCTGCTTGTGGCGGGTTTTGAAACCCTGGGATAAATAATTGGACCATTTACCTCGATCGTTTCGCTTTTGGTCAGGGGAAATGGTTATGGGATCAAATAAATCGATTTCAAAACTGCTAGAGCCATTACGGGGGTTTGAATCTAAAAATCGGTTTTGAAACTTAGTTGCCTGGACCTCTTATGTGAGAAATACCTGATGGTGCGCGAGCCAGCTACAGCCGTTAGGATTCCCACTATGTCGATCAAAAATCCACAGCGGCACCCTAGCAGGCTACGAGCCTTGCTGGGGATCATATGGGTGCTTGCGGCTGTGGCAGCGGCTGTGTTGGTTCTAAAGAGCCAGAGCGGAGAGCTTTCCGGAATAGGTTCAGTACTTTCCCACCTAAAGGAGTATTACCTACTCCCATCCTTGCTGCTTGAATGTGGTTCAATGGCCGCATACGCCCAAATGATAAGGTCGATGTTGAAAGTTGGTGGGGTTGACAGTGGGTTCTGGAGGATGTCAGGTATTTTTCTTGCCTCTAATTCAATCACCAATTCCATTCCAGGAGGTCCTGCATTTGCCTCGGTGTATTCATACCGAAGGTTTCGGATCATTGGTGCCAGTGAGGGACTGGCTGGCTGGTCCATCTTTGCTTCCAACGTGCTTGCGGCATTTTCACTCCTTCTGATTGCGGGTGTGGGGCTAGTTGTTTCCGAAGGTAATGCGTCTGGAGTATCTCTAGTCGGATCGATTTTGATTGTGACGGCTATAGTTCTGATTGCTCTAATAATTGTTGCCCGACCGATCGCACTTATGAGTGTTACGGTTGTGGTGTTGAGAAGCCTCGAAACGAGACTCGCAAAATCCTGGAATCTTACCAACAAGATACTTGAGCTGCGGGAAGATATTTCTAAGATATCACCATCGCCGGCCATGCTTGCAAAAGGATTTTTATGGGGTCTTTTGAACTGGGTGCTCGATGCCTCAGTGCTTGTATGCGCCTATTTAGCGACTGGTTCGCCTATCCCCTTTGAAGGACTGCTGATCGCATATAGTGCCGGGCAGTTGGCTGCCAACTTTCCAATAACGCCAGGGGGGCTGGGGGTGGTCGAAGGATCTATCTCTATTGCGCTTATAGCTTTTGGGGGAAATCAGCAAGACGCCATAGCAGCGGTGCTTCTGTATCGAGTGTTTAGTTTTTGGATGTGGCTACTCCCTGGATTTGGCTGCTATGCCGGATTTAGGATGGCAGACGTTCGGCATTCAAGAGTTTCCTCAGAATCACGAATTGCAAAAGTAGGGGAGGCAGACTGAGGTGTTGTTCAAAGCAGTGGTTACCGGAAATTGGCGCAAGAGGAAAACGCTGTTAGGGCTATTGGCTGCCAGTATTGCTCTGAGCGCATGCGGCGGAGGGAGACCAGAATTTGGAACCGGAGCTACGCCATGCTTTCAAGCTCTGCCAATTGCCAAGCATGCTGTGCCAATTTCCAAAACTTTCATAGGGGTGCGGCTCATTTCCAGTAAAGCTATTGAGAGGAAACTCTCAATAAGCCTTCCCGGCAATCAAAAGAATGTATGTCTGGTTGCTTTTAAAAACCAGGTGGGTAAACAGAGCTTGCCACCTGGTTATCGTCGATATAGTTTGGTCACGGTGTCTTTAACCAGCAAGTCTGTTTTGAAAACAACGCAGGTTAATAAATTGCCGATTGATTTTCGGCACAATCTATCGATTAGTTAGAAGATGTTTTTCTGTTTTTAGCCCTATCCGACGAAGACAGGGTGACCTTCCTGAGTCGGACTGCAGTGGGAGTGACTTCCACGCATTCGTCGTCGTTTAGATATTCGAGTGCCGCTTCCAAGGTCATCCTGAGCGGCGGGGTCAATCTGACGAATTCTTCTGCAGTCGAGGATCTTATGTTGGTCAGCTTCTTTTCTTTGGTCGGATTTACATCCATGTCGTCGTTGCGTGAGTTCTCACCTATAAGCATGCCTTCATAGAGATCTTCTCCAGGTCCGATAAAGAGCGTGCCTCTTTCTTGGAGGTTTAGCAACGCATAGGCCGTTGAAACTCCAGTTCTGTCTGCTACTAAAGAACCGTTTAGTCTGTTTCGCATATCGCCAGCCCAAGGTTCCCAACGTTCAAAGCCGTGATTTATCAGTGCAGTACCTTTTGTCTGGGTTAGCAGTTCGGTCCTAATCCCAATTAGTCCTCTGGCTGGAATGAAATAGGTCATTCTGACCCAACCGGTACCGTGATTCACGACCTGGTCTAGTGAGCCTTTTCTTTGTGCCAAAGTTTGTGTAACGGCCCCAAAAAATTCCTCCGGCATATCAATTTCAAGCCTCTCTACCGGCTCGTGAACTTTCCCATTTATCTCCCTGGTTAATACCTGAGGTTTCCCGACAGTAAGTTCAAAACCTTCTCGCCTCATGGTTTCGATCAGGATTGCAAGGGCAAGTTCTCCCCGGCCTTGCACTTCCCAGGTATCGGGACGCTCGGTTGTCAGGACTCGAATCGAGACGTTACCTATTAGCTCGGCATCAAGTCGCGATTTAACCTGGCGTGCAGTCAGCTTTTTGCCGTCTCGCCCAGCCAGGGGAGAAGTGTTTATCCCAAACGTCATGGAAAGACTGGGCTCGTCTACTTGCAGCACCGGCAGCGGTTTTGGGTCGTTAGCGTCTGCGAGGGTTTCACCGATATTGATATCTTGAAACCCTGCGACTGCCACTATCTCTCCTGGGCCGGCCGACTCAGTTTCTTCCCGAGTCAAGGAGGTCGTAATGAGTATCTCAGCAATTTTACCTTTTTGCACCGAGCCGTCCGCTTTGCACCAGGCTACGGTTTGACCTTTTTTGATGACACCGTTGGCGATGCGGCAGATGGCCAAGCGCCCAAGATATGCACTTGCGTCAATGTTTGTTACGAGAGCCTGGAAGGGGTGTCCTTCCTCAAAATGAGGTGCTGGAATGTGTTCAAGGATAGTTTCAAAGAGAGGCTTAAGATCTTCTCCGGTCTCATTTTGTTTCAGTGAAGCCCACCCCTGTTTGGCGCTGGCATAAACGATTGGAAATTCGATCTGGTGTTCCGCCGCATCCAGATCCAGGAAAAGTTCGTAGATCTCATTTATGACTTCATCAGGCCGTGCGTCGGGCCGATCAATTTTATTCAAAACTACAATGATTGGCAGATTGGCTTCCAGCGCCTTTCGGAGCACAAACCTCGTTTGCGGTAGCGGCCCTTCAGCAGCGTCGACCAACATCACCACGCCGTCCACCATCGCTAGACCCCGCTCAACCTCGCCACCAAAGTCAGCGTGCCCCGGCGTATCGACGATGTTGATCTTTACGCCTTCGTACCTGATTGATGTTTGTTTTGCGAGGATGGTTATGCCCTTTTCCCGTTCAAGATCCATTGAGTCCATGACCCTGTCAACCACTTCCTGGTTGGCGCGAAAAACTCCGGTTTCCCGGAACATGGCGTCCACCAGGGTGGTTTTTCCGTGGTCTACGTGGGCGATGATTGCCACATTTCTTAAGTCGTGGCGAATAGACATGTAATTTCTCCAGTAAGGGGTCGAACTTTTCCTTTGCGGAAACTTAGAGTATAAATACGCGCAAAGTCCACAGTGCAATTTATTTGCACAATTAGTCTACCTACTAGCCGGGCGGGTTCTTCTTGGAGCTTCGGTCTAGTTCCCGCTGTACATCGTCCCAAGTCAATGGTTCAGGGTCAATTCCCAGCTCTTCGTCCCTGTCTGTGCGTAAAAGTATTACAATGGCGATACCCCAAAATACCGCCAGAGAAGCGATTTTAGCTAGTGCCCCTGTGAGTTCCTGGTCGCCGACTGCACTTATTCCAAATGCGCCATGGCTGTAGGTGCTGTATAAAGATCTCCTGGCAAAAATAAGCACAATGGCGGGAATGCTGGGCACTAAAGACAGCACGAAGACATAGGCCAGTCGACCTGCGGTCGAGAGGTGCCTGATCCCAGGGAGAATTCTTAGTACTGGAATCCAGACCAGAATTGAGGCGGTAAACAGCATTACCTGTACTGCAAGGTCATTAGCACTGCCGGCCGCTTCGAAGCGCACCAGCGGGGGAGAGATCGCAGAAACCGCTGCGATTGAAAAGATTATTATCGAGGGAAGTGGACGAGTCAGTGTGGTTAATGCAAAGTCGAGGAACCTGGGTCGTGTCAGGTGAGCCACTGCAACTTTCGGTAGTGACATGAGTAGTAATGGCGGCGCGGCAAGTGTAATAAGCAGTTGCTGAGTCATTCTCGCCAAAAGGAGATCATGTCGGGCCACTTCTGCCAGCGGCCAGTAGTTGGCGAGGAAGATGGCGCCAAGTCCGAAGGCGAAGAACCACTTCTGCCTCCTAGTGCAATTCATTCTTTTGGGACTAAGCGAGGAGGTGGTCCCCTCGGAGTTGACTGGGGAATCGGGATTTGGGTTAATTGAGCAAACGTATCTGTAGCCGAATATAGCCACTAAACAAAAGGCTAGGGTTATCGGATGCAGATTGAAAGATAAATCCCCCATGTTTAAAAGCTTATTGCCAACTGTAGCTGGACCCATCGGAAGAAGTTTCTTATCTTTATTGAAACATTTTTGAAGTTATGACGGTCTTATTTTCAGTTAATTCGATTGTCACATCGAATTTATCAGTAAGCCTGACGGGCACTTTCTCTGCGGAACGTTTAGTTTTCCTAGTCGCCGGTCGGAATATACTGAGATTTAGCCGGTGCTTGAATGAGACATTACAGCAAGTCGTGTCCTCTTCCTGTTCTTTTGCAACCTGGCCACTTCTAGACTTGCGTCACGTCGACGCTTTGGAATTCGCTCGCAGATGATGAATTGTGTGAAAATGGGATCGAGGGAAGGATCCGGATTTGGCAAAAACAGATAAGTTTCCGAGGCTGCTCAATTTAGTGATGTTATTGCTAAGTGCTAACAGCCCAATCTCTCTCGACGAAATTGCCCGAAGGATTGGGGGTTTCCCAGATTCACAGGGTGCCAGACGTCAGGCTTTTGAACGTGCCAAAAAGGAACTTAGAGATCTGGGCATCCCTATTGAAACCAGACAGATCCCGGGAAGTGAACAATACGGGTATTTAATTGATAAGTCGGAAATGGTTATCCCTGATCTACACCTATCTCCCTCTGAGGCCGCTTCGCTGGCGGCAGCGAGCGGCATGGTAAGTTTTGGCAATGCGGAGCGCAATTCCGCACTTTCGAAACTTGGATGCGTCATTTCAGGCCAAGAAGCCACTGTGGCAAATATACCAAGTCAACCCAACCTTTTCAGGCTCTTTGAGGCTGTTGGCTCTTCCAGGACTGTTGAGTTCACCTACCGTTCGAAGCACAGAAATCTGGAGATTTATGGAATTTCGTTCAGATGGGGTAACTGGTATGTGGTGGGAAGGGAAGCTCAGTCAGGTCTGATAAAGACCTTTTTGGTAAACCGGATCGAATCTCAAGTGAGTCTATCAGATGTCTTTCCAGTCGGAAAACCATCTGATTTTAGACTTTCTTCGCATCTGCCTAAGAACAGGTGGGAAGTGGGTGAGGGAGAGGCCGAACAGGCTGCGGTCGAAATTTCTAGTGATGCAGAAGCGCTGATCCGCTATGAATTGGGTGATCAGGTTGGTATCGACCAACTCGATGATGGCAGGGCAATTGTCAGGCTCAAGGTTCTCGACCGACCGGCTTTGTACGATTGGCTGCTAAGTCATCTGGACAAAATGCGGTTGGTGGGTTCTGAGCCACTGGCCGAAGGTTTTACCGCTTATTTGGAAAGCTATCTAAATTATTATTCCAGAAAAACTTTAGTAATCGACCAAGTATTGGAGTCTGCTGCCGATATCGGCTCTTCAGAACCGGGTACGGTTGTTTCACCGGGGGCGATTCGTCAAGAGTCAGATTCCCAGGCTCTGGCTTCTGAAAGAATCGAGCTGAAGAGCGCGGGCGATATGTATGTGGTTCTGGCCAAGATTCTGCCATGGCTGGCAAGAGTCGGATCTACTACGGTGGCAGATATCTCGGACACCTTCAAAATCTCCAAGAGTCAGGTTATTAGGCTGCTGGAAATGGCTGCTTGTTGTGGGGTCCCTCCGTATACACCCGATTCCCTGCTTGAGATCATCGTCGATGAGGATGGTACCGTCAGCAGTTATTTGGACATGGAGATAATAACCGCACCGAGGCGTCTAAATACGCTCGAAGTGATGGTTCTGGCCACTACGGCAGCGGTGGCACTCGAAATTCCGGGAATTGATCCTGCCGGTCATCTAAAGTCGGCATTGGAAAAGTTGGAGACATCGCTCTCCAACTTCAAGTTGGGCCTTGCAGAAGTAGACGTAGATATCGATGAACCGTATTTTTTGGCGATGCTTCGGGAAGCTGCCAATGTTTCTAAAACCGTGGAAATCACCTATTTTTCATTCTCTACTGAGCGGATTACGACAAGAGAAGTTGATCCCTATCTGCTTTTCGAGGAAGCCGGAAAGTGGTATTTGCGGGGTTACTGTCATCTGGCGAGAGAGGTCAGACATTTTTCACTTGGGCGCATACTTTCGTGCAGCGTTACTCAAAGCACCTTTCAGCTGCCAGAAGATGAGAGAATATGGACTGAAAGCGGTGTTTCACCCCGGGCTTTCGAAGGCACCGGAGAGTGGGTTTTGCTCAGTGTTCCCAAGAAGTTCAGATGGCTTTTTGAACGCCTGGTGGAGTCGCCGCAGTTATTGGCGGAATTGGAAGAGTTTGAAGTTTTTGGATTTTATGCTTCTTCAGGTCGCTGGCTTTCCTCGCTTCTACTGCGCTTGGGTCCAGACGCAGTAGTTATACAGCCAGAGAAGTACAGGAATTTGGGTCGATTGGCTGCGGCTCAAATTTTGAAACTATATAAAAATTAAGTTGACCTCGGCTTTGCCCTATGGCAAAGTATGATTCCGCCCCACAACGTCTGAGACTCCATTCTGTGAGTTGACAGTGTCGGGATTATTCGTAACTTCTATAAGGGCTGGCCGGCTGGATTACTACTTTCAAGGTATTGCACGCGGCGACGAAGATTGTAGAACCGCACTTAATCCTGATGAGTATTCCACTTATGGTAGATGGTCTGGCTATGGTTGGAGTCGCCAACAACTGGCGGAAATATTTGATGACCTTAGACTGCTTGCACGGGATGAGAGATTTATCAGACCGATCTCAAATCTCGGTTATGACCTAACTTTTGTGGCCCCAAAACAGATCTCTATACTTTATGGCCTTGCTAATCAGGACCTTTCCAACAAGATACTGGAGGCGCATAAAGCTGCCGTATCAGAGGTCCTTGACGAGTTGGCCCCAAATATTAGCTGGAATTCACCTGGACCGGTATCTGCAATAGGATTTGCACACAGGACGTCAAGGTTGCTTGATCCCCATCTGCATACTCATTTGATCGTGGCCAACAGGGTTGACACCTCCTCAAATCAGCTGCGGGCTCTAAATTCCGGGGCACTGTACCGTCTGGCTGGGGATACCTCGGTCCAGTATCGGGTTCTTTTGGCAAAGGAGATTTTGCAACGAACCGGTATTTTGATGATCGAAAGTGAGATTGACAAATTACGGGGACCCACCTTGATACCGGGTTTTAATCAGGAAATCGTTGATCTCTTCAGTAAACGCGGCGTCCAGGTTAAGGAGCTGACCAGCGACTGGGGTAATCGCTCAATGGGTGCCTCAAGGGCTGCCGCACTTGCCACAAGGCCTTCAAAAGTTTTGGTTGATGATATATCTCTACATCAAAAGTGGCAACAAGAGTTGACAAATGCCGGATTTGGCTTGGATCTTATGAAGGGACTGGCGCATAAATCGCCAAAGCTCGGGTTGAGTTGTTCTATTACTACTGACAGACCCGAAAGGCGCCGAGACTATTTGGCTGAATTTATCTCTCGGCTGAAGCACCCCAGTAAATTTCAAGGGTGGGTCAGATTGGTGCCATACAGGGATGATCTCTATGACCGTCAGAAGGTATTTAATTTGGGAGAAGTGGTCTCAGTCATCTACGCAAATAGAGAACTCCCAAGACCAGCAGATGCCGAAAGTAGACGCCGAGCCGCTTTTGCCAACCAGTGTGAAATCGTGGTGCTTTCGGGTTTTGATGTTGGGAAGATAGCCGAGGTTTCAAGTAGGTATTTACACCAAAATCTGGTTATTGCAGTCAAAGACTCGATTAAGGAGCTTCCATTGCCTGGTATGGTTCTGTCTGTTGATGAACGAGAGAGTCACTTTGAGTCCCTTGATAGGGAAAACGGTGAAAATTCCGTACTCTCCGATTCGATTGCAAAACTCGCTTTGGGTCTGGGTCAAGCTCGGCCAGGGTCGTTTCCCGACGACTATCTGGTACTTTCAACAAAGCATGACCGGGATCTAGCGAGGTCGATTCTGGCTAGCTCAGTTGGAAAGAGCATTCAGCCTTGTGGATTTTTCGAAAATGAACCGGTGAGGATTTCCTATCTTCCCAAAGGAAACGATTTTAAATTTGGTCAGCGCGGTTGGGTTAACACCGAGGAACAATATCTGGAATACATCTATCACGGTCAGCAAAAGTGTGTTCCGTTGCACAAACTTACCTATAACGCTATGATTTCTCCGGCTCTGGTAATGAGTCAGTCGGCAAATCGCCGTATTTTTACAAATGCGATGGATCTGCGCTTAGACATAAATGAGTTTGCCCATGTCCAACCGTCAAAAGAGCTTGCTGAGGTCTTTTCAGGCACTTCCATTCGGCGCGTAGCCAATCTGTCGAAAGGTTTGGAGCAGAGAGCAGTGCCGGACAGAGTTCCTATAGTAAGTTCTGGGGATTTTGCAAACTTTGACAAGCTCACCCGGTATCTGGAATTATGAACGCCGTCAACGCCAGTCTGAGAGAACCTGGTACTCCAAAATTGTAAAAGTTTGGAAAGGATTTGTGCTACAAATAGTTTTCAAGTGAAGTACCCTTTGGAGAGGATATATAGTAGTCCTTGAATCCGATTCTCGGTGGTTGAGAAATGGAATAAGGGGGGATTCGTATGAAAATAGATATGAATGTCGGAAATTTTCTCGACCGAGCTGCGACTGTTTTTCCGGATCGGCTTGCCCTGGTTGACGAAGAAACTGCTCCGGGTAATCTAGGACGGATTACATATGGCGAGCTTGCCAGACGATCCATGGGCATGGCCAAGATGTTCGACGAGATGGGCGTTGCCCAGGGTGAACGGATTGCTTTGGTCTCTCCAAATTCGGGCAAGTTCCTAGTTTCGTATTATGGGGTGAGCGGATACGGGCGTATTTTGGTTCCTATCAACTTCAGGCTGAATCATGACGAGATTGCGTACATAATCAGTCACTCTGGGGCGTCGGTTCTGATGGTGGATCCAGAATTTGAAGAAGTTACCAAAGGTATCGATATAAAGCACAGATTTGTTTTAGATAACATTCAGGACAAAGAGCTGTTTGCACCGTTGGCAGAGGGGGCAGAGCCACCAGTGCCATGGAATGCTGATGAGGACTTCACCTGCTCAATCAACTATACCTCTGGAACCACGGCGCGTCCCAAGGGGGTGCAGATGACCCATAGGAATGCCTGGATGAACGCTGTTATGTTTGGTTGGCATACAACTGTTACCGACCGGGATGTATTGCTGCATACGCTTCCTATGTTTCACTGTAACGGCTGGGGGATGCCTTATGCCGTAACGGCAATGGGTGGCAATCATGTCATTCAGCGCAAAATTGATGGTGAGAATATTCTCCAGAAGGTCGAAAACGAAGGAGTAACCATTCTGTGTGGAGCGCCGGCGGTATGGGCAAGCGTTTTAGATGCTGCTACAAAGAGAAACGAAATCGGAATAGCTCTCCCGGGAAGGGATCTCGTTCGAGTGGTTGCAGCCGGTGCTCCGCCACCGTCTCGAACTATTGAGAGGATACAGCAAGAACTGGGCTGGGAATTTATCCAGCTCTACGGACTAACCGAAACATCTCCCCTTTTGACCATTAACCGGTCAACCAAGGAATGGGACAACCTCGACATCGTGGAAAAGTCCAAGCGTCTCAGCATGGCAGGTGTTCCGGCGGTTGGTATCGAGATTTGCTGCGATGACAGTGGCGAGGTTTTGGCAAGAGGTAACCATGTGTTTGCAGGGTATTGGGAAAACCCCGAGGCAACCGCTTCTGCGCTCGAGGGAGGCTGGTTCCACACCGGCGACGGTGGCCATTTGGAGGGACCTTATGTAGTTATTTCGGATCGCAAAAAGGATGTAATCATTTCTGGAGGAGAGAATGTCTCATCAATTGAAGTGGAAGATGTTCTTTACCAGCATCCGGCGGTTGCGGAAGTTGCTGTAATTGGAGTTCCAGATGAGAAGTGGGGCGAGACGGTAAAAGCTTTAGTAGTTCTCCGGCCAAATATGGAAGCTACTGAAGAGGAACTTCGGTCATTTTGCAAGGAGCGGATGGCTGGCTACAAGTGCCCAACCTCGATCGAATTTCGCGACGGGTTAGCTCGGACGGCAACTGGAAAATTGCAAAAATTCAAGCTGAGGGAACCTTATTGGAAGGGAATGGACCGCAAGATCAATTAGCGGGTTAGTCCAAGCCTAGACCTTTGAGATCAGCTTGAATACCTCAGACAGCTGGTTGGCGGGGGCTAGCTGATTTGATGTCATTCGATCCCTAAGCCTTTGTTCGAATGCTGCCATTTGTGATGGGTCGTCGAGTTCGCTGACTCCCATGGTGGTTTCGTACTGGCTGGCGTGACATTTAAGAGCAGCTAATTTTGCTGAAAATACCTCTTCAAGAATGGTTTCCACATGATCTGGTTCGTCGGCTTCCCACAGCAGTATTTTGGATGGTCTGTGGGGCTGACCCAATTCAGGGAAGAACAGAGGGTCTCTAGCTGCCACAACTCCATCTGTGGCTAAAAACCCTGCATTGCGATGGTCAGGGTGCAGCCTGTATCTTTTCCACGGATCATGGGCAAGGAGTATTTCCGGCCTGGTTTCACGGATGGCCTTTACCACCTGGGCTCTCTGGGTCATCCCTGATTCCAGTTCGCCATCGGTCCATCCAAGGAAGATTACCGGCGAAGTGCCCCCTAGAGTTTTTGCCGCTTCGGTTTGTTCAATTTGTCTCCGAGCTGCGAGTGCATTGCCGTCAACGTGCGGGTCCCATGTTCCTTTAGACCCATCAGTGCACACCAAGTGGAAAATTTGACAACCTTGTGCCGCCCATTTGGCTAAAGTTCCCCCGCATCCAAATTCTATGTCATCCGGATGTGCTCCAATTGCCAGAGCCCGCTTGGGAACAGAAAGATCTGAAGAAACTTGATTTAAATCTGTTGCCAGATAGGTTGACATTTCGATCTCCTTGACGTGGTTGTACGGCACACGAGTTTCTAGACTAGTTCGGCCTAAGACCTTCTTTATCTACTCACTTAGTCGATTTGATTTATGCTCATCATCAACAGCAACAGATTTTCTGTTCCAGTTCAATTTGGAGGTGATCTGATCAAGGTCTTCGGGCATGTCTATGTCGATCATCAAACTCGGATCCTCGACCAGTGAAACTTGCAGGTTGTTGAGACGTGCTTGTTGGATGTGTTTTTCCAGTGAACCAAATCCGTAGGAAAAGATGAACTTGGTCCCAGTTGGGATCGATAGCACGTTGGTTCCACTTCTATGTCGGTCCGGCACGATGACGGCAGAGAGATCCTGCTTTAGGCATGTAAGGTCTCTAGCTAGCGGCAAGTCGCCGTGAGCCACAGTAAGGTGGGAAATTCCAAATTCGAAAGAGGCCTTGTAGAGGTTGTTTATAATTTGGTTCAAGGTGCTGCCTGGATCGGGGAGACAAAATTTTCCTCTTTCTAGGGCAAACGACTGTACCTGAGGATCTGAACTGATCACAATGGTTGGGATGTCACCTGTAGCGCCGATAACTGAGTTGGCGCAATACTGCATAAGTTCTGACCGCTGTTGTTGACTTAGGACTGATGAAAGTCGGGATTTTCCACTTGAGAAAGATCTGATCGGAATAATAATTATGTGCTGGTTGGAAAATCTTTTCAGATCGGCTTCGTTTATTATCATTGTTTTTAGTGTAGGCATGAAAGAATGTTTCAGCATGTATTTGATGGAGGGGGAACACTTTGGAAGTAGATAAGACATCGGACCAGATTCTTTCGATGATCCCTCTTCGACTCCTGGAAATGCTTAGAGAACGAGGGGTCTCTGACGAGGAGATATTGTCTGCACTTGCTGAGGATTCTCTTCATCTTCTGGCCGTTGATCAAATGCTGGGGCCTCCGAGAAGCCGGATGGATATTCTTGAGCTTTCTAAGGAAACCGGCATTGACAAACAGGTAATACGGCGCTTATGGAGAGCGCTTGGATTTACCGACGTTTCAGATGGTGAAAAAGTTTTTACTCCGCTCGACGTGGAGGCGATCCTGTCTCTCAGGGGTCTAGTGCGGAGCGGGACTGCAGATGTCGATATTGCAATTCAACTCGCCAGAGTCATTGGTTCATCGATGGCACGAATTGCTGAGGCTGAGATCGTTGCTTCAAATGGCCTGAAGGCGATAGAGGGCGACTCGGAAGATTTGTCAACGGTCGACCTGGCCGACAGATTTGCCAGGTACTCTGCAGCAACACTGCCTGCGTTACCACAACTATTGATATACGCCTGGATTCGCCACCTTCACGCGGCCGGCAGGCGTGCTATGGTTGCGCTCGATAAAGGAGCGCCCAATGTCTCAGAACTTGTTTTGGCGGTTGGGTTTGTTGACCTGGTTGGTTTTACTATTCTTTCCCAGCAATTGACCACCCAGGAGCTGGGGGCAGTGGTGTCACGGTTTGAAGAACTCTCATCTGATGCGGTGACAAAATATGGTGGGCGGGTGGTGAAGATGATTGGTGACGAGGTTATGTATGTTGCCGAGGATGCTTATGCCGCAGTTCAGGTTGGAGTGATTCTCAAAGAAGAATATTCAAAAGAAAAGCTTCTCTCCGAGGTTCGGGCGGGGGTTGCCTATGGTCCGGTGTTAGCCAGGGAGGGTGATTACTATGGACCGACAGTCAATCTTGCCTCTCGAATTGTAAACATCGCCAATCCGGGGTCGATACTGGTTTCCGACGGTGTCCATCAACATCTTCCCCCGGACGAAAATTTACACCTTGTACCGCTTCGACCCCGATACCTGAAAGATCTTGGATCTGTGCAGCTTTGGGTGGTCAACCCCAGTGACTGAGTTTTGCTCCCCGGCGATGAATTTTTATTTGCGCGAGCTCAGGGTTCGCTAGTGAGAAATTCTCCGCTTTCTCAAGGATTGGAGATTGAAAGCCAGATCGATCCAACCAAACACAGATACGTGATAGGTGTGGATGAGGTTGGCAGAGGATCATGGGCCGGTCCGCTGTGCGTAGGTGCAGTAGTGGTTGAAGTGGATGCCTTGCTCAGTCGAGCTAAGACCATATGGGAGAAAGAGGCGAATGGCGAAGCCCCGCTTACGCCCCTGGAAGAGTCGATGATGAAGATAACTGACTCCAAGCTTCTTCCCTCCCACGTTCGCAGCTCGTTGATTAACCACATCGAGACCGTGGCATCGGAATTTGGCTTGGGATATGTGCAGGCCTGGGAGATTGATGGACTTGGCATGACCCAGGCGCTTGCACTTGGGGCCCAACGGGCGATGGAGAACATGGACAAATATCTGGACAGCGCGATAATTTTGCTAGACGGTAATACTGACTTTATTGGGGGAGGAGAAGTCCGAACGCTGCTAAAAGGGGATCGAAGAAGTTTTGCTATTGCAAGTGCGTCTATATATGCCAAAGTCAAGCGTGACGATCAGATGATCCTATATTCAGATTGTTATCCCTGGTACAGGTTTGAAAGCAATAAGGGCTATCCCTCTGGTGCACATGTTTGCGCCATAAATGCTATGGGGTTGTCGAATCTTCACCGAAAGTCCTGGTCGTATGTAAACAAGCTTCCCTGGTCCAATTTACATAGCTCGTTCAGCGCTATGAGTATCTAGGGATGGTGATGACAGCGAAAGCCCAATGGGTTGTCAATACTGGAAGAAAGCTTCTGCCTGGCCTATCGTATTTAGTTGTGTCGCAGCTATAGGGTATCTTGTTATTGAGCCTTTAGATTTTTGCTAGCCGTCGGTAACTAGCGGCCTGGTGGCTTGATGCAGCCGGAAGTTAAAAGAAAGACTGAAAGCGAATGAATTCTGAACCCAGCAAAGAACAGAAGGTACTGGATCGCAGGAAGGCCATACTTTGGAGCCGAAGGCTGCTCGATGATTTGGACAGCTGGTGCATAATTGACACTGAAACGACAGGGCTTAATCCGAAAATCTCACGGGTGGTTGAGATTACCGTGCTTGGGGGAAATGGTGAAGTTCGATTTGGCACGTATGTCAATCCGGGGTGCGAAATACCGTCTGAAGCCTCACGAATCCATGGGATAACAAAAGAGAAATTGATCGATGCTCCCTTGATAGCTGACGTTTGGACGGACCTGATGGACGTTACTAAGGGGAAGCTGCTGATAGCATACAATAGTGCCTACGACCGGGCGATCCTGGATAATGAAGCGATTCGAAATGGATTGCAAATTATCTCGGAGCGCTGGGAGTGTGCAATGATTCAGTACTCATCCTATGTGGGTTCATGGAATTCCAGATTTGGGAATTATACTTACCAGAAGCTCCCA
Organism: Actinomycetes bacterium; assembly: GCA_021803345.1. Lineage (GTDB taxonomy): Bacteria > Actinomycetota > Acidimicrobiia > Acidimicrobiales > Acidimicrobiaceae > SCQM01. Next base: position 80,263 of record JAJZLS010000060.1, read on the forward strand.
TCAGCTGGTCATCGATCGTATTTGGACTGTAAAGTCACCCTGGATTTGATTAGATCAATGGCCGATTCCGAAATATGATTAAATCCAGTTGAATTCGAAGTTCGAATCGGCTGATCTGATTTACCACAATATTTTAAATTGCTGTTAGTGTGAACATGTTACAAATAACAAAAGTTCTTGCTATGCAATGATTATGTTCAGGTGTTTTCTTCGCTGAACGACCTGGGAGGTGAGTCCGACGTCTGACTTTTTTGACGTCGTTGTAATTGGTGGTGGTCCTGGTGGATATGCAGCCGGATTATATGGCGCATCTGCGGGACTGTCTGTGGCCGTAATTGAAAAGGACAAAGTTGGAGGTACTTGCCTTCACCGTGGTTGTGTTCCTGCGAAAGAGTTTCTAGAGACCGCAGCAGTTTATCGGTCCGTTAATGGTGCTGCTGAATTTGGTATTTCAACCTCTGAGCCAAAGATCGATTTCTCCGTTTCTCAAAATCGTAAGCAGAAAGTTGTAGACCAGCTCTGGAAAGGACTTTCCGGTTTGATGAAGAGCAGGAAGATTGAAACAATCGAGGGAACCGGTAAATACCTTGGCAATGGAAGGGTCCAAATATCCGACGGTCGTATCATCGAGGGCGAGAGTATAATTCTAGCCTCGGGATCGGTTCCTAGGTCGATACCAGGCTTTGAGGTCGACGGAAAGATAGTTATGACCTCCGATGAGGTTCTTTCATTAACTTCGCTTCCTTCGAGTGTTGTAGTCATCGGTGGAGGTGCAATCGGGTGCGAATTTGCATCAATGATGAGTGATCTTGAGGCACAGGTAACCGTGCTTGAAGCACTACCGCAGATTTTGCCAGGAGTTGATAAAGACGTTGTCGATGTGGTGGCAAAATCTTTTCGCCGGCGTGGAATTGCTGTGCATACAGGAGTCGCGGTTTCTGGACATACTCCAAATCCTGGTGGTGGAACCACCGTTCATTTCGGCGATAACCAATCTGTCTCTGTAGATGCTGTGATTGTATCGGTTGGTCGTAGACCAAATTCCGATGGGTTACTTGGTGAAGAGACGTTTGTGGAAGTTGACCAGCGTGGTTTTGTAAAGGTTGATCCATACATGAGGACTTCCGAGCAAGGGGTATATGCAATAGGTGACCTTGTTGCTACGGCGCAGTTGGCCCACATTGGCTTTGCGGAAGCGATTGTCGCCATCAAGCATATCCTTTCGGAACCAGTGGTTCCCGTTGACTACTCCAAGGTGCCTTGGTGTATTTACTGTCACCCTGAGGTTGCTTTTGCCGGATTCACTGAAGAGGCTGCCAGGGCGGCTGGCTATGACGTAATTGTCAAAAAGGATCCATTTGGTGGTAACTCCAGAGCACGAATAGTGGGAGAGACCGACGGAGTCGTAAAGGTGATCGCAGAGAAGATGCCTGATGGCAGCGCAGGGAAAATCCTTGGAGTCCATATGGCTGGTCCTTGGGTTACAGAGCAGCTTGGTCAGGGATATTTAGCAGTTAACTGGGAAGCTACACCGGACGAGGTTTCCCAATTTATTCAACCTCACCCAACCCTCTCAGAGGCATTTGGTGAGACAGTTCTAGCATTGACAGGAAGGGGACTTCACGTTGGCTGAAATAACTATGCCACAACTTGGTGAAACAGTTACCGAAGGTACGGTCACTAAATGGCTTAAGAACGTTGGAGACAGCGTTGCACAGGATGAGATAATTTTTGAGGTTTCAACCGATAAGGTTGACTCGGAAGTACCGTCGTCGGCGGCAGGGGTATTGACTCAGATTCTTGTGCAAGAGGGTGAGACGGTAGACGTTGGGACGGTACTAGCGATCGTTTCGGCTGAGGGTGAGCCTCCAGCGCCACAGCCTCAGGCAGCTCCAGCGCCACAGCCTCAGGCAGCTCCAGCGCCACAGCCTCAGGCAGCTCCAGCGCCACAGCCTCAGGCAGCTCCAGCGCCACAGCCTCAGGCAGCTCCAGCGCCACAGCCTCAGGCAGCTCCTGCTACTGCTGGAGTATCCTCAAGCCCAGAGGGAAATGGCTCTCTGCTCCTTTCCCCAGTTGTCAGGAAATTGATAAATGACAATGGTATCGATCCTTCCCAGATTGTGGGTACGGGAGCAGGCGGTCGTATCACCAGGTCAGACGTGCTTCAATATTTGGACAAATTAGCTGCAAATGGTGAACCACAGCCTCAAGCTGCACCGGCTCCCGCTCCAGCTCCACAACCGGCTCCTGCTCCAGCGCCACAGCCTCAGGCAGCTCCTGCTCCACAGCCTCAAGCTGCACCGGCTGTTTCAATGGAATACCAGGAAAGGGCTCAAGCACCTGCGACTCGTAGCGTTGCTGTCGAAACCAGTGTGGCCGGTCCTCGTGATGAAGTGGTTCCATTTACAAATATAAGACGCAGGACAGCCGAGCATATGGTTCGCTCCAAGGCCACTTCCGCTCATTCTCTTGTAGCTATCGAGGTTGATTTTGAACCTGTAGAGCGGGTGCGAAAGGCAATTAAAGACCAGTTTAGAGGTGAAGAGGGATTTTCCCTTACTTACCTTCCGTTTATTGCCAGGGCAACCGTTGAAGCAATGCGGACTTTCCCTCATCTGAACGCTTCAGTAGGTGATGATGCTTTAATTGTTCACAAGGATCTCAACTTGTCGATTGCCGTAGATTTAGGTTTGGAGGGTTTGATCGCTCCGGTAATCCATGGTGCTGATACCATGCGGCTCACGGGACTTGCAAGGTCGATTAAAGACTTGGCCGAGAGGGCGAGAACTAAAAGACTGAGCGCCGATGATATTTCAGGCGGAACATTCACAATCACTAACCCGGGCCCATTCGGGACGTTTATGACTGTTCCTATCATCAATCAGCCCCAAGTTGCTATCTTGTCTACTGACGGGATTAAGCGTAAGCCGGTTGTGGTAACCCATACCGATGGCTCTGAGTCGATTGCTATTCACTCTGTAGGAATGTTGGCTTTGTCCTTCGACCACCGAGTTATCGATGGCGCATATGCCGCTGCATTCCTGAGGAGAATGAAAGAGATAATTGAAACCTGGAACTGGGCTCAAGAGCTCTAATCCAGAACTATGTTGGCGGGCCTAAAAACCCGCCAACTGTTAAATTTCGTAATTTGCAGTTACCCGAAAAGGGAACCGCTGATAGCGGGAGGCGAGATGCTCCACACTAGATGGCTCGGTAGAGTGCGCTACAGCGACGCTCAAGTACTTCAAAAAGCCCTTTTTTCAAACACCGCTGAAGAATATTTTCTCCTGCTCGAACATGACAATGTCTATACACTTGGTGTGAGAACTGATTTGAACAACATCCTGGTAGATCCAGCCAGCGTTGGTGCAGAGATGATCAGAGCCGACCGAGGAGGTGACGTCACCTTTCATGGGCCGGGGCAACTCGTTGGCTATCCGATACTGAATGTACCGGATGAGCCAGACAGGACACCAAAGTTTGTATTTCGTCTAGAGCAGTTGATAATTGATGTTTTAGTTGAGCTTGGACTGACAAACGTAGGACGCCTGCAGGGATACCCTGGTGTGTGGGTCGATCCGATTGGCGAAAATCCTCGCAAGATTTGCGCGATTGGTGTCAAAATCAGCCGCAACAGATCTATGCACGGCTTTGCGCTTAATGTTAGGACAGACCTGTCGATGTTTGGTCACATTATCCCTTGCGGCATAGCTGATAAGCCTGTAACGTCGCTGCTGAATGAGGGTATCGATGTATCGATGCAAGAGGTGGTGGATCTGTTTGTCAAGGCCGGGGCGAATGTTTTTTCCGATGGTCAATATTCCCACCAGGGCGTTGGGTTTATCCGCCAGGGTGAAGTAGCCGGTCAGTCGAAACAGAGTTTGGAAAAAAGTGAAACAAAAAAGGCTGAACCAGCTGTTTTAAGTACCAAGGTAAATATATCCAAGAGGATGTCCAGGGCTGGAATGGCAATTCAGGACTCCGTTTCTATCTCTACTCGTAAGCCTGATTGGTTGCGTGCCAAAGCCAAGATGGGTCCAGAGTACAGAGAACTTAAGGTAACAATGCGAAAGTTCTCACTTGTGACCGTTTGTGAAGAGGCTGGTTGTCCCAATATCTACGAGTGCTGGGCCGATGGCACAGCCACATTTATGATCAATGGGGAAGACTGTACCCGTGCCTGTGCATTTTGTCAGGTGAAAACCAACCATCCATTGGCTTTGGATCCGGAAGAACCAAGCAGAGTTGCTAATGCAGTCAAGGAGATGAATCTTCAGTTCGCGGTGGTAACTGCTGTGGCAAGAGATGATTTGCATGACGGTGGGGCTGGGGCATTTGCTGCCACCATAGATGAGATTCGGGCAGTTTCACCTGGGACTAGGGTGGAGGTTCTAATCTCTGACTGCAAAGGTGACCCAGAGTCGCTGGCATTAGTTTTCAATGCGCGACCGGATGTGCTTAATCACAATCTTGAGACTGTAGCCAGGCTCCAATATGTTGTTAGGCCGTCAGCTTCATATGCGAGATCTTTGGGGGTACTGGCTCGAGCCAAACAGGAGGGTCTGGTTACCAAATCGTCATTAATCGTTGGAATGGGCGAGACATACGATGAGCTGGTAGAGGCATTGCGGGATCTTGCCAGCGTGGGCTGCGACATTGTCACAATTGGCCAATATCTGCGTCCTACCATTCATCATCTCCCAGTTGCCAGGTGGGTGGAACCCGATGAATTCCTGAGCCTAGCAGAGGTTGGCGAGTCTTGCGGGATAGGCCATGTAGAGGCTTCTCCAATGACTCGTTCGTCATATCACGCAAAGTCTTCTTATGGTTCACTTTCAGAGAGAAGTTCGCTGATTACTACCTAAGCGTTGGCTGTCGCTAAAGCGAATGCAGGCTCATCACGCTCTGTAGGCACCCGGGCACAAAGTTTATTCTACAGATGGTTTTATAACTGCTTACGTGCTGTAGAATAATGCGTTATTGAGCCGAGGGTCAGCCGAAAGATTTTCCTTCAGCCTACTTAGCGTGCGAAATAATAAAGTCCAGGTATGGCTTGCATATACTTGGCATTTGAAATGGATCGGTGAATGAATGCCAGTTCTTGACAGTTTTTTAGGTGGAAAGTGGCGATCTGGATCGGGTAAATTGACGGCACTTAAGGATGCCGCAACTGGCGTCGATGTAGGTCAAATACCATCGGTAGCAACTGATTTGGCGGTTTCGCTGGAATTTGCCCGCTCTGTTGGAGGAAGTGAGTTGCGCGAATTAACTTTTACTGAACGGGCGCAGATTCTAAAAGACCTCTCAAAGTATCTCTTTGGGCACATCGACGAGTTCGTCGAGGTTTCATATCATACCGGAGCTACCAGAAAAGACGCCTCAGTTGATATTGACGGGGGGATTGGCACTTTAGCGGTATTTGCCTCGCAAGGGATTAAGCAGTTGCCTGACTCTAAGATAATGCCTGATGGCGAGATTGAACCATTGAGTAAAGGGGGCGAATTTTCGGGCAAACATATCTATACTCCCCGTCGAGGAGTGGCAGTACAGATTAATGCATATAATTTTCCAGTTTGGGGAATGCTTGAAAAGTTTGCTCCAGCTTTTCTTGCCGGGATGCCTACGTTGGTGAAACCGGCTAGTCAAACGGCATATCTAACTCATGCGGTGTTTCGTAAAATTATTGATTCCGGAATCTTACCCGAAGGCTCCATTTCGCTATTAGCTGCAGGCCCAACTGGACTGCTAGAGAGTCTGCTAACCCAAGACACCCTTGCTTTTACAGGTTCGGCTAAGACCGCAAGTGCTTTGAGGAGCCATCCCGCGTTTATACAAAGGGGGGCGCGTTTTAATGCTGAGGCTGATTCCCTGAACTGTTCGATTATGGGACCCGACGTCGCCATGGAAGATGATGAATTTGACATATTTATCGACCAGATAGTTGAGGAAATGACTATCAAGGCAGGTCAAAAATGTACTGCAATACGAAGGGTTTTCGTTTCGGAGCCGCAGATTGACGAAGTGGTCGAAGCACTTATCTCCCGACTATCTGATGTTGTCATTGGCGATCCCCGCGGCAGCGCGGTAACTATGGGACCCCTGGTAAGTATTGCTCAGCGTGAAGAGCTGATCCAGAGCCTTAATGAGTTGTTGGTTGATTGCCGTTTGGTTTATGGCAACTTAAATCGAATTGAACTAAGAGACGCAGACTCTGAATCAGGGGCTTTTATCTCGCCGTTTGTTTTGGTTGCCGACGATTTGCTTTCAGCAACACCGCATCAGGTGGAGCCTTTTGGTCCAGTAGTCACCGTGATGCCGTACTCTCAAATCGAAGAGGCCTTTCAGGCTGCTGCGCTTGGAAATGGCAGCCTTGTGGCGTCTTTGGTGACACGCGATGACCAGGTGGCGAGATCATTTGTCGAATCGCTGTCTCCATGGCATGGGCGACTGCTGATTACAAACGCGGAGAATGCGAGAGCCTCGACAGGGCACGGGATCGCGATGCCGCAAATGCTGCACGGGGGACCGGGTCGAGCGGGGGGAGGGGAAGAATTGGGAGGACTGCGATCGGTGGTCCACTACATGCAGCGCACTGCTGTACAGGGAAACCCCACACTTTTGGGGCAGCTCTGAGTTCTCTTTGACCTATACGGGTGGATGTTGGCGCAAAAGCTATAAAAGTTGTTGATTTATAACATTGGGTATAGGCCAATTGATGGCTCATTGCGAAATCATCGATGATGGCCTGTGATGGATATAGGTAGCCCAAGTAGCCGTTCAGTATAGTTTACGCAGTGGGTTCGGGCACAGTTGTGTATAACAGATTAGGTGATGGTAAATGTTCGATTCGATTCAATTGGAAAGTGCGTATAGTCGGAGACTGGATAAGGTTCAAACTGAGATGGAGAACCAGGGAGTGGATGCGCTGGTTCTATCTTTTGGGGCTGATCTTCCTTGGTTGACCGGTTATACGGCGATGCCACTCGAACGTTTGACAGCCTTGGTCGTTCCAAAAGACGCAACGCCCACTCTTGTAATTCCCATTCTTGAAGCGCCAAGGGTGAAAGTGATCGATTCTATATTCAAGATAAAGCCATGGAAGGAATTTGAAGACCCTCACGACCTTGTTGCAGAGTTGATTTCATCATGCAATACTGTTGGAATTTCGGACAGGACATGGGCGATTTCTTTGATCAAACTGCAAACCAGGAGCAAAGCTAGATTTGTACCAGCTTCTAAGGTCACAAGGATGCTTAGAAGCGTGAAAGATGGCCTTGAAATTGAAATGTTAATCGAGGCAGCATTGCGCACTGACAAGGTTGCGCAGGCTTTGCTGTCAGGTGAAATCAAAATGATCGGAAGAACCGAACTGGAAGTTTCGCATGAGATATCAGATCGGCTGCTCAAAGAGGGATTGAGTCGGGTCAATTTTTCAATTGTTGGTTCTGGCACAAATTCAGCTTCGCCCCACCACGAACCTGGTGCGAGAATTATTGGGCCGCATGAAGCGGTTGTCTGCGATTTCGGCGGACAATTTCAATTCGAGGGTAGCGCCGGTTACTGTTCCGACACCACCAGGACAGTGGTGACCGGGGAGATGCCGGAAAGGTTCAATGAACTTTATTCAATTCTGAAAACTGCTCAACAGCGCCAGCTTTCCTCTGTCAAGGAGGGATTATCATGCCAGGCCCTGGATCAGATAGGTCGGTCTCATATCGAGGAATGCGGCTACGGTGATTATTTTATACATCGTACAGGTCATGGCATTGGTATAGAGGAACACGAGGATCCCTATATCGTTGCTGGCAATCTGGAGCAGATCCAGAGCGGTCAGGCATTTTCGGTCGAGCCGGGAATCTATATTTCGAACCTATATGGAGCCAGGATCGAAGACATCGTACTTGCCACAGAGCAAGGAGTGGAGATTCTCAATCATTCGGACCGTTCACTTCATTTTGTAGGCTGAATGATGAGTCGAACAATAAGGTCCGGGTGACCGGAGCGCTTTGTCCTCGGAGTTGTGGGGTATTCAGATTACGCTATGAAATATTTTGCCTGGGGATGATGACATATTATCGCAGAAGTCGTCTGTTCTGGATGAAGCTGGAATCCTTCACTAACCTCCACTCCGATTCTTCCAGCTCCAAGCAGGTTGGCTACTTTTTCGTTATCTTCAACGTCGGGGCAGGCCGGGTAGCCCCATGAGTATCTGCCACCCCGGTATTGCTGTCTGAAAAGCCCGGATAGAGTTGGGCCATCTTCTCCAACGAAGCCCCATTCGGTTCGAATCCTGTGATGCCAGTATTCCGCCAGAGCTTCAGCCATTTCGACCCCTAGGCCATGAAGCAGAAGATATTCCTGATATTTGTTTTCCTGGAAAAGCCTGGCAGTTGTTTCGGAAACCTTTTTCCCCATTGTGACAATATGAAACGCTGCATAGTCGACTTCGTCCGAATCGACCGCTCTAAAGAAATCTGCGATGCAGAGAAAGGGTTCTTTCTTCTGGCGGGGAAAGGTGAACCTGGTAAGTTCTCTAGATTTCTCGACATCTTCAAATAGAACCAGGTCATTTCCCTGGGAGCCTGCTGGGAAATAACCATAAGCTACTTGAGGTGTGAGAATCTGTTCAGCCTTGGCTTTATCTAGTTGTTCTCGAAGGATCGATCGAATTCGAGTTTTGAATTCGGCATCTGTTTCGCCATTGGTAGGTCTGAATCCCCATTGATGTCTAAATATCGCGGTTTCGTTCAAGAATCGCGCAATCTCGTCGATAGGAATACCTTTGACTATTTGAGTTCCGATAAAAGGAGGAACGAATATTTTATTGTCAGACACAACTTCGGGAGACCTGGTTGGCGCATCTTGGGCCACTTTAATTTCTGAATCCCTCTGCGACTTTCGAAGCGGCAACTTGCGTTCAGATATGACTTTTCCAAACTCAGGCTCATCAAGACCATTATTCTTTATTTCTATTAGGCGGTCCATGGTGTGAAGCCCTTCAAAGGCATCCTTGCCATAGAACAGTCGTCCCTTGTAAACCTGACGGAGGTCCCGTTCCACATACGTCCGTGTCAGTGCCGCTCCACCCAGGACGACTGGAATTGACTCAAGACCGCGCTGGTTTAATTCCTCCAGGTTCTCTCGCATTATCAAAGTGGACTTTACGAGCAGGCCGCTCATTCCGATAGCATCAGCGTCAGCTTCGACAGCTTTTTGAATCATCTCGGTTATTGAGACTTTGATGCCCAGGTTGAACACCTCATATCCATTGTTGGTGAGGATAATGTCTACCAGGTTTTTCCCAATATCATGGACATCCCCTTTGACGGTGGCTAGCACCACCTTTCCTTTAGAAGAAGAGCTGGTTTTTTCCATATAAGGTTCGAGGAAACTGACAGCAGCCTTCATGGTCTCAGCACTCGAAAGGACAAATGGCAGCTGCATCTTACCGCTTCCGAAAAGGTCACCTACAACCTTCATCCCGTCGAGTAGGAAAGTATTGATAATCTCTAAGGCTGAATTCCCTTCATTGAGCGCCTGCGTAAGATCCTGTTCCAGGCCATTGCGGTTTCCGTCGATAATCCTTTGGGTAAGGCGCTCTCCTAAATCTAGGCTGGAGAGGTCAATGGATTTAGCATCGCTGGCTTTGACGCCCTCAAATGTATTTATGAGTGCTCCCAGAGGGTCGTATCCTTCAGACCGTCTGTCATAGATAAGATCAAGGCAAATATTAAGCTGCTCATCCGGGATTTTATTTAGCGGTAATATTCTGGCAGGATGCGCAATAGCTGCGTCCAGCCCAGCCTTCATGCATTCGTCCAAGAAAACTGAGTTGAGGACATGTCTGGCGGCTGGATTCAGGCCGAACGACACATTTGATAGCCCCAGCACTGTGTAAACCCCGGGAAGCTGTTCCTTTATAGCTCTGATCCCATTTATAGTTTCAATTCCGTCTTTTCTTGATTCTTCCATACCGGTAGTCAAGGGGAGAGCAAGTGGATCGAATATCAGGTCATGGGGCTCGAGGCCGTAACGGTTTATAGCAATGTCATATATATTTTTTGCAGCACGCAGTTTCCATTCTGCAGTTCTGGCCTGGCCTTCCTGATCTATGCAGGTACAAATTACAGCGGTGCCGTATTCTTTTGCTAACTTTAGGAACTTGTCTAATCTCGTTCCCTCTTCGTCGCCATCTTCCAGGTTGACCGAATTAAGTATTGGTTTCCCACCTATCCACTGGAGCCCTGTTTCTATAACGTTGGCTTCGGTGGAGTCCAAAACGATTGGAAGCGACGACTGGGTGGCAAAGCGTGAGGCTATTTGTTCCATATCGGCCACTCCGTCCGCCCCGGTGTAGTCGACACAGACATCGATAGCATGTGCGCCTTCTTTAACCTGGTCTCTCGCCATCTCTACGCATGTGTCCCAGTCCTGGTCGAGCATGGCTTCCCTAAATCTCTTGGAGCCGTTTGCATTTGTTCTTTCACCTATTGCCAGGTATGCATTTTCCTGGCTAAGGGTCACCGAGGAATAGAGTGAGGATATTGACGGCTCGTACTCAACTGCAATTTTGGCTGGTTGAAGATTTGAACATTTTTCCACAACGTGGCGAAGGTGTTCCGGTGTCGTTCCGCAGCATCCTCCCACTACCCTTATCCCCAGTTCGGAAATAAAACGACTGTGATAGTTGGCAAGTTCGGCTGGGGTAAGGTCATAGTGCATTTTGCCATCCACGACCGATGGCAGTCCTGCGTTTGGCAGGCACGAAACCGGCACTCTGGCGTGAGAACTTAGGTATCTGAGGTGTTCGCTCATTTCCGCCGGACCGGTTGCACAGTTAATCCCGATTACATCCACTCCCATGGCATCCAGTGCTGTCAGCGCTGCACCGATTTCTGTTCCTGGTAACATCCTTCCGGTTAGTTCTATGGTTACCTGCGTTTGGATGGGGATCTGTTTGCCGAGTTTTTTCATGGCTCGTCTGGCTGCGATAATTGCGGCTTTAGCTGATAGCAGATCGAACACTGTTTCGATGAGGATTAGATCGACCCCGCCGGCGATAAGTCCCTCTGCTTGGGTTTGATATGAGTCTCTAAGCACAGCGAATGGAATTTGGCCAAGCGTAGGAAACTTTGTTCCGGGACCCACAGAGCCGGCAACGAATTTTGGGTCAGATTTGGATCCGTAAGAGTTAGCGACCTCACGCGCCAGCTGTGCGGCTTGATAGTTAAGTTGGTACGCCTTTTCGGCCAGGTCGTATTCTGCTAGAACTATTGAAAAGGCACCGAAAGTATCGGTTTCGATCGCATCGACACCAACCGCCAGAAAGGAGTCATGAAGTTCCGAGATTATCTGAGGGCGGGTCAGCACCAGAGCTTCGTTGCACCCTTCTAACGATTCTCCGCCAAAGTCGTCAGCAGTCAGTCCTCTGAGCTGGAGGTTGGTTCCGGTTGCCCCATCGAAGATCAGTACTTTATCATTTATGCGTTCCAGGTAACTTGCCATACCGTTAAAAGGTTACTCGGATATGATGAACGTGCCTGAGATGAGGAGGTGTTATTGCTGAAGTAGAAGAATCTTCTCAGCCCGTTATTGTTAACCATGCGTGAAGATTTATACAAAAAAAGGCGATGACGGAACGACGGGGCTGCTGTACGGTGGCAGGGTACCCAAGAACTCGCCACAGGTTGAACTAAATGGTGCAGTGGATGAAGCTCAGGCTTTTATGGGCTTGGCGCGGTCAAATTGTTCCAAAGGGGACGAGCTGGACCGAATCCTCATCAATTTAGAGTCTGATCTTTGGATTTTGATGGCCGAGGTTGCAACCGAGCCTAACAATCGGTCCAAACTTATTTCGGGCCAGTCTCTTATAAACAATGAGATGATTGCCAATCTTGAGTCGCTAATTGACGACATAACCGGGAAATTCGATTTCCCCAACCAATTTGCCGTTCCCGGACAAAACCAACTTTCAGCTGCCCTGGATGTGGCCAGGACAGTCATCAGGCGGGCGGAGCGGCTGAGCGTGTCATTTGTCGCAAATAATCCGGAATCGTTAGTTGGCAGGTACCTGAACCGATTGTCAGATTTGGTCTGGACGCTTGCCAGATGGCAAGAAGATGAGCATCTAACATCAAAGCAAGTAAAGCAGAGTAAAGCAGAGTAAAGCAGAGTAAAGCGGATTGACGAGCTTTTATTTACAGAGGAGGACAATGAGAGATTTTCAGATTGAGGTTGGAAGTTCTAAGAATGCTGAGCTGACGTTTGAGATTCATCTTGTTGCTGATGAACTCAAAGCAGTTGGAGGAAGCTTGCCCCAGAGTACTCTCGCCAGCGCAGCCGGTTTTTCTGGTAAGTCCGGTCAAACCTTGGTTGCTTACCAGGAGGACTCCTCGATACCCGCTTTATTTGTCGGCCTGGGATCGAGTCTTGATTTAGAGGGATTTCGAGTTGCCGGAGCTCTGGCTGTCAGATCACTGGCCAAGGGTATCACTGAGGCGGCGGTGGTGGCAAATGGAGTTGAGGCTGCCAGTTTGGCCGCATTTGCTGAAGGGGCGGTATTGGGGCAATATCGTTACGACGATCTTAGGGGTAAGGGATTTGACCCGTCTTCAATCTCGCAGCTAGAGCGCCTGAAAATCGTGGTTGCCGAACCGAATGCCGTAGCTTCCCTAGTCGAAAAATCAGTGATTATTGCTAACGCCACCTGTTTGGCCCGCGATCTTATAAATGAACATGCATCAACCATGACTCCTACAAGATTTGCAGAACTTGCCAAATCGATTGCGTCTCGAGACTCCTTAGATTGCAGAGTCTGGGACCTGAAGCAGATAGAGCAGGAGGGTCTGGGGGGTCTTTTAGCAGTTTCCAGAGGTTCGATTCAAGAACCAAGATTTGTAAAGATGTCATATCGTCCTAATGGGCACACAGATGACGGAAGAGTCGTCGCCTTGGTTGGGAAAGGGATCACCTTTGATTCTGGTGGATTGTCGCTTAAGAGCGGTGATGGAATGATGACCATGAAGACCGATATGAGCGGTGCTGCCGCCGTGCTTTCGACTATGTCTGTTTTATCCAGCCTGAACGTTGGAGTAGCGGTAGATGGATATATGGCTCTCACAGAAAATATGCCAAGTGGTTCAGCTACCAAGCCTGGAGATGTCTTTGTGGCCAGGAATGGGAAGACTGTCGAGGTTCTCAATACTGATGCCGAGGGCCGCTTAGTTTTGGCCGATGCTTTATCACTGGCAGTTGAAGACGGTGCTTCCGAGATAATTGATTTGGCTACTTTGACCGGTGCCTGCGTTGTTGCACTTGGGCGGGAAATAGCCGGAATTATGGGCAATGATCAGCAGTTGGTCGAATCGGTAATTACCGCCGGGGATACGGCTGGCGAGCCACTCTGGCAGCTGCCACTTCCTGAGCGGTATAAGAAACACATCGAATCTGAGGTTGCCGATATGAAGAATATTGGTGCCCCAGGTGCAGCAGGGACACTATCGGCAGCCCTCTTGCTACAGGAGTTTGTAGCTGACACCCCTTGGGCGCATTTGGATATTGCTGGCCCTTCTAGGGCAGAAAGCGATGAGCGTTATTTCAGAAAAGGGGGCACCGGTTTTGGTGTCAGGACCTTGTGTCGATATCTGATTGCGTAGGAAACATCACCCCGCGACCAATTTTAAAGACCCATGTTAATACAGCAAATTATTTATTTCTCATTGTAGGTCGTTATAGCCAGGTCGAGGTTGCAAAAGTATGTAATCACTTCAATCGCGGCCTGGCTTTAGCTTAAGATATCAATTCTTGAAATAGAGCAATCGTTCAGGCATCTTCGTTAGATATTTCCTCGGCAGGTAGTTCAAAACTTGTGGTATCCATCCAGTGCAAGGTTTCATAGCAAACCGAAGGATGGAATCGCCAGGCAATCAGCTGGTTTTCTATGGAGTTTCGATCATGACCTAATTTGGCGAGAGACAAAGCTAGCGACCTAGCTCTTTTTCGGACAGCCATGACATTGTCGCTAGATGAACTGTCAACGATAATTGTGTGTTGTTCTTGTAGCGTTAATGGCAGTCGTTTCACATACCGTTGTGGTAACGGGGGCATTTTTAGTCTGACTGATAGCGCATTGGATGGCATCACCCTGGCTAGTTCGAATACTAGTAGTCGGTTTAGGGTTTTTTGGATTGAAGAATTTCGGCCGATTGCCTGTCCGAGGCCTAACATTGTCGAGAGCTCCTTTAGGTCAAGGTCAAAGCCATAGGGATTCGTCTCCAGAGATTCAACGATTCGTCGCAGTAACAGAATTGTTGACGGCCCAATAAATGGCAGCCAGAATTTTTCTACGTAAGTGGAACGCGGGTCATAGCCCAGCGATTCAATATTGACGTCTCTCCAGGAGATAAATCGCATAAGTGTTGGGAACTCATAAGTTCTTCGTCGGTGATGGCTAGGGCTGAGTTTGATCTGGTCGCTAAGAGATATCTGACGATTGGGGTTTGTCCTGACATGCTCCCTGGATGTTGAAGCCAGATGGTTATCAAGTTGTCCCGTTATGGGTTTGGAAACTGTTTTTTCGTAGACTTGATAGTGATATATATCGGTTGGGCTGTTCTCTGTAGATTGTTCTGTAAATTTGATTTGAGATTTTTCGCTGAGGCTGGTCGCCTTGGTGTCAGTTAGGTCAGTACTAATAAACAATTTTATTCCCCTTATCTCTTCTTAGGTTTACCTTGGAGAAGCAAGGATTAGTGTGTCAAAAATACGGGGATCTGTAAAGTACAAATTTGCTTGCAGCTACGCACGGTAAGCAATAGGTTCGTGACCTAATCAATTGCTTTTTGCTATTTAGACGGAGAGTGTTATAAGGCCCTTCGAGCAAGCTTTGGAGTCCTCAAACTTGGTTTAGCGCATCATTGTCGTCGATGAACATTTGGTTATGCAGTTTGTAACCGTTCCTAGAGATCCAGTTTCTATTGGTTGTCAAAATTGTCCACCTTCCAGGAGAGCACGCTCGTTGCTTCGATCTTTTCAATTTGAAGCTCTTTTATTTCTAGAGGGTGAAGCATATCAATTAGTTGGATCAGTTAATATGCCGGAACCGTATTTGTGGCTACAAATAGGCCGATTGTAACGATCCAAACCGGTAAAGGCTACTGGTTAGTTGCAAAAGACGGCGGAGTATTCAGTTTCGGTGATGCGAGCTTTTATGGTTCCATGGCCGGAAAGTCACTGGCCCAGCCAATAGTCGGCATGGGGACTGACTGATCCGCAATCGAGGTGAATTCGACTTGACTAAAGAACGAGACCAACTTCGTATTTGGTCGGTAGTCGGCAAAAAATTACCCCTGAACGCCTATCCAACAGCCCGCCCTGGCACTCCGCTTATAGATTTCTGTCTATAACTATTACATAGATTTATCGATATTTAATATATAGAACTATATATATTTAGCTAGCACTTTGATGCCTTTACCTGGTATTATGCAATAATTGACTGGGTTGTTTGGGGCATGTTCTTGGCTGCTTCTTGACAGTATTTGTCGCTTGATATTCCCTGGCTTATTGTTCGCTTGAATAGGAGATAGCACAAATTCTGCTACTTGTATAGTTGGCTATGGGTGCCAATGGCCACAAATAATACCTCGTCTTTATTGATTATTATGTAGTGCGCTCTCCGGTCGCCTCCAAAACTAATTGAACGATGATCCTTCCATTGGCCACTGAGTGGGTGATTGTGTAAATCGTGGTGGTAAGGATCGCTCCTAAAGAGGATTATCGCATTCTCGAACCGCTTTTTCTGTGCTTCAGGTAATTTCGCATACTGTTTGTCGAACTGCTTATGAAATATGATTCTCATAGCGAACGGAGATGCGCCAGCGTCTCTTCGTCAGTTTCAGTGATAGTAATATTGCTCTTGGTTTTGTAGTCAAGCATTGCTTCTCTGACGGCTTCTTCTAGACCAGGAGTGGGCTCCAGTGCAGCACTAAATGTAACTTCGCGAGTACGTAACATCTGCTTGATGCTGGCGTTTACCAGCGTAGTTGCTGGTATCCCAATTTCAGCAGCAAAGTCTCTTAGTTCTCGCCGAGTATCTTCATCAAGCCTGATATTCATTGTAATGTTCTTAGGCATGTAATCTATTGTAGTGCTTATGTATACTATATGTGTAGGCACATCTGCGCCTGATTCCCGACGCGCTTACCTCGTCCTACTTGTCTGGTCGATAGTTGGCAAACAATTACCTGTAAATACCAATGTACATAATGGATGGGCAGATATGTCTTTCCGTTCAATCCAATGATTGACTTGGGTCCAAGTGTCGGAAATTCGACCTCTGGCGAATCGTCGAACCCGAGGGATTCTTCTACTGGTTCATGATGAATCACTTGGGCTAGATCCCGTACAACCGTAGGATGGGAAGTCGCGACAATCGGAGCGATTGCCCTGGTGCTCATGCCTTCAGATGAGAGGACACGGACCAATTCTTGACGATCATCCCCAGTCCAAACACTCCATCTCTATAGATTTCTGTCTATAACTGATACATAGAATTATCGTTATTTGCTATATAGTGCTGTATATATTTACCTGGCATGTTTATATCTTTACCTGGTATTATGCGATCCTGAGCTAGACTAAATGAACTTGGTTTTTAATCATTGAATATACAGAGCTATTGATATTTTTTCGGGCTTGCCCCACGCTCAAGCTCGTGATACTTTCTGGTTCACTTTAAACTGAAATTTATCCACCTGATAAAGTTTTAGTGTGAATGGCAACACGCCAGGAGACCCCGTCATCCCGGCATTCCAAACTTATCAAAGTGGAATTGATTGGGGAAGTTTCGCCGGCCTCGCTTTGACGAGCCAGGCGCCTTTCTATTAGCTGGATGACCAATTGCAATGGCTCCTATTGGAAGATAATTGTTTGGGATATTAAACGTCTGCTTCAGCTCCTGCAAATTGCGAAAAAGTCCGAAGAAAAGTGCACCTAAACCTTCATTGGTGACTGAGTTAAGAATATTCATGGTCGAAAACGCGCAGTCAATGTACCAATATGGAACTGGCCAGTTTTCGATTGAACCCAAATTCGAATAGCTTTTGTCCGGCTCCGAATACCTGTTTACATAAGCCTCCGGGTGAGCGAGCGGAATGATCACAACCGGCGCATTCCAGAGGTGCTTATGGGTTTCAGTGTGATTTTTCCAGTCCTCAGTGAGTGCAAGATTCCAAAATGTTTCAAGATGCGATTTCTCTCTTATTACCATAAAATCGAATCCCTGGGCGAATCCTGCCGATGGGCTTTGTGTGGCACTTGATAATATCCGTTCCAGGGACGCACTTTCGACCGGCTGTTTCGTAAAGCTTCGGTACATTCGGCGCTTGTGAATGACTTCGTAGTATTCCATAATTAGAAACTAGATGAAGATTTCCACCTTAAATCTTGTCGTTAAACTTGGCGAATCAACAGGTGGAGATTTATACCGGTGAGTGGCTGGAACGCTCACCGATTGATTGGGTGAAATCTGGAGTTTTTGAATAAATTCATGAGACTGGGAATGTTGACTAAGCTAGTAGGGTTTTAAAGAGGGAAATTTAGACTACGGCTGGAGTGTAATCAGATGGCAAGTTTTAGAGAGATTTTGTCAAACGCCAAATCCCAAATTAAAGAGATAGATACTGATGAAGCTGCCAAGCTCAAAACAGGTTGGCTCTTCCTTGACGTCCGCGAAACTGAAGAATATGAGCAAGGCACCATAGAGAATGCAATGTTTTTGCCCAGGGGAAATCTCGAGGTGCAAATTGAGGGTCGTGTTCCTGATAAAGACCAAAATATCGTTGTTTTTTGTGCTGGAGGAGCCAGGTCTGCCCTTGCAGCTAAATCGTTACAGGAACTGGGATATAAAAACGTAGTATCAATGGCGGGTGGCTTCAATAGATGGAAAGATGATGGTTACAGGTGGGTCACTCCTAAGACCTTGACTTCAGATCAGCGAAACCGGTACCAACGTCACCTTTTGCTGCCGGAAGTCGGTGAGGCTGGTCAGCAGAAATTGCTAAATAAGAGTGTATTACTGCTTGGAGCAGGTGGACTGGGGTCCCCAGCTGCCCTTTATCTTGCAGCTGCCGGAGTCGGCCACATTGGCATCATTGACATGGATGAAGTCGATGCTTCCAACCTGCAGAGGCAGATACTTCACAATATGGATCGCATTGGCGAGCGAAAAGTTGAATCTGCCAAGAAGACCATTCAACTTCTCAATCCAGACGTTGAGGTAACCACCTTTGACGTTCGACTTGGTGCTGACAATGTGCTGGATATTATCGATGGTTATGACGTGATAGTTGACGGGATGGATAACTTCCCAACCAGATATCTGGTAAATGATGCTGCACTGTTGAAAAAGATTCCAGTAGTTCATGGATCGATTTTCCGTTTCGAAGGACAGGTAACCGTATTTCGACCATATGAAGGTCCTTGCTATAGATGTTTTGTTCCAGAACCTCCACCGGCAGAGTTGGCTCCTTCGTGTTCAGAGGCTGGAGTGCTCGGAGTACTTCCCGGAATAGTCGGGTCAATCCAGGCTATGGAGGCGATTAAGCTTCTTCTCGATCTTGGAGATCCGTTAGTCGGTAGGTTGCTTTCCTATGATGCCCTTGAGGAGACCTTTAGAACCTTCAAAATGCGAAGGGATCCCAACTGCCCGGCTTGCGGTGATGATGTTGAGGAGATAATCATTGCCGAATACGATCACCTCTGCATGCCTCATGCCAAGGTTCCAGCTACAGTTTGAGCTATTTAATTCATTTTTGATTTACAAGTTATTTTCTAGTGAATTGGGTTCCATCCCAAATGGGATTAGGAGCCCAATTCGGATTTGGAGCCCAATTCGGCTAGTGTTTTGAGTATGTCTTCTAAAAGGCCACAAACCGATTCGGGAATTGAAATTGATTCATACTACGGGCCAGAGAGGTTGGAGGGATGGGATCCCGCTCAAAGGCTCGGTAGACCAGGTGAGCCTCCGTTTACCCGAGGCATCTATCCGGATATGTATAGATCAAGACTTTGGACTATGCGTCAATATGCAGGATTCGGGACCGCGGAGGCAACTAACAAGCGATTCAAGTATCTTTTAGAGGCTGGACAAACCGGGTTGAGCTGTGCATTTGACTTACCGACTCAGATGGGTCTGGACTCCGATCACCCAAAGGCTGACGGCGAGGTCGGTAAGGTTGGTGTCGCAATTGACTCCATAGATGACATGAAGATGCTATTCCATGGCATTCCACTTGATTCCGTAACCACCTCCATGACTATCAATTCCACGGCGGCAGTATTACTACTTATGTATCAAATCGAAGCCGAGGAAAATGGCATATCTCCTTATAAACTCAAAGGAACCATACAGAACGATATATTGAAAGAGTACGTGGCCCGGGGGACGTATATCTATCCGCCAAGGCCCTCGATGAGGCTTATTACCGATACTTTCGCTTACTGTCATGAGAATCTTCCAAATTGGAATTCGATCTCAATTTCCGGGTACCACATTCGTGAGGCTGGATCCACTGCGGTGCAGGAGATTGCTTTTACTCTCTCCAATGGGATTGCCTATGTGCAGGCTGCAATCGAAGCTGGACTAAAGGTTGACGATTTTGCCCCCAGGCTTTCATTCTTCTGGAACGCTCACAATAATTTGTTCGAGGAAATTGCCAAATTTAGGGCAGGCAGACGGATCTGGTCCAACTTGATGTCAAATCGCTTCGGGGCCAAGGATCCGAGGTCGCTGCTGCTGCGATTCCATACCCAGACTGGAGGGTCCACCTTGACCGCACAGCAGCCGGAAAATAACATCGTTCGGGTTGCTATTCAGGCTTTGGCTGCCGTTCTCGGCGGAACGCAGTCATTGCACACCAACGGTTTCGACGAGGCACTAGGGCTGCCTACGGAGAGGGCGGCCAAGATAGCTTTACGTACTCAGCAGATTATCGGTTATGAATCAGGAGTTACAGATACCCCGGATCCGCTAGGAGGCTCATATTTCATTGAGAGCCTTACTGATGAGATTGAAGCTGGAGTATGGAAATACCTGGAAAAGTTGGATGACCTTGGCGGCGCAGTTGCGGCAATTGAGTCCGGATATATGCAGGACGAGATTGAAAAAGCCGCATATGCCTATGCTAAGGCAGTGGATGCTAAAGAAAAGATCATCGTCGGGGTTAATCAGTTTCTCGATCAGGATCCTGGACCTGTTGAAGTTTTCCCAATCGATCCGAAGCTTCAGGCATCACAAGTTGAAAGGCTAAAGAGATATAAACAAAGTCGGGACGGAGTAGCGGTTACTGAGGCGCTGTCGGCTTTAGAAAAATGTGCCAAGGGAGATGGAAACCTGCTCTATCCGATGCGGGCCGCCCTGAAAAAGCGTGCGACTCTCGGAGAGGTTTCAGAGACCCTGCGGGGCGTATTTGGATCGTACCGACCAAGAGGATGAGCATAACATGAGATTTGTAATCATTGGTGGCGGTCCGGCTGGAGTCCATGCTGCCTCTTACGCCGCCCGACTTGGTGCTGAAGTAACCGTGATTGAAAAAGATGTGCTCGGTGGAGCGGCCAACCTTTGGGATTGTGTGCCTTCTAAAGCGATGATAGCGACGGGTAATGCGATAAAAATGTCTCAACGTGCCGATAGGCTTGGACTGTCGACCCAGCCGATGTATCCGGATTTGGAAGCACTGAAATTACGAGTAAGTCAAATTACCGAGAAATTGGCTAAATCGTTTGATCAGCTTCTAGGTTCCCAGGGAGTGCGGGTTATCAAGGGATCGGGCCGAATCCAGTCTAAGCATGAAGTGTTGGCAACGCTGACCGATGGGACAGAAGTGACAATTATTGCAGATGCCATTTTGGTTGCGACTGGTTCTCGTCCCAGAATACCTGAGTGGGCTAAGGTAGATGGCGACAGAATTCTTGCAACCCGCGACGCTTATCCGCCAAGGGAGATACCTGAACATTTAGTGGTAATTGGATCAGGTGTTACCGGGGTTGAATTTGTCCACATGTTTAGGTCCTTCGGCTCTAAAGTTTCGCTTGTGGTGTCGAGGCAGCAGGTACTGCCAGCTAAGGATCCCGAGGTTGCAGCGGCATTGGAGGCGGACTTCTTAGAGTCAGGGGTAAGTCTTTATAAAGGCGCAAGGGCTGTTGGTATTGAGCTGGATTCAAAAGGTGTCAAAGTCCTTTGCGATGATCAGAGGGTGATCAAAGGTTCACACGCACTCTTAGCGATAGGATCTGTACCAAATTCCGAGGAGCTCGGACTAGAGAACGCCGGCGTTTTTGTAGATCGCTGGGGCCAGGTCCCCGTCGATCATCACTGTGTGTCAAATGTTCCACATATCTATGCAGCGGGTGATCTATCGGGTAAGTTGCCTCTGGCTTCAGTAGCTTCGATGCAGGGTCGGAAGGTGGCTGAGCATGTCATGGGTTTGGACGGAAGGCAGCATCGGCATCTAGATTATGAAAAGGCTGCTTCAGCCATATTTACTGAGCCAGAAATTGCCGATGTTGGATTAGCAGAAGCGGAGGCTTTCGCGCAAGGTCGAAAAATTAGGGTCACCAAGGTTCCATTCGCTTCAAATCCCAGGGCTTTGATTGACGGGGACCCCAGGGGTTTTGTGAAAATCATTTCAGATCCGGCTACCAGCGTCGTATTGGGTGGCTCAATAGTTGGAGGACATGCTGCTGAGTTAATCTCGGTTATCGCTGTTGCCGTAACTGCCAGGCTCAGAGTGACAGATATCGTGGAGTCACTACTCGTGCACCCAGCGCTAGCGGAAGCTTTGGCAGAAGCTGCAGAATAATCAGCTGCCTGTCTTAGATTTTTGTATCAGATAGTGGCGCACTGATTCATCCATGGCTATATCTACAATTGTTTGTGCCATTGTGGTTGCACCATCGACAACAGCTCGGTCAGCTATTGGTGTAACACATGCGGCGGCAAATTCAGGCTGATGATTTACCACAGGGAAAGAATCGATGCCAAGCATGGGATGTATAGAGGGTATTTTCAGGGAAACATTACCCATATCTGTAGATGCTCTAAGCTTCCCTTGAACGTCAGGTGAAAATTTCCGCCCCAGTTTTTCCGCATTCTTTACATAAAGAGAAGCCATGGTTTCGTCGGTTACGAATTCGGAATATGCTTTGCTTGCTTCGGTCATCTCCAGCTTTGCACCGGTTGCAACTGCACCGGCTTCGAAGCAAGCTCTAATTTTGGGTTCCAGACGCTCAAGCTGGGCCAGAGTGTCAGCCCTTATGATCCATTTTCCTCTGGAATCAGACGGGATGACGTTTGGAGCGTCGCCACCTTTGGTTACTATTCCGTGCACCATCTCATATGGATAAAGATGCTGTCTCAGCAGTCCGATAGCCACCTGTGCAATGGTGATGGCGTCCTGGGAATTTATCCCCGCTTGGGGAAAACCGGCTGCGTGGGCTTCTTTACCGTGGTAACGAATATTTATGTGTTTGGCTGCAATCACGTCCATTCGATCGGCCTCCATGGGAGCTGGGTGGACCATCATTGAGGCATGCACGCCATCAAAGGCGCCTCTGTCCAGCATTTCGATCTTTCCACCACCATTTTCCTCTGCAGGGGTTCCCATAATTTTCAGCGTGATATCGGCTTCGTCAATTACGTCTAGCAGTCCCTTGGCCGCTCCAATAGCGGCGGCGGCAATGATGTTGTGACCGCAGGCATGGCCGACTTCAGGCAAGGCGTCATATTCGGCGCATATTGACAGGACCAGCGGTCCGGTTCCTATAGTGGCAACAAATGCGGTGTCAAGTCCAACCACACCGCGTTGGAGCGCAAATCCATAGCTCTCAAGTTCATCAGACAGCAGTTTTGAAGCACTGTATTCTTCAAAGGCTAATTCCGGATTCGCATGGATCTGGTGACTTATCTCAATAAGTCTGGATGAACTGGCTTGGATTTTACGGTGAATTGCTTCTTTAGACCTGGAGATATTCTGTTCCATTTGACTAAGGCCTGCTTTTGATCGAGAACTAGACAGTTCTTGGGCTTATTTATCAGGGTGTTATTCAACGATAACTACTATGTCGCCTCCACCAACCGAATCTCCGGGCTTCACCCTGACTTCTTTCACTATTCCAGACTTTTCAGTGGTAATGGCGTTTTCCATCTTCATTGCTTCAAGAACACACACGGTTTGACCGGCTTCGACTGATTGTCCTGCTTCCACCAGAACTTTAACAATCGTACCTTGCATCGGAACTGATATTGTGCCCGAACCTCCTCCGAGGAGTGCATGACTCTTTGCCTTGGGTTTACGGATTCCGTTCGCAGATGGATTCGTGGCTGCTGTGCCTGTTATATCTTGTTGGTTTAGCCATAATTTCACCTGATAGCGCCGACCATTTACCTCAGCATCGATTTGGCGCTCGATTTTGGTATCTGCTTCTGGTCCAGCTTCGGTAAGGGGCTTGACTTCGAGATTTTCGAGGCCCGCTTTTTCTTCCACCCATTTGGTGGAGTGTTTCCCTTCCTGGAAGTCCGGATGGGAAAGAATCGCTTCGAGGGCTGGAATAGTGGTGTGGACGCCTTCTATTTCGGTTTCGCTCAGGGCCCTCAGCATTCTGGCTATCGCCCTGGGCCTGTCAGGAGCCCAGACGATCAATTTTGCAATTAGGTTGTCGTAGAATTGCGAAATGTTATCACCAGATTCATAACCCGAATCAAGTCTGGTCCCAAACCCGTCAGGTTTGAGGAATTTCGTAATCGGGCCAGGTGAAGGTACGAATCTTCCCTGGGCTGGATTTTCAGCATTGATACGAACTTCTATGGCATGGCCGTGGCGAGATATTTCTTGTTGAGAGTAGGGGATTTTTTCACCAGCTGCAATTCTGATTTGCAGTTCCACCAGATCAAGTCCAGTTACAAATTCTGTCACCGGGTGCTCCACCTGAAGTCTGGTGTTCATTTCCAGAAAATAGAACTCTCCGTCCTGGTAAAGGAATTCAACAGTTCCCGCGTTTACATATCCGCACGCTTTGGCAACTTTTACTGCCGCTTCTCCCATGGCAGTCCTTATTTCATCGGGAAAATTGACAGCTGGAGATTCCTCTACCAGTTTCTGGTGCCTTCTCTGGCTGGAGCAATCCCTTTCGCCCAGCCAGAGTACATTTCCGAAGTTATCAGCAAATATCTGCATCTCAATGTGTCTCGGCCAGGTCAGGTAGCGTTCAAGGTAACTCTCTGAGCGTCCAAATGACTTCTCTGCTTCCCTTTGAGCTGACTCCAGAGCTTCAGCAGCATCCTCTGGGCGATGGACGACGCGCATTCCTCTTCCGCCCCCACCGTATGCTGCCTTGATCGCCACTGGCCATCCAAATTCATTTCCAAAGGCGATTACTTCCGATACATCCCTGATGACTTCATTGGTGCCAGGAACACCTGCCACTCCCACTTTATTGGCTGCAATGCGGGAACTTATTTTGTCACCCATGATTTCGATGGCTTCCGGAGGAGGTCCAATGAAGGTAACGCCGGCGTTAGTGACAGTTCGAGCAAAGTCGGTATTCTCAGAGAAGAAACCATACCCAGGGTGTAGAGCATCGACGCCTGACTTTTGGATAATGTCAAGGATAGCTTCGGTGTTAAGATAGCTTTCAGCGACAGTTTGGCCACCTAAGGCGTATGCCTCGTCGGCAAGTCTGACGTGCAGAGCGTCTCGATCGAGTTCTGAGTAGATGGAAACGGTCTTAATGCCTATTTCCCTTGCGGTTCGAATCACTCTGACGGCAATTTCTCCCCTGTTGGCGACCAAAAGCTTTTTGAACATCTTTCCTCTACTTTCCCTTTGTCTTGAGTAAGTCTAAGGTTATAGAACTATGACTGAAATACAAATTCCAATTGTTAATAAATCCGGCCTTACCTGGGAGCTACAATTTTTCGACGTTGTCGATTCAACTAACCAGGTGGCGATGAGTATGGCGCAAGAGGCGAGGTCGGAAGGCCAGGTGATATTTGCCGATCATCAAAACTCAGGACGCGGCAGACTCGATCGCCAATGGGTCGATAGCCCAGGCACTTCTGTTCTAATGTCGATACTCCTCCGTCCTAAATTTCCCAAAGAATTTTTTTATCTGATAACCTCTGCACTTTCGCTTGCAACGCTTCAAATACTGAATGAAAAATTTACACTCGCATGTCAGCTTAAATGGCCTAACGATCTGATGGTATCAGATAGGAAAATTGCAGGAATATTAGCAGAGGCCAATTTCGACTCTGAGGAAAATCCGGTTGTTGTAGTGGGAATGGGATTGAACTGTAAGCAATCTGATAAAGAGTTGGAAGAGCTGGGTAGGCCAGCGTGTTCGATATTTTCAGAAACCGGGGTGGTGTTAGACCTGGATGCAAGGATGAGTCTTGCTGCCGCAATCGCAGGACGATTCGCTGAGCTGTATCTGGATTTAGAAGATCCGTCAGGAAGAATATCGGTCTCAAGTCTGTACCGTCAGCAGTGTTCGACTATAGGGAAATTGGTACAGGTTGAAATGGCTGATGAGACCCTTACAGGAGTGGCGTCTGACATATCGGTGGAAGGGAATCTTTTGGTGGAGACTGATTCCTGTATGCGGGCCGTTGCAGCCGGAGACGTGATACATGTCAATAAAGCCGGATAATGAGCCTTTGAGTCTGCATCTATATATTGTGGTTTGTTGAGTTATCGAGCCACGGTCTCCAGATATGTGGCAAATTTTAACTTTACGCAATTGTTGGTTCGGCGAAGGCTAGGTTAGTTCTGTGGCAAATTCAATCAAAGGTCTTGTACTTGCCGGTGGTACCGGAAGCAGACTGCGTCCTATAACGCATACTTCAGCTAAGCAGCTAGTTCCCCTGGCTAATAAACCGATACTGTTCTATGGCCTTGAATCGCTGGCTCGGGCAGGAGTGAGCCAGGTGGCAATGATAGTTGGAGACACCAGGGAAGAAGTGATGGAGGCAGTGGGCGATGGTTCCCAGTTCGGTCTGAAAGTCACTTATATTCATCAACCCAAACCGTTAGGACTTGCTCACTGCGTACTTATGGCAGAGGAAGTACTGGGCGACTCCGATTTCATCATGTACCTGGGTGATAACTTCATAAGGGATGGAGTTAGGGAATTTGTTGACACTTTTGCCCACAGGACGGACGGTACAAATGCACAAATACTTTTGGCTAAAGTGCCTGATCCTCATCGCTTCGGTGTAGCCACTCTTGACGAGGAGGGGCATGTAGTATCCCTGGTAGAAAAGCCGGAGGTGCCACCGTCGGATCTTGCTTTGGTAGGGGTCTATCTATTTGATTCTCAAATATACAAAGCTGTCAAATCTATCGAGCCTTCAGCCAGGGGAGAGCTGGAGATAACTGATGCCATCCAGTGGCTTATAACCAATGGCATGAAGGTACGCTCTCATATAGTTGATGGATACTGGAAAGATTTGGGTGAGCCGGAGGCCTTGCTTGAAGGCAACAGGCTCGTACTTGAATCAATCGAGTCAACTATTGCAGGCGAAGTGGATTCGAGTTCGAGGTTGGAAGGGCGGGTGGTGATCGAATCAGGAGCTAAAGTGATTCGATCAAAGATTCGCGGCCCGGTGATAATAGGCAAAGGGACAGTCATAAAAGATAGCTTTATCGGTCCTTTTACCTCGATAGCGGCTGGCTGCACCATTGATTCCAGCGAAGTCGAACATTCAATTATTTTGGATGGCAGCAAGATAAATAACATCGATAGGCTGGAAGGTTCGATTATCGGTAAATCTGTAGCGGTTGCAAAAACTGAGAGGCGTCCATTTGCCACAAGATTGGTGGTGGGTGACCACTCAAGGATAGATCTGGTATAGCCTTTTGCCGGGTTTTTGGCATTAAGTTGCTGAAAAACGATAATTAAAGATTCGATTATTTCAATTGGGAGATGCTCAATGAGGTTGATGGTCACTGGTGGCGCCGGATTTATAGGGTCAAATTTCGTTCGATACTGGATTGAAAATCACCCTTCTGACCAGGTTGTGGTCTATGACGCACTCACGTATGCGGGAAACCTGACTTCGCTGGCGGACTTAGAAGGATCTTACACCTTTGTACATGGTGATATCGCTGACACAGAGTTGGCGCTTGAGACACTCAAGAAACATAAGACTGAGGTGATTGTGAACTTTGCTGCTGAGTCGCATAACTCTTTGGCAATTGTTGACCCGGGCAGATTCTTTAGAACCAATGTGATGGGAACCCAGGGCCTGCTCGAAGCGGCTCGCCATAGCGATATTGAGCGTTTTCACCATGTATCCACCTGCGAGGTCTATGGAGACCTGGAACTCGATTCTCCCAACTCATTTAGTGAAAGTTCTCCATATCTCCCAAGGACCCCTTATAATGCCTCGAAGGCCGGTGCCGATCATGCTGTCAGGGCATACCATCTCACCTATGGCGTTCCTATCTCAATAACCAATTGTTCCAATAACTACGGACGTTACCAGTTCCCGGAAAAGGTAATTCCGTTATTTGTCACCAATGCCATCGATGACCTGCCTCTTCCGTTGTACGCTTCCACTCAAAATAAGCGGGAGTGGATTCATGCACTGGATCACTCAAGCGCAATTGACGCTGTGATTAATAGTGGTCGAACCGGTGAGACATATCATGTGGGAACCGGGCTTGAGAAGAGCATCGAAGAAATCGCTGACCTGGTGTTGGATCGCCTCAATAAGCCAAAATCCCTTAAAACGATAGTTCCTGATCGACCGAGCCACGATAAAAGGTATCTGCTCGATTCATCTAAAATTAGAGACGAGCTGAATTGGAGTCCTCAGATCGGCTTTGAAGATGGCATAGCTGATCTTATTGAGTGGTACAGGTCCAACAGGAGCTGGTGGGAGCCGCTGAAGGCAAAAGCTCCTGTTTCTGAAGGAACCGAATGGCAACGGACTTCCAACTGATCTTTGTTATCGACATAGAGGGGCTTTCAAAGTGGCACTTAGAGTATTGATCACCGGCGGGTCTGGTCAGGTAGGTAGAGAGCTGATTGGCGAGTGTTCAAGTAGGGCAGAGATTGGCAAGATATATGCTCCACCATCTGAAACACTTAATTTGAGTGACAGAAAGTCAGTGATCGGTGCGGTCCTGGAGTTCAAGCCTGACTGGATAATTCACGCTGGAGCTTGGACGCAAGTTGACGCTTGCGAGGGAGATTTAGGCAAAGCTTATCTTGTAAACGCTTTGGGAACCCGTTTTGTCACCGAAGCCGCAGAAGCTGCCTCCTCACGCGTGCTTTATATTTCGACAGACTACGTCTTTGACGGAAGCGGGAAGCGTCCATATCTGGAATGGGACCCTGTCGGGCCGAGGACAATTTACGGTGCTTCAAAATTGGCGGGCGAACGGGAGCTGCGAAGCACGGATACTATTGTCCGGACCTCCTGGGTGATGGGTGAATACGGGCATAACATGGCCAAGACGCTAATAAGATTGGCACACTCGGAAGGCGAGCATCGTTTTGTGGATGATCAGATTGGTATACCTACCATTGTGTCTGACATGGTCAAAACGATTTGTGATCTTGTGGTCGGGGGCTACGGTGGGATCTTTCACCTTTCCAACTCCGGGCCAACCACTTGGTACGATATAGCTTGCTATGTCTTTGATTTGCTTGGTGAGGATTCGAGCAGAATAATACCGATCAAGACTGCCGAACTTTCTGGATTGAGGGCCCCCAGGCCACATTATTCCGTTCTTGACAATTTTGCCTTACGCGGTATCGGCATGAAGCCGCTGCCTCCCTGGCAGGAGTCGCTTGCACGGCTGGTAAACAAGCTGACGGTAGGGTAATCGAAGAATTATGAGCAGTAGTGTCGAAGCAGTAGTAGTCAACTACAACTCGGGAGATCATCTTAATCTGGCGGTCGAATCGCTACTAAATGCAGGTGTTGAGAAAATTTGGATTGTGGATAACGGTTCCACCGACGGTTCGGTTGATTTAGCGGCCAAAGGCGATCCTTCAGTGCAAGTTTTGACTCCTGGTGAGAATCTTGGGTATGGCAAGGCGGTCAACTTTGCCTTTCAGCGCTCAGGTGGCAAGTATTTTCTTGTTTGCAATCCCGATATAGAGCTTGACTCCGATTCGGTCGCAAATATGGTGGTAGAGATCGAAGGGCACGGCGAATGTGCACTTGTGGGGCCAAGGATATTGAACTCGGATGACTCTATATATCCTTCGGTAAGACGATTTCCGAACCTAGTGGATTCTGCTGGACATGCCCTGTTGGGTCAGTTTTTCCCCAACAATCCGTTCACCAGGCGATATCGCCTGCTTGATATGGACCATAAAACTTCATTTGCTGCTGACTGGGTTTCTGGCGCCTGTTTCTTGGTTCGTTCGGATATATTTTCGCAAGTTGGAGGGTTTGACCCAGCTTTTTTTATGTATCTGGAGGATGTCTATCTTTGTAGGCAAATTGGAAAGTTGGGCTACACGGTCAGATATTGTGGAAAAGCAGTTGTGCGTCACTGGCAGGGAGTTTCCACATCAAAGCGCCCCCTTACAATGATATTTGCCCATCACAAGTCATTGTGGACATACTCCAAACTAACCAAAACCGGATGGAGGAAATTCGAGCTCCCGCTGGTTGGAATCGGGATAGTTGTGAGACTTTTGGTATCGCTACTAATAGCGGTTTCTAAACGTGAGATAAAAAAACCTAGAGTAGATTTAATTTAGTCATTTGATTTTCTGCCTGTTTATGGTCAAAGTGGAACTAACCTGATTGCGTCATGGCTAAGGGTTCAATTGGAAAACAGGTGGCTCGCGCAGCTTCAACTGGCGGGGGTCGGACTTCACGTGGCGAGCTTCCGCTGGGATTTTATGGCGGCCTCGCACTTATTAGTATTTTGGGAGTAGTGGTTGTTGGCTATTCCAGGTATGAATTACAACACCCAGTCAGCAAGCCAGTTGTACACCCGGTCATTGGTGATAACTGGAATTTTGCTTTTGGTGTTTATGATTGCAAGTCATTCCTACCTAACCTCCCTTCTATAAAAGCTCCAGCAAACGCTTCGTTTACTACAACTGGGAATGGGATCATAAACCTTTCTCCCAAGGTGGCCGCCGACGAAGGCAAGGGGGCTACTCTTGGCAAGTTTGCCAGCCAATATAAGGGTCTAAAGTTTAATGCCACTTCAGTTGTTTATCCTGGAAAGGGTACAATCACTCAAGGGGCAAGCTGCAACGGAAAACCTACCCAACTGGAAACATCGGTATGGAGTTCAATCCTCGATACGCATCCGAAGATATATACTGGGAATCCGGCAAAAGTAGCGATCACTTCAAACGATGAACTTGTAACTATTGGATTTGTTCCTAAAGGTACTGCGTTGCCTAAACCAGCTTCAGCTAGTCAACTAGCCAATGTAACCACCACCACAACTGCGGCTCCGGCAACAACCACTACCACTTCGCCAAAGAGCAGTGGTAAAGCAAGTTCAAGCTCAACTACTGGTGCATCGACTACCACCACTAAAGCTGGGTAGTTCAGCTTTGGTAAAGATTTTTAGGGCGTTGATTCTGACAATTTCCAGTCTCAGTTTGGATACTGAAGGGTTTTAGTCAATGAAGGCAATAATTTTGGTTGGAGGCGAAGGTACTCGACTGCGTCCACTGACTTTGGACACTCCCAAGCAGATGCTGGAGATCGCCGGGATAACGATGCTGGAGAGGGTTGTTGGCAGGCTGGCACATTTTGGCGTGACCGAGGTTGTGCTTTCGCTCGGATACAGGCCAGACGTTTTCCTTGAGGCTTATCCAGGTGGGTATATAGCGGACGTTAAATTGACCTACGCGGTCGAACCTGAACCTCTGGATACAGCCGGGGCAATCAGGTACGCAGCTGAGTATGCCAAGATCCGGGAAACCATGATCGTGATCAATGGCGACGTTCTATCCGATATACCTATAGACCATCTGCTTGAGTCTCACCGGAGCAAAGGGGCCATGGCTTCCATAGCACTAGTCGAAGTGGAGGATCCTTCTGCATTCGGAGTAGTTCCGACTGATTCAGACGGCAGGGTACTTGCCTTCATAGAAAAGCCAGCTCCTGGCACTGCTCCAACAAACTTGATCAATGCGGGTACCTATGTCATTGAGCCGGAGATGCTGGCCTTGATAGATCCTAACCGCCGGGTCTCTATTGAAAAGGAAATCTTTCCTGGACTTGTTGAGGAGGGTTTGCTTTATGCAAACGGATACAGCTGCTACTGGATTGATGCGGGAACTCCGCCAACTTTTTTAAAAGCTTCGCTTGATATAGTCTCCGGGATCTTCACGTCGCCGTTACCGGCTAACTTTAAAGTTAATGAGTTAGGGAACTGGCAGTGTCCCCACTCGGTCGTCCGCGGTGAAGTTTTGCCATATTCTTATGTTGGTCACGATTCTTACGTGGACCACGGATCCAGGGTGTCACAGTCGGTTATTTCTAACCGTGTGCAAATCGGCGAAGGAGTTAGTGTAAGCCGTTCGGTAATACTTTCAGGTGCAAAACTTCTACCCGGAGCTGTGGTTGAAAATTCGATAATTGGTGAGAATGCTGTCATACCTTCGTCTGCCATAATTTTGGACGGTTCAGTAATATCGCATCGAGGAATGGTTGAGGAAGGTTCAACGGTGAAGGGCCAGAGGATTCCTACCTGATGCCAGGGAGAGTAGTGGTTACAGGCGGGGCTGGATTTATCGGCTCACATCTGGTGGATAAGCTTCTCAGCCTTAGCTACCAGGTGACCGTTATTGACGATTTCTCGACTGGCAAGGAATCTAATCTCAACATAGCTAGAACATATTTAGGCCAATTCGATTTGGTTGATATGGATATCACTGATGCGAGGTTGGGAGAGGTTGTATCGGAAATAGCACCTGGGCATATTTTCCATTTGGCTGCCCAGGCTGATGTGAGAAAATCAATTGAAGATCCAATCCATGATGCCAGAGTTAATCTTTTAGGCAGTATCAATCTAATTCAGGCAGCAAAGCTGTCCGGGGTGGAGCGGATTATATATGCAGCCAGTGGAGGAACGCTCTATGGCGAACCTGCAACCGAGCTTCTTCCACTAAGTGAAGAAAACCCTAGATGCCCCTTGTCGTTTTATGGGGTATCCAAAGCGGGCGTTATCGACTATCTGGTGGCACAGGCTGCATTGGGAGGGCCAGGGTTTGTGGCGTTAGCCTTAGCAAATGTGTATGGTCCTAGACAGGACCCGCATGGTGAGGCTGGAGTGGTATCTATTTTTGCTGGACGGCTTGCCAGGGAAGAAAAGTGCGCAATCTATGGAAGCGGTGAACAGACTAGGGATTTTGTTCATGTTTCTGATGTAGCTGAAGCTTTTATCGCATCGATGGGAAGCGGAAATAATGAGGTGATAAACATCTCAAGCGGAGTTGAGACTTCCGTAAATGAGCTCTATTCGACGATGGTAAATCTAACTAATTGTAGGTTGGAACCTGTTTATCTTGATAGCAGGTTGGGTGAGATTTCCCGCTCTTGCCTGGCAAATAAAAAAGCTAAAGCTGTTCTTGGCTGGTCACCAAAGACGGATCTTGAGTCAGGGCTTGAGAGCGTGATTGACTGGGTTAAAGATTCAATCTGAGAGATGACTATGTCTCATCTGAATAAGTCCTCAGATGGTGGACGAATCACCTCTTCTGATATCGATGATGTTCTGAAGTAGTTTGGATCAATTCCTCTCACGATGGCTACCGGGGTTTGCTTGGATTTTGGTTTGGCGAGATCGGCAGCAGAGGCAATTTCATCAGCCAGGGCGATTTCAGTAGCTCTCAGGATATTTCCAAAGTTGTCAGTTGTGCCTCTAAGGTCCAATATCGCACCGATGCCTGCGCAACCCAGGGCGATGTCAACGACTCCTCTCCTCCAAGTGCGCCCAAATGTATCAGAGATTATTATTCCGATTTCAAGTCCAGTTTTGGCCTTAATCTGCTCCCTTATTTTTCTTGCCGAAAGATCAGAGTCCACTGGAAGCAAAACGGCTTTGCCTTGTTCGATATTTGATCTGTCGATTCCGGCATTGGCGCAGACGAAGCCGTGATGCGTTTCAGTGATCAACAGTTCTCCACGTCGCCGCAGAATTCGCCGCGACTCGGACAAAATCAGCTTCTCGAAAGCTCGGTCGTCATTTGGATCGAGTGTAACAATCCGGTTTTCCGCTTTGGACACTATTTTTGAAGTCACTACGACTACGTCAGACTGCTCCAGCTGGCATTGTCGTAATATTATCGCTGCCAAATTGTCACCTGGCTGAATTTCGGGAAATCCGACTGGTGCATAAATTGATATCAAGTCACTTAACCTTTTTCAACTTCAATACCTGTTGCGCCAGTTGTGCTGAGACGACGGGATCCGTCATCAGAGTATTTGTGGTCAGCACCTCGATATTCAAAGCGGATATCTGATCCTTGAGATCTGCATCTTTTTCGTCAATCACTATCGCGGAAATGAAGTCCCGATAGAACTGGGCAACACCAAGAGCTGACGGCATGAACCCAAGTTCTTTCATTAATTTTGCCGCAGGACCCTTTACAGCGGCTCCGGCAATGATTGGAGATATTGCCACTATCCTGTCCCTTCTTGTTTTGAGAGACTCTGCAATAGGAGCGATGGAAAGTATTGGGGCAATGGACAAAAGCGGATTCGATGGCGCAACTATGATCAGCTCCGCGGTTTCAATGGCTCTGGTGACTTCTCGAGTTGGCAGGGCGGAACTGCTGTTTTCATACACGATTCTCTTAATCTCTGGTTCGTGGGCGTGTCGGACAAAGTATTCCTGAAACGACAATTCTTGCTCTCTACCGTCTATTTCTGCATAGAGCTTTGTGCGTAGACGGTCGTTGGTGGCGGGCAGTACGTTTACCTCGACTCCCCAACGTTGTCTTATTAGTTCTGTAATTTTAGTCAGGCTCTTTCCAGAGGCTAACATGTGAGTGCGAAACATGTGAGTAGCCAGGTCCTTGTCGCCTAATCTGAACCAGGTTTCGCCGCCGTAATCTCCAAGAGCCTCCATGACTCTCCAGGTTTCGTCTTTTAGGCCCCAACCAGTCTCAGGATTTATGGCGTTGCCCAAGGTGTAGATAACGGTGTCGATGTCAGGGGAGATATGAAGACCGTGCATAACTTCATCATCGCCAACGTTGGATATAATGGTGACTTCTGACGGCTCCATGATTTGTGTTACTCCAGCAGCAAATCTTGCCGCGCCGACTCCTCCCGAAAGAATTGCAATCATATGATTCACCTTAGTGTGTATCCGCTGCTCAATAGATAGAGATTTTGCACCACTTACTTTTTTAGCCAGGTCCGCGACGACCTCATTACCTGGGCCTAAAAAACCCCTTCGGTATTGCTTTTCGTTACCTAAAGAGCGCCGAAAGGCCCCGTCCTTTAGGACGGGGATGGACAGGCGCTAACGGCGGAGCCGTTACATCCTTTACGTAATTCGAACTGATGTAACAC
>JAJZLS010000028.1 GCA_021803345.1 Actinomycetes bacterium
TACGGGCTTCTGTAAGTTCTCGCATCTGGGTGGCAGTATTGATCTTGGTTACACGATCAGATCGATAGAACTTTCTTTGCTCTAGTCCTAGATTGTAGACAAACCGGGAATCAGAGCAGTGGCGAACTAGCACCATCTCGTTCTCTGGGTTTGGGTACAATCTCTGACGGATACTCATATAGTTATCTTAATTCCTGGGTGTTACATCAGTTCAGGGTTATAAAACATGTAACGGCTTCGCCGTTAGCGCTATCCTTCCCCTCCCTTACGGAAGGGGTTTGTCGGCGCTCTTTGGTAACTGACCTATGACTACTTATCCAGGTTTGAACGAAAACCATGCAATCGTGCCAGTGGCGATGGCGGCAGTGTTGTTGTAGTAGTAGTAGAAAAAGAAGACGAGGAAGTACTCGTTAGCCTTGGCAAGTTGTTTGGTGAGACAACAAACCCCACCTTTGAGTGTGTTTTATCGCGATTATTTCCTTTTTTTTCACCCTCTTTCGGTTCACTCAGTGCCTTCCTGATTGTAATGCTTCGAGGATGTGGAGCAGCTACGGGTAAAGGCGTGCTGTCAATAGTCTTGGAACTCTCTACGGTGGACTCACTCTGACTGACTTTGTTTGAACCAGATACGCCATTCTGAGGAAAATCAAGCACAGGCGCCGAAATGGGAACTTCAACCACGGCTTTGGAGGCGTCAGTTAAATCTGCTGATTTCGATGGCTCAGTTTTAGAATTCAGCAAAGAGGCACTAAAAGATTGCGCCCGCTTGGTATGGGAATTTATGGATACCGATCCAGCCAAACTAACATCATGTGAAGCCGATGATAGACCCATGCCACTCACAGCCACACAACAACTAAATAGCGCAAAGACTCCAGCCCCGAGCCATGAGTATTTGAGTGAAAGCATTGAGTTACCGGACATAAAATCTCCAACTGCCAAGATAAGTCAATTATCTAATTTTAAATAACGGAAAGGGTGAGCTGCAAATTAGAATTTTCTTACTCTGGTTGATCTTATCTGTTCGATTGCCAACAATAGCAAGGGTTTAGTTAGTTCGGGTCGGCAACCTTGACCAACATCTTGCCCAGATTCTCGCCTTTCATCATGTCGATAAATGATCTCGGAGCCTGCCGCAGGCCCTCGCGCTCAGTGTGATGATATTTCAACTTTCCATGCCTCAGCCACCCACTTGCTTCGGATAAGAACGGCTGATAGAGATCACTGTGATCAGACACTATGAAACCTTTAAGCGTCAATCTCTTGGTAACTACGAGCATCAGGTTAGATGGACCAACCGGACGTCCGTCCAAATTGTACTGAGATACTGCTCCACACATAACCACTCTCCCATAATTAGACATATGGTACAGAGCCGCTTCGAGATGCTCACCTCCAACATTGTCAAAATAGAGGTCAATCCCTTCGGGAACGTACTCACTTAGCGCTTGGGTTACCGAAACTTCTCTGTAGTTGAAGGCAAAATCAAAACCTGTTTCTAGTAGTGCCTGCACCTTTTGGTCAGAACCGGCCGAGCCTATAACCCGGGCCCCGGAAATCTTAGCAATCTGGCCTGCAATAGAACCGACTGCTCCAGCTGCGGCAGACACATAGACGGTATCTGAAGGTTTAAGTTCTCCAATTCGCCGCAATCCAACAAAAGCAGTCAATCCCGGCATCCCCAACACTCCCAGATGAGCGCTCAAAGGAGCCTGATCCGGATCCAGCTTTGTCAAGGTATCGGCTGGCTGGACGTCAAATTCCCTCCACCTCAAGTTAGCCAGCACAAATTCTCCAGGCTGAAACCGCGAGTCACGAGATTCAATTACCTGGCCAATTCCGCCACCAGTAATAGGTTCGCGCAATTTAAAGGGTGGAACATATGACTTCACGTCGTTCATTCGACCCCGCATATAGGGATCAACCGAAAGCCAAAGAACCCTAAGCAGTACCTCGCCGTCGTGCAAATTTCCAATTTCAGCCTCACGAAACTCAAAATCAGATTCAGCGGGCCACCCTTTGGGCCTGTTAGCCAGACATATTTCCCGAGTCTTCAAAATAACCCTTTCGTCTAAATCATGTTCTTGAGCGCAAATAACTGCCGTCAGGGAGAGATCCCTCTTTGAGGAAAATGGAAACCATTGACCTTAGATCCTCACAAACTGTGGTCGAAGTGCTGAGGTCAAAATCTCCGGGATCCTCATTCACTCCTGTTTTCACTAAACCAAAATGAACTCCCAGAAGACGAGCGAAAACGCCATCGGTAGTGATTCGATCGCCTACCATCACATCGTTGCTACATATCTTGGGTCGGATTAGCGCTGCGATTGGTTCGTTTGGTTTGCCGGCAAACTGAGGATTAACACCCGACGCCGCAGTTACTGCCGCTGCGATGCTACCAGTCCCTGGCAGGAGCCTGTCAGGATTTGGATAGGTCAAATCAGCATTTGTGACGATATATTTTGCTCCCGACCTAATCGCAGTCATGGCATTTGACATTTTTTCGAAATTGATCTCAGGGTCCCAGCCAAGTACAACTGCATCAACGCCCGTATAATTCTCAGCAATTGTCACCCCTCGATTTTCAACTGCCTCCTTCAATCCTCCGCCACCTATCAAATACACTCTCCATGAGGGATCAAGCAGCGAAGCTGCCGCCATAGCTGAGGTTATAATCTGATCCTCAGTAGCTTCAATTTCGAATGACGCCATCTTTTTTACGTACTGCGAAACCGTCAACAGTGAATTATTGGTAACAAAATATATCTTCTGACCCGCTTCATGCAGGCGTGCGATAGCATCCACCGATCCATCTATAGCTTCATTTCCGCGCCAAACAACACCATCTAAATCCAAAATCCAGTTCAAATCATCTCCACTGCTTAATTTTGCCGCTACCCTGCTAGCTTCCTAGTTATAATTCGAAAATAACTCAGAAGTTTGTATAAGTGCACAGATTCGTACCGCTAGCATCATATCGCTATAATCCTGAGTTTGTCAGTCCAGACAAACTCATGTTTCCTCCTGTCGCCACGAACCCACTTGAAATTGTACGGGATACCACTACAGGTTACTACATATACAGAATGACCTACAGCGACCGGGAAAAGCAAAAAAGGACCGTGGAAGGAATCTACGGAATGCTTGAACTGACAAGCCATGACCTGGAAGGCTCATCCCTAAATTTAGATGATCCCGCACGGATCAGGTATGACCATATCTTGGCCCACGAACAAACCATCAAACCGGGAACTGAACTTACTGCAGATGATGTCGGTACCCTCATTGGCAGACCGGGCTCGGGTCCAATTTGGGCAATAGCTATGCAAAACAGCCTCCAAATCCCTGTTCAACTTGAGCATTCACCACTTGTAACGGTTACCGATACCCAACAAGTCGAACACCGGATATGGCAAGTGCTTGATCCCGGCCTCATGGAACACCTTAAATCTTCGGTGGAGTCGTCGCAATTAATCATCGCCGACGGGCATCACAGAATCGCTAGAGCTTTGAAGAAACTAACCAACTCCAAAGCTGGGACAGTTGTGAGGCTTCTAAGTTTTGTCACTAACCTGGGAGCGCTGGAAGCCGAAATACGTCCAATCCATCGCTGTTTTAAAACTCCGCTGCCTAGAGACGAGATTATAAACAGGTTGTCCAAAAGGTATCGCATATCTGAAATAAGTGAAAATATCGTGCAACGTATAACTTCTGAAAAAGAGCTGATCATTATGCATAATTCCAAGGCGTATGCACTAACCCCGTTACGAGTAAATCCAGTAGACAATGACGCAATCCAGTCGCAAAATATAGCTCGTCTACTTGAGGCCAAATCGACTCAATACATTACTGATGCCGAAAAGCTGATTTTCAAAATAAAAAATGATCCAACAAAAGTGGCTATTGCAATCAGGCCAATAACTATCAATCAAATTCGCCGTGCGGCTCTAAGTAAAACACCCCTTCCACCAAAATCGACAATGTTTTATCCAAAGCCACTTGCTGGACTAATTCTTGGAGACCATATCAACATCTAGCAAATATGTTTCGCGTCCAACCGTGGATCACATTTTGCATCCAAAAAGCGCCAGACCGAATATACCTTCAATTCCACCTTGATAATCAAACGCCTAAATGTTTTCCTCGCGAAGCATCGACTCGATCTGGCGCCTTGATTTCAGGGAACCATTATCCACTTTTATATTTACATAAGGCGGTGAATCTTGTCCGTACCTTTGCAAAGCCAATTCGATTGCTTCACACGCATCCACATCCTGGCAAAATACGGCATGGTGAGCATCTCGAAGCATCTGCGTAAGGCCCTCGTCATCCTCTAGACGGTAATTTCGGTACAGAGCCCAGAAGTAATGAGTTGAGGTGTCAGTTTCCGGTGTAACCCAATGCAGCGCCTTATGGCGAAACTGGTCCTCGTCATCCGCTCCAACCGGGGAAGCTCCAATATGGGTGACATGGAATCCTGGTGCGAACCACTCAGCAGTCTGAGTCCTGCGGATTCGATCAGGTAAATCCATGGCCTTTTTAAATAGCGCCGGACACTCTATGTCATCCATAATTCGCGTAACCCTTATGCTTTTCTCGTCAGCATCGACCGTGATCGGAAATGACGAAAGCTTGGATGCCCCAATACTTCCAGGATGTAAGAATTCAACGTGCGACAAATCCAAAAGGTTTTCATTAAGCAACTGAGCGCGACTATTCATGTGAAGAATACCGGTAGCTCCTACCCAGTCCGGGGAATTCAACCACGGGCATGGAGGAATATTGGCTGGATCAGCTTTTTCAGGATCACCAATCCAAATCCAGAGCAGTCCGTCCTGTTCGACGACTTGAAATGTCTGCACCTTTGCCAACGCGGGAACAGACTCCTGGGAAGGTATTTCTACACACTGCCCATTTGGGCCAAACACGAGACCGTGGTAACAGCATCGGATGTTATCGTTTTCGATATACCCTAGCGAAAGGGGCATCTGGCGGTGAATGCATTGATCAAGTAAAGCTACTGCCCTGCCGTCTTGCAAACGATAAAAAACCAGCGGAATATTCTGAATTGTTCTGGCGAAAGGCTCCCGTGTGATTTCATCTCTAAACGCTGCCATATACCAGGAATTTCGCGGCATGGTTTGTGGATACATTGTTCCCCCTTTACTGCTATGGCACTGATGTTAACATCAGATAAGTCCCTAGGCAATACATGTTAAAAAATCTAGGCGTATTTAGATACAACGACATCCTTAGACGGTACGACAATTCCAGATTCTCACTTATCGGAATCCCATATTGCCTATTTGGAACGAATGGGATTCTGTACCAAGTAGAAACATCCAGAAGTATCTCGCCCAGACCCAGCTAATGCGAGATTGAGTTCGTTAGTTCTGCCCGAAGTTGAACGTCAAAAACGAAAGTTACTCCAACATTTATTCCGCAATTTCGTTAAGAGCCAGCTAGACGCCTCTGACACTTGCTATAGCTTAGAAAGCAATCCCTTTCTAAGCTATAGCTATTTCTTCGTCCAAATAAACGTCCTGAATTGCGTTGATTAGAGCAACACCTTCATCTCTGGGCCTTTGGAAAGCTTTACGCCCAACTATCAGGCCTTGGCCTCCGGCTCTTTTATTTATAACAGCTGTCCGAACAACCTCCGCCAGATCGGACGCACCCTTGGACTCTCCACCCGAATTTATTAAACCAATTCTCCCGGCATAACAGTTAACAACCTGCCACCTCGTCAAATCAATTGGATTATCTGTGGTCAATTTCTCATACACAAGTGGATCAGTGCGGCCAAACTTCAAAGCATTGTAACCACCATTATTTTCCGGCAACTTCTGCTTTATGATGTCAGCCTCAATCGTTACGCCCAAATGATTAGCCTGGCCAGTCAAATCAGCTGCCAAATGATAGTCCGCCTGATCAGTCTTGAAGGCAGAATTTCTCAGATAACACCATAAGACAGTAAACATCCCGTGCCTATGAGCCTCTGCGAATGCAGCCGATACTTCTTGAATCTGCCGGGTGGCACCATCGGAACCAAAGTAAATGGTAGCTCCCACCCCAGAAGCCCCCAAACCTGCTGCCTGCCTAACTGAAGCGAACATAATCTGATCCGCCTTTGCAGGATAAGTTAGCAACTCATTATGATTCAACTTGACAATGAACGGAATCCTGTGTGCATATCGCCTGGCCAAAATACCTAATCCGCCTAAAGTCGTGGCCACTGCGGAGCACTCTGCGTCAAGAGCAAGCTCCACTATATTCTTTGGGTCAAAGTATTCGGGACTTTTTGCGAATGAAGCCGCTGCAGAGTGCTCTATACCTTGGTCAACAGGCAGAATAGAAATATATCCAGTCCCACCAAGTCTTCCATGCTGGTACAGTTGCGAAAGTGACTTTATTGCGGGTATTGGTCTATCTGAATCCAAAAACACCCTGTCTAAAAAATCTGGGCCAGGAAGGGTAAGGGAGTCACGTGAAATAGTTCCACATTGGTGAGATAAAAGACCTTTCGCATCCTCACCTAAAAGCTTTTCCAAATCAAGAGCCACTTTAATCTCCTTAAATTGTGTCAAACTAAGACTATGCAAACTGAATATAAATCTCTATAGCCTCTATATAAAAAGCACACCAACTTAGCCTAGATCAGCAAGTCTCTCAGCAGCATCAAGAAATTTTGCGTCGTGCTTGAGAATCTTGGCAAACAATGCCCTTGAATGTCCAATCTCACCCGCGCGCTCATAAAGATCAGCCAGGAAATACCACTGCCTCAAGTCAGACAGCGTGGGCTTCCTTTTGATTGCCAGCGATCTTTCCAATATCGATATAGCCTTAGGGAAGTCTTTTTGATCCGCGGCGGCGCCAGCCACAACAATTCTTCCCTCGCCAATCAATTCCGGAGACGGTGAGGCTGCAGCTAATTCACTCCAGATCCTATCCACATCCTGGTATCGACTCTGAGCCCGATAGCAATCGGCGAGAACTGGAAGCTGGTCAAATGATCCCGAACTCGAATTAAACCTTTCCAGAACTTTTATTGCAGGAGCCCACATCCCCATGCGATATAAAGTCAATCCGTACAACTCTTGCGCCGAAAGTGAATCTGGAACCAGGATAAGCAATTCCTCTAAAATGCGCTTTGATTCCGGATAACGACTTCTTTCGTATGCATCAACTGCGGTAGAAAGTAACCGTTCCGCTTTGGCACGCTTTGAAGGGGTTAGAGGAAGAGATACCTCTTTCTCTAGTAAATCAGCTACGATTTCCTGACGGGCTAAAAATTTCCTGCCATTCCTGGAGGGTTTCGACTTTTCTTTTGTCTCATCCACTTGGACGAATCCATCAGGTACAAACGGTTCTCTATCATTTCTAGACCCTCCGTGCTGAACATCGGTCCGATCTAAATTGTCCTTGAAATCAACGGCCTTTAGTGCACCTTTGCGCGAAAGCGAACCCCAACCTTTTTGCGATCTGATAGTTCTATTACGATTGGAAGCTTCTGAACGGTCACGGGATGGTCTTGGGTCAGAGCCGTATCTGTCTGAACGGTCACGGGATGGTCTTGGGTCAGAGCCGTATCTGTCTGAACGGTCACGGGATGGTCTTGGGTCAGAGCCGTATCTGTCTGAGCGGTCACGGGATGGTCTTGGGTCAGAGCCGTATCTGTCTGAGC
>JAJZLS010000089.1 GCA_021803345.1 Actinomycetes bacterium
ATCCGAGAGAACAGAGCGTTATAGATCGCAAGATGATTGAGTTGTATAACGCTATACGTTATACTGTAAAAGTGTCAATATCCTTTAGAGACAAGGAAACAGAACACGTATGGAACCGCCAGAGACTGCGGGATCTCGACGAAATCACTCAACGCTCGGCGTTGCGAAAGCTATTAATTCTCGATGCAGCTGAAGCACTTAGTGACCTTACGGTGCCACCAGACAACCGACTTGAGAAACTTCAGGGTGATCGAGCCGACATGTACAGCATTCGCGTCAACCGGCAATGGCGTATCTGCTTTCGGTGGACCACAGGAGGTGCGGAGGATGTCGAGCTGGTTGATTACCACTAAGGAGAAATCATGACTACAGATGTTACTATGACTCCAATATATCCTGGCGAGGTGCTCTTATATGAGTATCTAGAACCACTTGGCGTCACCCAAAATAAGTTGGCAGTTTCAATTGGCGTACCTCCTCGCCGCATTAACGAAATCGTGCATGGCAAGAGACGTATAAGTGCTGATACGGCTTTACGTCTTGCAAAGTACTTTGGTACCACTGAGCGGTTCTGGTTGAATCTCCAAAGCCGCTATGACTTGGAAGTAGAGCGTGATCGACTTTCTGAAACCCTCAAGGAAATCCAACCTCTGGTCAGAGCCTAATTACATTTTTTCAATATTATTTGGTTGCATATAAAAATCTTTAGCCTTGGAGGGCTTATTCGGTTTCACTACAACACTACCGACTAACCCTCCAAAATAGACCGCAAAATTGGTAGCGCACTCTTTGGCAAAGGATCTTCCGGAGAATACCTCTCAAATATTTAGACCGCTCCTGAGAACGTGATACCGCTGATCTATCCTCAGCAGCATCTTTCACAAAATAGCTTCGTCACCTTTTGCTCTTAGAATAAGACTTCCGATTGGTTCCCTACCCAGAAAAAGAGATAGGGAACCAATAGATAACTGAGATAAGTCAAAGACCTTCTGTATGTAGCTGGATTAAATAACTACCGTGATACAGAGCTTCTTTAGTGAGAAAATCGGATGTTTGGAAGTATCTTGCCAAGCCAAGCCGGCTGATCCCAGATTCGATGGCCACCGAGACGAAGCAGTACCGGCAACAAAGCCATTCGAACAAGAACTGAGTCCAACGCCACCGCAATTGCGAGAATCACTCCCATCTCCTTAGGAGCAAGAGGACCAGATAGTGCAAAGGTCAAAAATACTGCAATCATCACCGCCGCGGCGGATACAACCACCCGACCTGAACTACGGATTGAGGTAACCATTGCTCCCTTAGTATCGCTGTGATTTTCATAGTGCTCTTTAGCAGCTGAAAGGAGGAACAACGTATAGTCCATTGCAACTCCGGCAACCATGGCTCCGAAAAATATCGGACCCCAGGCATCCACAAATCCTTGAGGTGCAAAATTGAGGATACCAGAGAGATCGCCGTTTTGAAAGATAAGTCGGGCTATTCCAAATGCTCCGGCAACTGAAAGACCTGTAACTGCTATTCCAGCTAACGCTAACAGTGGCGCCCCAAGCGCTACCACCAATGAGACGAATCCAATCAAAAGCAAAAGCCCAAATACCAAAGGAGTGCGTGAAGAAAGTACGCGTTGCAGATCATAATTTTCAGCTGCCGCCCCACCTACAAGGCTGCCGGCCGGAAGATGTTGACGCAGTTGAGCAATGGTTGACTGGGTAGCCGCAGTCGAAGGACCAGTTGTCGGAACCACCGTATCTAGCCGGTAACCCCCACTTTGCGTCATAGGCATTAC
Organism: Actinomycetes bacterium; assembly: GCA_021803345.1. GTDB lineage: Bacteria > Actinomycetota > Acidimicrobiia > Acidimicrobiales > Acidimicrobiaceae > SCQM01. The sequence goes on from JAJZLS010000089.1 coordinate 1,790, forward strand.
ATCTGCAACTCCGCTTATATTGCGCATGGCTTTAACCGCAACCGTCTGTTCCTTAGCTGGAACTAAAACTTGCAAGGTGCTTGGTACTCCGGGTCCAAAGGCAGAGCTTATCTGGTTATATCCAATCCTTGCAGAAGCAGATGCCGGAATAATTTTAATTGAAGGCATTGAAGTTTTGAGTCCGAATACTGGAACTATCGTCAATCCAGCAATAATCAGAGCTCCTGCAGCAACAATGTAGGGATGAGACCACATAGTCTTACCCCATCGATGAAGTTGTCGCTCGAGGGCCGTTAAAGGTGGCGCTTCTCTTACAACTCGACCGGGAATACGCAATTTTCCAGAATTGATTTTGGTCCCCAAACGCCCCAGCACTGCAGGCAACAGAGTAAGTGTTGCTGCTAGTACCGCCACCACCGACAACATGATTCCAAGAGCCATGCTCCTAAACGCGGGGCTTGGTATTACAAGAACACTAGATAGCGACAGCAGTACTGTTACTGCGGAAAAGGCCACCGCTTTTCCCGCGGTATTCATTGTCTCTGCTACTGCCGAGACAACACCGTCACTATCGCCAGACATAATATTACGGCGCTTTAGTGCAGAGCGAAAACGGACCACTAAAAACAGCGCATAGTCGATCCCCAAAGCAAGTGCAAACATAAGTGCAAAATTGAGTGCCCAAATTGACACTGGGCCTATCTTTGTCGCCAAAACCAGAGCGCCAGCAGCCACAAGCAGCCCAGCAACGGTGAGCATCAGAGGGAGTCCCGCAGCCACTAGGCTACCAAATACCACAACCAAAATTAGCAGCGTAACGGGCCATGACAATATCTCCGAGCGCATCATTGCACTATGGTTGGCTGAGTTAAACTGAGACCACAAAGCACTATCTCCAGTCAATTCCACACTGAGCGATCTGGTCGACAACTTGTCTAGTGTGGATTGCAGCTTTGACGCTGCGTTCACCATTGCATTTGGCCCAACTGCAGCACCTCCGGTAATGACCACAGTCGTTCCATTCTGGGAGATAGTTGATCCCGCTTGGGGCATCACTACTTTGGATACATTCTTATCGGACCGTAATACTGACCCCACCTTTGCCACCACCAATTGAGCCTTACGATCAGTAGCTATCGCGCCATGGTGATCAACAATGACTACTTGAAGTGCAGATGAACCTAAGCCCGAGAAATCCTTTTGTATTATGTTGCGTGCAGCGACAGACTGGCTTGACGAATTATCCCATCCGGCGCCAGCTAATGCAGTCTCAACCTTGGGTGCAAATGCTCCAAACAAAATCAACACCACTGCCCAACCGATGAGAACACGCCAGAAATGGATGGCCATCCATCTGCCCAGACGTGCAAGGATTGCCGGGTGGTCATCTTTGCTTTTAGCCAAGGCACTGGTATTTTTACTGGCCTGAAGATCTAGAACAGGCATTAAATGTGACTCCTTATATCTATTTCAATAAATGGTGGCGCGACAATTAAAGATCGGGCCTATGGCAACGATGAAGATTGTGATATCACGAAGGTGGAAATGCCAGACCCAACTCGGAAACATTGGCAACTCGGAAATCCGGATTGCGAGAGCTAATAGTTTCTTCTAGCGGTAGGTTCTATCTCTAGAACCACATTTCAATGTGAATATACTCGTCAGCTAATAACAGCTTTCACCACCCGCTGACTGCTTCACATATCTGCTAATCTGCAAACTTACGATATTCACAAGACCACTATACCCTACCCCGTATGGTATACTTGGTAAAGTATTGGTAAGGATTAGCTCGGGGAATAGTTTCGAGTTAAATTAACTCGCAGAATTGATCCATATCGTTATTTTGCCATATTTGGATAGCGGGGTGGTTCAAGGTTTTTGGGCTATCAGCTAGCTAGTTCTCTGTTATGCTTGGGCAGAAATATCAATGAGGCTGCCATGACCATAATCATGTCAAGCGGCTCCACGACCCAGTTTTACCAAAGCAGCCAGTCACAGGAGTGAAAAAGTTGGAGAACACGCCTGGGAGGTCCTCTGAACCCGGGTTTATCTATCGGGCACAATCAAAAGGTTCACCTAAAAATAGAAGTCGCTTTCTCTCGCAATTGACCTCCTGGCCTGGTTCAATCCTTCTAATAACGGTCGGTGGTGTATTGATCATTTCCCGCTCAATCCAGGCAGTCTTCCATCCCTACTTCTGGGCTGAAAGTGGAGCCATATTCTATGCAAATGCCTGGAACCACGGCCTGAGAGTTCTGCTTAGCCCATTTGCCGGATATCCGGTGCTTCTTCCACGCTTAGCTTCTGAACTGGCGGTTCAATTTCCCCTTACAGTTGGACCATGGATCTTCATGCTGGTTTCGCTGATAATCCAAGTAGCCCCTTTAGCCCTGATCTTCTCCCCCCGCTTTGCAAATAAAACCGTTTCGCCGATCACAAAGATTGTGTTGGCTGCCGTCTATGTTGCGCTTCCAAATTCCTACGAAGTCAACATGCACATGATTAGCGCACAGTGGCAACTGGCAGTCATTGCATTCTTGATCCTGATAAGTGCTCCACCCAGTAAAACCTCTGAAAAGGTATTTGATATAGCCGGGTTGGTTCTGGCCGGGCTGACTGGTCCATTTACAGTACTCCTGTTTCCAGTTGCACTGATTTTCTATTTGACAAAGCGCAATTCCAATAATGCTCTGCGCCTGGCAATAATCTCCGCCTGTACCTTAACAGATGGACTCATCTATCTGCTCACCCATGCATATTCGAGGTCTGGAAATGCCCCTCTGGGAGCGGGCTTGATGCTACTAATCCGTATACTCGGAGGTCAAATCGTCCTCGGTACTTTAGCCGGCATGAGAGGCTACGCCGAGATACTGCAGCATTCCTGGGCAGATCCACTATCCATCGCAGCCGGAATAGCCTACTTAATAGTCACTATCTACGTTCTATTTCGTGCAAGACTGGAAGTCCGTCTGTTCCAGTTATTTGCACTGCTAGTGCTGACAGCTTCACTTATAACCCCCAAGATAAGCCTGCACCAACCGCAGTGGCCGCTAATGGTTCAAGCAGGAGCAGGAAACCGCTATTTCTACCTTCCTCTACTGGCTTTTATGGTCTCATCAATATGGCTGCTTTCGCATTCTTATTCACAACTGAAACGTCGCCGGGGATCCAAACAAGATCAAAATAAGCGGTTCGGCTACAGCATTGTTTTTCTCGTCCTCACAGTAGGCTTCGCCGTTTTAGTTGTAGTGGGAGTGCCTAAAGACTGGCGCTACCCAACTTATAAAATATCGCCATTAGCACGGTATCAATCTGCCTTAACATCAAAGTCTGACAGGAAGACAATAACTATTCCGATCGTTCCCGCCGGAATCAGCATGGTTCTAAATAGACGCTGAGGGAGGAATGTCGAACATTAGACCCACCACGACTTGAAGGCCTGTTTTTATACATAATCCCAAACTTGCGCTAAATCACCAGCCCAGTCCTGCCGAACCCAAATAATAACCGCCAACCACAGGTTCGCAAGGTAAAACACGGACAGACGTCAAACTCTCCATAAATCCAGTAATTGTTTGCAATGGCTAATTCCAAAACTTCTAGCTTCTGATAGCCCTGCAAATCTTGGGAACGTGCGATTACCTACAGCGTATTGACCAATTGATTCTGACAACTGTTAGATTTTTGAAAATTACCTCGATTTATCGGCATTCACCAGCAAAAGTGCTTTGCTCTCCACCTGATCTGCCTATTTTCCAGTAATCATCTCGTTTGCAGAAAGGTTTCCTTGGAAATCAACCGAAGTACTCAAACAGCACAATCCTGAGCCCATTTATGTGACAGTAATCAGTCTCGCTAGTGCAAAGCCTGCTTTTGCCGTTCATCACAGTCGGGTGAGATTAGATAATATTTGAGTAATTCGTGTTGACGCCGGCCAAATTAGTCGACAAAGTGTAAACATGAGCAAAACAGTTGGATAATTTTATTCTACGAATCGTTTACGATACCCCCAAAGGGATACAAGCGCAAAAACTGATATTTATGAAAATTTCAATATCAATTCCAGACAATCTGTTTTATCAAGCCGAGACTTACGCACACCAGCAGGGTCTAAGTCGGTCTCGGCTTTATTCCCGAGCTCTAGCTGTATATTTGGCCAGAGTAGGCGATCAGGATGACGACCCAGTAACTATGAAATTGAATCAAATGGCGAAGATCATCAACGGGAGTGAGTTGTCACCATCCAAAGTTACAACACGCCGCCTTATTGATTCAGGCAGCTGGGAGTGGTAGCTAAAGGGGAACTATGGTGGATCGACTTTGGTGAACCATTAGGTACAGAGCATGCCTATCGACGTCCGGCAGCCGTGGTATCCTCTGGTCGCTTCAATCGTTCCCGAATAGCGACGGTAACCGTATCTGGCTGACACGCATTCTAAATTTAGCCAATACTCCTCGAAACCTGTTGATTGTCTCTCCTAAATCAGGTCTCGACCGAGACTAATTGATCAACTCAACTATTGAGCACGCGGGACTGGTGAAGCTGACCGGTAAATTGGACCATTCCACTGTAATGGTAGTAGGGAAAAGTTTACGACTGCTATTCGATCTGTAACTTCGGGTGGCTTTAGGCATCGGCATCGTGACTGAAGCTTACCGATAACCGCCAACTGACACACGAATAACAGTTTTGCCGAATCTTTAGGAATTTTCAGACAGTAAATATCACTGATCGAATCGGGTAGAGAAAAAACAATCGTCGGATCTAAAAATTATATGGCGTCTCTAACATGTCCGTCCAACTACTTTTCGAGAAGCTGAAGATAACATCATCTATAAGAATCGCCAGCCCAATCACCCGTATATGTCACATTTGGCGACCAGTACCTTCTACCTCTAGGACTTCATACAGCGCTGCAAACTGGAGCCAGGCAATAAATATTTCCCAGGAAAGCAGCTGCAAGTTTTGCTATCATTCCTCTAGCTGACACGATTAACTCAATAATCTGACAGCTGGGGGATACAAACAACGGAACTGCCAATTGGGGATACACTCGGCTTTACCAGCAAGATTCAATGATAGCACTACTTATTCACTATATAATTGCGCAATAATTGGCCGTCGTAACCAGCCAATACGATAACCACTATTTGTTTTTGTTCAGGTAAAACCCACAGGCAGTTTCCTTTTATTAAACAAAGAGGGTATTGGCCCAGATTTAAATATTCATGGACCAAACAAGAGGGCGATACGAGCTGTTTCTTTGTCCAATTAGTTTAAGGAAAAAGCTGGGGGTTTTGGACGATGGGTGACACCAGTTCTGTAAATAATCAGATCACTATGTCTGTAATACTGCCCTGCTATAACGAATCTGAATCGGTGGGACAAAGTGTTGACGAAGCATATTCAGGGATCACAGCCGCTTCACTGTCTGGCGAAGTGATGGTCGTAGACAACAACTCAACTGATGATTCTGCTAATATCGCTATTCTTCACGGAGCCCGGGTCATCTCCGAACCCCAACCGGGATATGGAAGTGCCCTTAGGGCAGGGATAGCCTGTTCAAATGGAGAGATTTTAGTAATCGCCGATGCTGACTTGACCTATGATCTTCCAGGACTTGCAAAATTGATTGAGCCGATAGTTAATGACCAGGCCGATCTGGTTATCGGTCAAAGGGTAAATGTAACTTCAAAAGCCATGCCACTTCTACACAGATGGTTGGGTACTCCGACGGTACCTGCATAAGGCCCCGTCTCAAACTCTTAGTCAAGTTTCAGAATCGATTGTTGTTACCCACCCGTTCCATCCGCTCTATGGCCAACGATT
>JAJZLS010000087.1 GCA_021803345.1 Actinomycetes bacterium
GTTCTTCGAGCGCTGCGGCTACTTAGAGATGAAGGTCTGCTTGAGTTTCGAAGAGGAAGAGGAATTACAGTTGCTGGCACAGCAGAAAAAGGTGCGGTGATGGCAAAGCTCAACGAACTTCTGAGATTTGCCAGATCGCAGGGATACCAGCCGGAGGAGCTGGTCACCATGATAAGGGGACTCCAGCGGTGATGCACAGCCTCTAACGGTGCCATTTAAGAAATAGCGGGTTGAAACCATACTCCTTTTACTACCATGAGTCGTGTAGGGGATACCGATGAAATCACGTCAAAAGCACGTTCTACGGATCATTTAAATTTCCTACTTACGATCACTGAAATACCCCCTGAACCTCCCTTTGGCGTGGATTGAAAATAAATATTCACCACATGTAGCACGCGGTTATCCAATGATTGTGATTTAACTACGCTTCTCAAAGGAGACCATATCCATGTTGTCAAAGGGAGAAGATGTGGAAATGCATGCATTGAACCTTAATCCACCTAATCTAATACTCTAAAAAGACCAATTATAAAGAAATAGTTCCCTCTGAGCTGGTAGAATGGTTTCCTCTCGTCAAACTCAACGATGATATTCAACATGACATGTTGATTCACCAAATTCCGACAATAATGCACCAGCGATGTATTACAATGTAATTCAGTAGAGGAGGCCAGAATGTCCGCAAATGCGCTGGTTCAGGCTCGTATTGATAGTGCCATAAAGGAAGAAGCCGCTCTTGTCTTAGAAGCAATGGGGCTAACCGTGTCTGACGCCGTGCGTCTGCTTCTTACTAGAGTCGCTACCGAGCACGCTCTACCCTTTGATCCACTGGTTCCCAATGCAGAAACTATCGAGGCAATGAAAGAAGCACGACGGGGTAATCTGCCATCGTTTGCAACGGTTGAGGAACTGATGGCAGATTTGAATGCGCCAGATTGAGACTACCAATGCTTTCAAACGAGATTACAAGCGGGAAGCAAAGGGGAAACATAGGCTCACCCTGGAAAGCGAGTTTTCCAGTATTGTGCAATCCTTAGCTAATGACGAGCCTTTGGAACAACGCTATCAAGACCATCCGCTTACGGGAGAATGGGGCGATCATCGTGACTGCCATATTAGGCCCGACTTGGTGCTCATATACAGAAAATCGAATCCGGACCGCGTGCAGCTGGTGAGGCTTGGTTCACACTCTGAGCTCGGACTGTAGGGTCCAACTCAAGATCTGAAAGTGGCTGATAAAAGATACAGACGACAGTTGCTGAGGATCACTGGAGACTCCTCAGACTCGACCACTGAAACTCCCAGGTGAACGGCTGCTGGAGTGGATTGGAAAAGAGCGCGATGGATCTGGGCCTTCGAGTCAACTGAGTTCTCTGGAATAGTGTTTCAGGGAAGCTGGCAGCTCCGCGGCAGTCCTTTCGATTGTGTGCCGACACCTGTTATCCAAACGATTTGAGGTGTGTATCACGCTCTACTCTCTATGCAGCTCATGTGGAACCAGTTCGATAGCCTCCACCGGTATGAATAAACGCGCCAGTTCGAACACGAAAATCCGGCTCGACCTGACTCACCTTAGTCTTAAATAAATATGTGACACTTAACGTACTCTGCGATCCGTTTTCTACGGTGACCCCCAGGAGTACCGGGCCTAATTAGACGGTATAGCTGCGCGTAAGAGAGAGAATATCTTCTCCGTAGCTCGCCAATCTTGTCTTGCCGATCCCCTTAATTGCCAGTAACGCCATCTCATCGAGGGGGACGATTGTGGCAATCTCCTCTAATTGGGAATTATGGGCAATGACGTAGACTGGGACTCCTTCCGACTCAGCGCGGGAACGACGCCAGGCCTTGAGCGCATCAAGAAGATCCCCGTGGGACCGATTATTCTGCGGAACTGTTCCAGTCTCTGCAGTGGGAGTATTTGTATTGTCATAATCGGGCGTAACCTTAGCGAGAGCATCAGATGCGCTGCGCAGTTTCTCGTCCAGGTCGAAGATCTCATCATGAAGGCGTAGCGCCATGGCATTCATTCCGGCAATATAGAGGCCTTCCAAACCACGCAGACGCGAGAGCGCTACATACCCCATACCGGGGGTGAAACAGCGGCTCAGGTCTACCATGGCTGCATCAATGCTCATACCCTGGCTCTTATGGATCGTTATCGCCCATGCCAAGCGAAGAGGCAGCTGGATCACCTCGGCACGAACCTTTTCGTTTTCAATGTTCTGCCAGGCATAGGGAGCAACAGCAATAGTCCGACCGGTTCCTGAGAGCGCCACGACGGGCCGTCCCTCATCAAAGCGAATTACCCGGCCACGACTTCCATTTACGAAAGCTCTTGAGGGATCATTTGCAACGAACATGACCTCGGCCCCCACCTTCAGTTCCAGCAGACGGGGTGCAAGAACGCGCTTACTGAGCTGTTCAACTGCGGATACAGCTCCTGTAGAGCGCATCTCATATTGCTCAGTGTGTCCTTCTATTGTTGCGAGACGTTGCTGGTTGATGGCATCGACATCGACGTTATGGGAGTACAGGCGGGTTATCTTGTCACCATCGGACGGTTGGCAATGCAGACGACTCTCAAGACGCGCTATGTGGTCCTGATTTAGTTCACCGGTGCGCATCGCCTCGAGAATCTCCAACAATCCGTCATTTCTTTGGCGGTGCTGCTCATCCAGATAGCAGACCAACGGGTCGAGCTCGCGCCAGGCCGCCGAATGATGGGCGAATTGCTCAGTGGTTGAACCCCGGGTCACTGGCGGGAGTTGGAACATATCGCCGACGAGAACGACCTGGATTCCGCCAAAGGGCCGGGAATCCTCTCGAAGGACTTTAGCCAGAGTATTAAGCAGGTCTAAAAACCATCCCGGCAGCATTGAGATCTCATCAATGACCAGGGTATGAGTGTTACGATAACGCGCAACAAGCTGCTTATCGCGAGATATTGCCTCGATATCTTTAGATTCGAGTTTTTCCCGTATCCCTATGCCCGACCAAGAGTGAATGGTAGTGCCGCCAATGTGTGTAGCAGCTATTCCGGTAGAGGCGGTAACGGCAACTTTTCGTCCCTTCGTCGCAGCATCGCCCACGAATCTGCTCAGAATATAGGACTTGCCTGACCCTGGTGCACCCGTTAGAAAGACCGAACCTTTCGACATCATTACGGTCATTGCCTGTGTCTGTCTCATAGTAGGCACTTTACCGGGACAACTACCACTGTGGGGATGCCTTGAGCGAGATACCTCACCGATCGCATAGTTACTGTTCGGACATAGGAACTATCCAGAACTCCGAATGTAGCGAGCATCTTGTAACGAGACTGGAATAAAAAGGTCTCGGGCTTTGTGAGGATAGCCTTAGTGGCTCTCTAGGTTGTCGCCAAATTTCGAACATATCTGCATCTGTCGCTAGCTTCGGTGGGCAGGAGACCCTAATGCGCATGATGTTCGACTGACTAATAGATCCTTGGGTAACGTGACTGTAGAAAACTTCTGATCCGAAGGTAGGCCAAGTTCGCTCCAGATAAATTACACTAGCAGCAAACCTCGTCGGGCAAGACCCTCGTTGTAGCCACTACCCACGACAAAATGGCACCAGCGCCATAATCGATGGCAAGCCCGTGGTAATCGGCCTGGATGCCTATATCAAGCCGTGAAAACCAAAACCTTTTTCGGGTCTTGGGTCTGATATTTCCCGATTAACAGCGAATGCCTCAGCATTTCTCAACATGGTAGCAATGACTTCCTGCTCGACGTCTTCGCCACGGGCGGCTCTAAGAAGACATTCTCTTATTTGACTATCCCCGGGTGGCAAATATGCTTCTGGATCTAAGCCATTAGCGCTCAGCACGAAATGGGCAATAGCCAAAGCTGTCCGCTTATTGCCCTCAGTGAACGCTTGTGACCGCGCCAATCGACTCATCAACGAACCTGCCAGCAGAACGGGGTCTGAGGTTTTCTCTAAAGCCTGAAGTACTCGTTCAACTCGGTCTAACTCGTCTTCATCATCAAAAAACTCGTCCGGTTCCCTCAACGCCGAATTGACGACGACGATAAGATCCAACGAAGGGCGAATCAATGGCTTTGCAGGTATTCAAGCGTCTCGGCATAGCGACTACGAAAAGCGTCAAACCAGGCGTCAAAATCCTCTTGAGAAATAGCAACCTCATGGGTGTTCCTATCGGACTCCGCCACAACGCTATTCTTGTCTTCACTGCTCGAAAGACTCTTCTGTTCAATCTGATCAATGTAAGCATGCACGCTAGTGTCCATGGCTCCCTCTCAAAGGTATCCTTTACCTATTATAGTCAACGTACACCGCTGCTTCGATTTGTCCAAGAATCTCTGAAGCGTTCACTCGTCCTGCTATTGTTTCCAGTACCAGTAATGTACGCACCAAAAACAGATCTCGTACTTGTTACGCGTACACCAGAAGCCAATCTCACCTTGACTATCGGCTCAGCCTCGTGGCAATGGCGTCATAAGCTGCAACCTGCTCAGGTGAGACCTGGGCTGGAGTTATTCGAATCGCATCCAGAATGTCCGAATTCGTTAGAGACTTACCTGCTTCTCCATTCATCGCTGCCTTCAAGCTTTCCATCGCCACTTTGTTAACTAGGTGTTGGATCTCAGCACCGCTATAACCAACAGAAGCAGCGGTGATTTTTCCATAATCGAGTTCATCAGCACCAGGTTTGCCTGCCAAGTGCATCTTCCACTGACTTAGCCGAGACTCCTCATCAGGTAGTGGAATATAAATCAACCGGTCAAAGCGCCCTGGCCTTAGAAGTGCAGTGTCCAATTGATCAGGTCGGTTGGTAGCAGCAATCACAACTACCCCATTTAGGGCATCCTTGCCGTCCATCAGAGTAAGTAGTTGCTGGACTACTGGGCCTTGCACCGCTCCGACATAAGAATCCCTGCTGCTGGCAATAGCGTCGATTTCATCGAAGAAAATAATGGCTGGCTTATTCTCTCTGGCTCGCTCGAACAGTTCAGGTAAACGCTGCTCTGCCGCACCTACACCACCACCAAGTAGTTCAGGGCCGTTGATGGTGTAAAAGCGAGAATTCGAGGTATCTGATACCACTTTTGCAAACATGGTTTTGCCACAACCTGAAGGACCATAAAGAAGTACTCCCTTATGTGGTTTCACTCCCCACTCGCTGAATAGCTCTGGCCTAAGAAGCGGCAGCTCAACAGCTTCCCGAAGTGCAGACTTAGTATCTTCCATCCCCCCGATGCTTTCCCAGCTAAGTCTTTCATGCGTTACCACGTCACTACGGACTACGGTGTGGCTGCGTCTTCCGAATTTGTCCTGCATCTGATCGTAACGAGCAAGCATTTGATAAGTCACTGTGGGCTTGGTCTGTCTAAATAACCCTTCAACCTCCTCTTGGGTTACCGTCCGGCCCTGCTGGGTTGCAGCCCGATAGAGATCAGTAAGAATTCCGGTAATGTCAGCAGCGGTAAACCGCTCAGTTATGGCCACTAACGGATCTACAGAGATCAGGTCTCCCCCGTTACGCTTAGAAAGCGCATTTTCGAAAATGGCTTTTCTGGCAACTGCATCAGGTGGTGGAATAAAGATGATCTTGTCAAAACGCCCTACCCTGATTGCGGCAGAATCGATCAGATCGGGATGATTAGTCGCTGCAACCACTAAAACATCGCCTCGACTGAGCGCTCCGTCCATCTCGGCTAAAAACGTAGCCACAACTTGTCGAGATACAAGACTCGCCCCACCTTGTCCGTCAGAGTCTTCACGAGAAGCTAAGAATGATTCAACCTCATCGAAAAAGATCATTGCCGGAGCTAGTTCACGGGCTTGTGCAAATATCTCACGTAGTTTACGCTCTGACTCACCAACCCACTTAGAGATAAATTCAGGCCCAGATACACTAAAGAACCTCATATTGGTTTCAGAGGCCAGAACTCGACCGAATAGGGTCTTTCCTGTTCCAGGTGCCCCATATAGTAAAATCCCGCCAACTACTGGCAGTCCTTGTCTTTCAAGCTCTCTCCGAACTGAGATATCGATGTAGGGCTGAACCGCTTCCTTTAGTTCTGCCTTTACATCTTCGTATCCTGCAATGTCATCCCAGCTAGCTCTTCTAAAGCGGGCTGGGTTCGCAGGAGAGGGTGCAGATGGTGCTTGATTTACGCTCTGGACTGAACCACCGTTAGTCAAGGCCAACTGAGGCTGCGTTATAGGACTTGGAATCAAGCAACCTATTAGGTAGGCAACTACTCCCGAAATAAGGCTGAGTGCCACAATTTCGATTCCGAAACCCAATTGTGGATGGATCTCATTTGCCATTAGAGCCCATAAAACTGATCCAGCTAAAGTCGGAATGAAAACACTCAAGGCATCTTGTTTCATCCCTCTTTTCTTTCGAAGCACCCCAACAAAACGAGTTGCAAGTGAGATAATGATTACTCCTGCAATAATGCTTACCGCATATTGACCAAGCTCACCGAGAAGTCCTCTCAGAAGTGGAGAATTTACCAGATTCAACTGGTGCAAGTACCAGCCTAAAGATACAGTCCGTTGCGCTGGAACAGCGATCCATGAACCTTGGGAAGGAAGTACCCCTAAAACCCTCTCCAACCATCAAGGATTGCCACCGAGAATCCAAATATAGCCCCAGCTACGGATTGTATACCTGCTGCATTTGCATAGATCAGGCCATCAATAGTTGCCACAAAAAAGAACCCGCCAAGGTGGAAAGCCCACGGGGAAACCAGGATCAGAATCAGCTTTAGCGGAGTATCAGCCATTTTCGGAATGCAGAACATTACTAGAAACATCGCTAAGAAAATTAATGTCAAACTCCCTGCCCCATAGAGAAAACTGGGCAAAAAGGCGAGGAAAAATCCTCCCAATGCCAACTGGGGCCTTTCAACCCCTAGGAGCGTGAGTCAGTATTCATTTACCGACCGTCCTTACTGAGTTCAGATATCAGACATTATTCGAATAGAAATAGATTCGTTTTCACTCCACAAGGCGACGTCTCATCGACTAGAATATAGCTATGACCTGCGATTCTATCAATAATCGACTGCTTGACACCACAGATAGGAAGCTTGAAAAGCCACCAGCAAAGTCCAAGGTTCCAGCCGGTGTCTCGAAGACCTTCCGCTCCTATGATCAAGATCAGATGTTCCTACTCCCTCCATCCCTTGACGAGTGGCTCCCAGACGACCATAGTGCAAGATTCATCTCTGAAGTGGTAGAGGAGCTACTTGATCTGGACGGAATCTACTCCTCCTACATAGAAGCCTCCGGTGCTCCTCCCTATGATCCAAAGATGATGCTGAAACTGGTGCTTTATAGCTATTCCATTGGGGTCACCTCGGCAAGAGAGATGGAAAGACGCTGTTATGTTGACGTGGCATTCCGCTGGATATGCGCAAATATCGCTCCTGATCACCGTTCCATCTCCCGCTTTCGCAGACGCCATTTGGACTCGCTCAAAGATCTATTTCTGCAGGTACTCAGGCTCTGTGGTGAGGCGGGTCTTATAAAGCTAGGTCGCA
>JAJZLS010000069.1 GCA_021803345.1 Actinomycetes bacterium
GTTACATCAGTTCACGGTTGTAAAAGATGTAACGGCTTCGCCGTTAGCGCCTGTCCATCCCCGTCCTAAAGGACGGGGCCTTTCGGCGCTCTTTGGTAAAAATATTAACGCAGTTGATGGCTGAGGTGCGTGAAAGGTATTCCTCGCGCCCAACCTCAACTTCGGCCACTTGGCCTCGGTATTCAGGGGTGACTAAGACGCAAATCGGGTTGGCGAGGAGAGGGATTGGGGGTAACTGTGGCAGCATTAACAACCGGATGTTTTCCCACTCCGGGTATTTCGGCATCCCAGATTTCTCCTCTGAAGGTCACCAATTGTTGTCTGCTATGCATAGCTGCTGAGATTGTCGCCAGCCTTGCCATTAGATCCTGTTCATCGGGAATGCCAGGTGGAGTTTCCGGCAAGAGTCCTTTATTGCCTCTTCAGAGTGGTGGCTCAGCCATTCTTTCAGCACGCGCTATGATGGCGCCGCGATTAGGCGCTATCCCACAAGTGACGGCTTCGTCAATAGCTTGGACAATTTCTCTGTCTAGTCAAGCTGTTACTGGCTGAGTCACGAATTCAAGTACACACTGTGTGCATCGAAACCCACAGCGGATGAGAAATACCTTCAGCAAAGTTGATCTCGGATCTCCCAAAAGGTGGTATTGATCCCTGACCGGTATCGCTGCGCCTGACGACTCATGGTTTGCGTGCTGGACCTGTGTTATGTGTGACGCCTGCAACTGCATTGGCGGTATTGGGATGGAGGTGGACGGTTGTTTGCCTACCAGTGTGGCCTGCTTACTTCTGGCCATGCAATTGTGCTCAAATCTCCAGTTTGCATTCTTCTTATGTGGTCCGGTGGTTCTTCAAGCAGGTTGAGTGGATAACAAAGGGCGTTGATAGTATTCAGCAAGGTGTCGAGTATGTGGACTCTGACTACCAGCGCCGTCTTTTCTTGGTCATCGTTGAAGTGCTGGTGCCAAGAATAATGGTCGACTGCGATCAGATCCCCTTTCGACCAGGGAAAGTTCTCACCTTTATCGGGTTGGTCTGATATAAATGAGTGACCGTGGCCCTCAACTACATATAGCCAGGCTTCTCCACAGTGTCGGTGCATCGACTGGGCCCGACCCGGCCCTATTTCAAACATTGCCATAGTAAGTCCTGAGGTTCGATACCCAGTGGCGCTATCAAGCAAAAAGGTGGTCCTGGTCCCACGTGGCGTCTGAAGAAACTCGAGTTCATCCCAGCTTGTGTGCAGTCTGGTATTTTCTCGTTCCTGCTGTTGGGCTTTTAGTCTCCGCGTCCTGCGGGCATAGATATCATTTCCAGCAGTTGCTTCAGCGGAAGAGGGTGCCGGCGGGAGTTCTGACACGGGAGTGTTTCCACCATCTTCAAGAATGGCAAAACCTAAAATGTCAATGAAAGGCTCGCTTGAAAAACTCATGAACCGGTTGTTGGACTCTGATTCATTACCGTGCCTATGCCATGCCCAGGCTGGGATGTAGATGCTGTCTCCAGCTTTCCAATAAATCCTGTTACCATTTATTTCAGTCCAGCCTGATCCACCGACACATAGGATTACTGCGTCCCAACTGTGCCGATGGATGGTTGAGGTAACACCCGGTGGAACCTCATTTGCTTTTGCGTCCACAGTTCTTACTGGGCTGTCTCCGTCTTTGCCCAGGTAAATTCCGCTCAGGATTCCTCGCGAAGTCTGTTGCGGCGTAATCTCATTCCCATGGACTACTGTCCGGTAAGTGTCTCGCCAATCCTCTATGAATTTCTGGCGTCGTTTCTTTTGAATCTCGTAATGACTGGTCGAAGTTTTTGTAATATTCGTCAACTAATTCTCCAGGATATGATTGCTTGATCGCAATCAGCAACAGATTGAGCCGCTAAGTGTTGTCTAATCTAGCATCTCGCATCCAAGCTGCAAATTTCAATAAATACTTGAGATGCATTTTTGCGATGCCGATTTCGGCGATAATTTCTCCAACAGGAATAGTTGTATCACCCAAGTTGTTTATAATATCGTTGGTTCGCAGACGGAATAGAAGTGTTTCGCGAATTCCTTCGATGATGGATGTTGATTTAAGCAGGTGTATTGGTCGATCTCCAGAAGTTGTCATATGACTCCAAGCGGAATTGGCAACTTCATTGGCTTAGGGGTGATGGCGGCGGCAGGGATTACCGTAGCCGACCTACTGGTGTAAAGGTAAGTAAATTATGTGAATTGTTAACGTTAACGTTAACGTTCAGGTATGCTATAGGGAAAATAATTTAGAGCGTTACGTTTTTAGAATTGCAGTGGAGGCAACTGAATGGCGACTGGTATTTTGCCGCAACCGGATGGCGGCGTCCAAAAAAAGAAACACGGGATTGACTATAAATGGATAGCCCTTTCTAATACCACGATTGCTGTGTTTCTGGCTATGGTCAACTCTTCGATAATGTTGATCGCTTTGCCGGACATATTTCGTGGAATTCATCTGAATCCTTTGGTGCCTAGCAACACAAGTTACCTACTTTGGCTCTTGATGGGATTCATGGTTGTAACCGCAGTTCTTGTTGTGAGTTTTGGAAGAATTGGCGACATGTTTGGAAGAGTGAAGATGTTTAATCTTGGATTTGTCATCTTCACGGTGTTTTCGATTCTGCTCTCGATTAGCTGGATGAATGGAACTTCGGGTGCCCTATGGCTGATCATCATGAGGATATTCCAAGGGGTTGGAGGTGCATTTTTATTTGCCAACTCTTCAGCGATTATCACTGATGCTTTTCCGCAAAATGAACGGGGTATGGCTCTAGGTATAAATAACATTGCTGCCATTGGTGGTTCATTCATAGGTCTTATTTTGGGTGGTCTTTTAGGCCCACTTAACTGGCACCTGGTGTTTGTTGTTTCGGTGCCTTTCGGCCTGCTTGGTACTGTATGGTCTTACCTCAAACTTGAAGATCGTGGTATTCGTACCCCGTCTGCTATCGACTGGTGGGGAAATGCCACCTTTGCAATCGGTCTTATTTCACTTTTGACCGGTATTACATACGGGATTATGCCTTACGGACACCAGAACATGGGATGGAGTAATCCGCTCGTCCTTCTGGCAATATTTGGTGGCGTAGTGTTCCTGGCAATCTTTGGAGTTATTGAGACCAAAGTCAAGAACCCGATGTTTCACCTCTCCCTGTTTAGAATCAGGGCATTTGCAGCTGGAAATATAGCTAACCTCCTTGCCTCGCTTGGACGTGGAGGGATGATGTTCATCTTGATCATCTGGCTGCAGGGTATCTGGCTACCGCTGCATGGATACAGCTTTGCCAGTACTCCGCTATGGGCGGGAATCTATATGCTTCCCCTCACGGCAGGATTCCTTATTGCTGGTCCGCTAGCCGGATATCTTTCTGACCACTTCGGTTCAAGATTGTTTGCGACTGGCGGAATGCTGCTTGCGGCACTTAGTTTCCTTTTGCTGACTTTTCTTCCGATCAATTTTTCCTACATCTGGTTTGCTCTGCTGCTGCTGCTAAATGGACTTGCAATGGGTATGTTCTCATCTCCCAACTGGGCGGGAATTATGAACAGCCTTCCTCCAAACCGACGTGGTTCAGGCGCAGGAATGGTGTCCACCTTTCAGAACTCTTCGATGGTATTGTCGATCGGTATATTTTTTACCCTGATCATCACTGGTTTGTCGGCCAGTCTTCCCGGGGCTATGTTTAGCGGGCTTACCCAGCAAGGGGTGCCAGCTGCGGCTGCTAGCCAAATCTCACATCTGCCCCCAACCGCAACGCTGTTCTCAGCGTTCTTGGGTTACAACCCGATGCAGGCTCTTTTGGGCCCGGTATTGGGGCATCTCTCAGCAGCTAGGGCACACTATTTGACAGGGAAAGCATTTTTCCCGCATCTAATTTCTGGGGCATTTAGTAAGGGGCTCGACGAGGCATTTTATTTCGCATTCGCAGTAAGTATCGTGGCCGCAATTGCTTCAGCACTTAGGGGTGGCAAATACCACCATCAGGAAGAGCCGGAGAAGCAACCCGAGCTACTCGAAGAGATAGCCATCGGAGAATAGGTTCGCTTTGTAGTCAATCTACTTAGTGCATTGAAGTAATGAAGACGGCGCCGTTGTCAGGATGCTGACTGCGGCGTCGGCTGGATGGTAAGAATGGGCTTTAGATGGGAGATATCCATTTGAGCTCGCAATCAGAGGGTGGTTTTCAGATCTATTCAAGGTGGGGATTTGAGTTTTAGTAGAAAATAATTCGATAAGAGCGAAGACATGAGCAAAGATGGAAAAGGATACGCCGAAGAAGGTAAGTCAGTTGGCGGGGTGAACGGCGAAGATCCGGAGCAAGGTGGTCAAGCCCGGGGAATAGGTAATCGGTTGAGTTCAAAACTCATGACCCATACCTTTGAGGCATTGAAGATACGTGATTTCAGGACACTTTGGTTTGGTTTTCTGGGTTCCTGGACGGGGATGCAGTTTCAGCAGGTTGCCAGGGGTTATTTAGCTTACAAACTAACAGGGAGTGCTTTTGCCATCGGACTTGTCACACTGGCGATGGGCCTTCCAAGGATTTTTCTCTCTCCTATTGGGGGTTACCTAGCTGATCGGTTTAATAAGCGTGATGTAATCGTCTGGACAAGTCTCCCAATGACAATTCTCAGCATCATCACGGGATTCCTCTATATCGATGGGCATTTAACAATTGCTTGGCTGGTGGTGTTGGGTTTCATCCAGGGGATCACCTTTGCGTTTCTTATGCCAGCCCGTCAGGCATTTGTTCCCCAGGTGGTGGGCACGGGTCACTTGCTTCCAAATGCAGTAGCTCTGAATAACGCTGGAATGAATTTGACCAGGGTGGCTGGGCCTTCGATTGCCGGCCTGTTGATTGCGGTGCCGCATTTTGGCCTTGGAGGAACCTTTTTCGTAGCTGCCGGATGTTGGATGTGGGTTACCTGGTCGGCAATGCGGGTCGCGGTTCCTGGCGCACCGGTAGGCAAACGTCAGCGAGTTGGAGCCAGCGTCAAGGAGGGCTTCCGCTATGTGCGGAGCAAACCGGCAATAATGGTGTTGCTGAGTCTAGGGTTTGTTCCGCTGGCACTGGGGATGCCGTATATAAATCTGATGCCGGCAGTAGCTGACGGTCCCCTTCACGGCGGGTCAGCGCTGCTTGGAATACTTCTGAGTATTGGAGGGGTGGGCTCTCTGGCAGGTACCTTATTGGTTGCTTCGCTGTCGAGATACCCTAAGAAAGCTGTCATGCAGCTGACTTTGGGGATATCATTTGGACTTGCCCTGGTGGGCTTTTCATACTTCGTCAGGCTCGATGAAATTGTTCCCTCCATACCGTTCCTGTTCTTAGCTGGAATGACCGGGGATGCTTATCAGGCGCTGAACTCATCGCTTATCATGATGAGTACGGAAGCCAGCCAATATGGCCGTGTGATGGGTGTGTTTATGATGGCTCAATCAATTCGCCCAATTTCCATCATGCCGATCAGTGCGGTTGCTGATGCAATTACTACTCCGGTTACCCTGCTATTTGCAGGTGCGATAGTATCTGTATTTGTGGCAGGGGTTGCAATCTTCTATCCTGGCTATCGCCAGATAGGTAGGGATCCACTGTCGGTTAGCGCAACTGCGGAGATACCTGTAATTCCGCCCGGCAGTTTTGACAAACCTCCTGACGATGGTCCTGTGACCCTGGGTGGGCGGACAGCCTAGGAGTAAGATCAGATTTCACTCAGGTTAAGGGTTTCAGCAGTTTACTAACGTCGGATTAGCGGGCATTTGTGATAATGAGGTAGTACCAATGCGTTAGGGTTATCTGCATATTTGGCAGATGGCCTTGTGCGCATGCTGAATTAAGCATCGATTTTAGATTGGCAAGGTTTAGGTTCGCTTTATGACCTTTTGCATTAGGGAATGATTCTGATAAACGGTCAAACAGAGACGGAACATTATTTGGGTGCTGACGAGGATTCTTTAATGCCAGGTGGCACAGATTGAATCCGGCGCAGCGGCTTATCGTGGTGCGCGGCCTTAGAAGCTTTACGCAAGCCTACCTAAACGTTGTCGCTCCGCTGTATCTGCTTTCTCTTGGAGTCTCCTCAGCCGGGCTTGGAGTCCTGTTCACAGCGTCTTTTTTGATAGGTGCAGCGCTTTCAGTTCCGGTGGGAATCTTTGCCGATCGATTCGGCAGAAAGCCATTTTTGGTCACCTTTACAGTGCTTATGATTATTTGGGGAGTGATCTACTGGCAATCAACCTATATTCCGCTTCTGTTAACTGTTAGTGCAATTGCCGGAATCGGCAGGGGTGGTGGAGGTATGGGTGCTGGCCAGGCTGGGCCATTTGCACCAGCGGAAACTGCACTTATGGCTGATTTGGTAGCGGAAAAAGATAGGCGGCGGGTGTTTTCCTGGAATGGAATCATTTCGTCGTTGTTGGCTGCGGGTGGTGCCGCAATTGCCGGTGTGCCGGAGCTAATCCATCACGATCACCTTGGTCTCCTCGGTTCAGATAAGAGCTTGTTCCTGCTTTCCGCTATTTTGGCAGTAATCTCGCTTTGGATACTTATGGCTGTTCCGGAACCGGAAAGGAAGCCCCGGGTGAAGGGGAAGAGGAGTCCAGTCAGTCGTAAGTCGGGCAAAATAATACTCCAACAGTCTTTGGCGGGCGCCTTTAATGCCTTCGGGGTTGGCTTTGTCAATTCACTTTTCGTCGTGTGGCTGCATCTTCGCTTCGGAGTGGGATCAGCTTCAATTGGTCCGGTGTTTGCCGCCAGCTATCTGCTTTCTGCGGCCAGTGTCTGGGGGGCCTCTGCATTTGCCGGAAGGGTTGGTTCAGTTAGAACGATAGTCATCACAAGGATTGGTGCAGCTCTGTTGATGGTATTAACGGCGTTGGCGCCAACCTTTCTGATCGCCGTAATTCTTCAAATCCTCAGGACGGCATTCACAATGATGGTCACTCCTGTAAGGCAAGCTTTTACCATGGGTCTTTTCCCTTCCGAGGAACGAGCCTCGGCATCAGGAATGACAGGAGTAGTCCGAAGGCTTTCAGCTGCTCTCAGCCCACCGATAACCGGATCGTTATTTGAGTCTGGAGCCCTTGAGTTGCCCTTCTTTCTAGGCGCAGCATTTCAAGTGGTTTCAGCGTTTTTATACAGTGCCTTTTTTGCCAAGATGGACACGGAGCGAGTTGGGAAGGTAGCAATCGAAGAGGCAGAGATAGAAGAGATTGGGAGGGAAGACCCGGACCTGTGAGTTCTGCTCTGGTCGCTATAAAGTCTGCTAATTTACCTAAAGAGCGCCGAAAGGCCCCGTCCTTTAGGGCGGGGATGGACAGGCGCTAACGGCGAAGCCGTTACATCTTTTACAACCGTGAACTGATGTAACA
>JAJZLS010000011.1 GCA_021803345.1 Actinomycetes bacterium
AATATGATTCAGACTGCTCCTCCAAGCCAATTGTATCTTCGACATATTACCAGAAGCGTAGACGTGAATGATACGAATCCATTTGGCCACAATATTGAAAGTCGAGTTTTACTCGTTGCCATCGTCATGGGTTGCCACGACACAGAGAATCGGCAGACTAGACGAATGTTTGTTTTCCCATACCTGATTTCTGATTTCAAAGCAAGGTTATTGACCCTACGGTACAAATGGTACTAATATCCTTGGTACCATGATCAATTTGCAGGGTGGTAATAAAGTTTCGTTTCCCTTGAACGAGCAAGTTGCGGCTGAGATACGCCGTGCCATCGCGGAAGGTGAGGCCAGTCCAGGCGAGCGATTGCCACCTGCTGTAGATATTGCTGCAGTATTAGGGGTAAATCGAAATACGGTTTTGCGTGCTATGCGAATCTTGCGTGACGAAGGATTGTTGGAATTTCGTCGTGGAAGGGGGATTACAGTGGTTTCTGACGCTCCGGACCGCTCCGCAATTATTACACGGATTCATGAGTTGTTGGAGTTTGCGGGCAAGTGGGGATATGGCTCTGAGGATCTTATCCAAATAATCGAATCGATTGGTGGGTAGTAGGTGATGGGTATAGATACTCAAGAACGAGCAAGTCGAGTTGTCATTCCAGAGGAAGCACTTATTGAAGAAGCGAGAAGGCACAGACGTGATCGTTGGAAATCGCTGATTACCATCTTTAGTGGCGTTGTGGCGCTGGTTGTAATCAGCGTTTTTGTGTTTTCACGCCAAACTGTTTCTCATCCAACAGGTGCTAGGTCAGCATCCATGCCAGCTGCAATTAGTACTCATAACGTTGTAAAGCCGCGTCAACCTGGTCCTTTGGCGATCCTTCCTTCAGGTGGCCTTGTTATTTCCGATGCTTCTCTGAATGAGGTTCTTGTGCGGCTTAGAGGCGGAGGGTTTAGAGTGTTGGCAGGGGATGGCAAAAGAGGTTTCTCAGGCGATGGTGGAATGGCTCAAAAAGCATCGCTAAACCGTCCTGAAGGTTTAGCCGTTGGCAGACACGGCACAATTTATGTGGCTGACTCCGGCAACGGTAGGATCCGGGCGATAAGTCCAAGTGGAGTGATAAGAACCATCGCTGGAAACGGAAATGCACCCGCTCATCATAATGCGATTGTCATCGGTACAAGTGCTACCACTACCGCAATAGGTCACCCAGTGGCAGTGGCAACAGGTCCGAAAGGTTCAGTATATTTCGCTGCTTCACATTCAGTGTTTAAATTAACCACCGGTGGGAAGCTACAGCTAGTGGTGGGTCCGAACACCTTAGATCGCCTTACACCGGCCTTTCCTATTGTCCAGGCCTGTATGCCTGTTTCATTGGCAGTTTCGAGTAATGACAACTTGTACATCAACTGCTCAAACCCATACGCGATCGTGGAAATGATGGCCAATGGACATTTCCAATATCTGGGCTCCGTTAGACCCCATGATGCTTTCGCAACTTTGGTTCGGTCTTCAAATGGCGGAGTAATGGCAGTCAATGGTGCTGCAATTGTGCATTTTGACTCATCCGGACATCAGCTGGTTGCGAATTTCCTGTCATTTCGGCTTCCGAATGGAAAGCTGTTTTGGCCCCAGGGTATTGCCCAAGGCAGGGATGGTTCGCTATATCTTGATCAGGGCGGAACTGCAGGCATCGGGCCGCCTGCGATTGTAAAGCGCACTGCGGTTGGCACAATGGAGGTGCTCTGGAATAGCATTTGACAGCCTTTTGGAAGGGCTTAATGAACCCAGCTGAATTTGTGAATCAAATTCTTATTTAAGACAAGGTTTTACTACTTTTGATTAGCCAGTTCGTTGCAGTTGGAAGCGGATCATTTGTATGTGATTCTCAATTTCACGGATCGGCTTTGGCTAATGGGTTCCGTGGCCAAAAGAGCATTCAGTTGGTGAAATTTGCACAGCATACAGGCAATAAACGCTCTTTATGATAATGCTAGGTTAGGTTCGAGAGCGAGAAAAGGCAGTCGTGGATGAACCTCGACAAGTTCGTTTATAACCGATCTGGATTATCTGCGTTTCTTTCGCTCCTGGTACTGATTTTGGTGGCGGGGAAAGGCTCATTTCGTTCGAGTTCCCTTCCTGATGCCGTACGAATACTTCATATTGTTGATCCATACCCTGGGTCGGTTCATACCAACATGAACGATCCACGACCATTGGTCACGAATTACGATGTGAGCGCGGCAACAACGGCTCACTCGGAGTACTTAGTTTCGGCAACATCAGCTCAGGTCGAGCAATGGTACGTGAATCAATTTACCCATTTAGGTTGTGCTGAGGCTAGTCATGCAAGCTCGAATAATGGAGGCTACAGCGTTGCAGCTAACTATGAGGTGGATTTCACCTCAGCTCACCTTCCGCTGGTCACCTATCAGGTGGGACTAAAGTCGTTGTCTGAGCGTAAGACGCTCATCTATGTTCTGGTGACAGATCCTTTTACACTTAGACCGGCTTCTAGCTATCTGTCTTCGAACTTTGACCGGGCGGAGGTGTCAACCTACTCTGTGACTTCAGCCATGGTGTCAGAACGGGTGTCACCATACCCGTTTCTTTTGAAAAAGACTGAAAAGCATATCCTTCGCTCCTATACCGTCAGGGACCGCGCTGTCGTTCGCAACTGGACTAAAGTATTGAACGAGTTACCCGTGGCGCCGAGAATTGGGGTGGTGGATTGCCCATCAATCGGACCTGTTACGCAGCTGACGCTGGTCACATTTATGTCCTCAAATAGTTCTTTGAAGCGAACTGCAACTTTGGCTACAGATTGTCGTGGATTGCCGGGCATCGGTGGGGTTACGTTATGGGATCCGACTGGGAGATTCCGACGCGCGATAAACAGCTACCTGAAGTCTCGAGGAGAGTCTCCAATTGCTGCAACCGCTAGTTGAAAGTTGCTGCATTTCTTAGGAACTTTTTTACTAGATGTGCTCCAGATCTTGCACTATTTCGCTAAAGTTTAGCTTTAGGAGATACCAATGGTTTCGATTTTAAATGACTTAGAAAACAATTGAAATTGTGTATCAACTAGGCAAAGAACCAGGTGAATTGAAATACTGTTGTGACAAGATGTGTTTTGTACTGCCAAATTTTGCTGATGGGACCTAAGCGGCAACTAGGGATCTAAGTGCCCGTAGCAAACGATCAGAGTCGAGCACCTAGCTTTGGAGCAGCAGATTCGGACGTGTGGTCTCAATAGATATAGGCCTTAGAACAATCCTTGCAACGGGATCCTCCTGGGCGGATTGCCTCTACGCCATTTACCATACGGATGGTTCTGGATCTTGCACATTCCCATAGCCGAAGCACACCATTACAGAATGGACAAAAAGACTTCCACTACAGAGTTCAGATTCCAAAATCTCGAAATCGCTTGTTACAGTTATATTCAAGTTGCCTCTGGGGAACCCTCTTGTTACCTGGTTTTCTGGGTCTTTTGCGGCCAGTCGTGGAAAGTTATCTCATCAATAGATCCGGCATTTTCGCTGTTCTTTTTGGTGTCTTAGGTCCGTTATTTCTTGTCAACCTGTTGTAACCTATCTCAGGGAAATGTTTTTATTTTAGATGGATGGTAATGGGCTTGACTTTTCTGCGATGAGATGAAAGAGGGGCTGTTGCGGTGCCAGTTAATGAAAAAATATGGCCATTTAGACTTTACCTTCTACTGCTGGTTGGAGGTGTTATGGTCTCTGCCTGTGGAAATACGGCTACCTCTAGTAAAGCTGGATTACCCGGCAGTGGTTCGGTTTCAAATACTTTATATACCCAAAAGGTTACCGTGGGAAACCTTTCAATATCACCTAGCCCGCAAGGTAATGCAAAAGCGAAGTCTAATATATCCTGGAGTGAGGCAGAGTCAATATTTAAAGCAGCTTCGGCTGTCCAAGGTAGCCATCAGGTTGCCATCATGGGGTACGGGTTAGCGACGATCAGTAGCATGACGCCACCTCAAGGGTTACCAGTAATTACTGGTACGCCAGCTTGGATAGGTATTACATGGGGAGGTACTTCTAGCTGTCCAGATCAGAGTGTTTCCTCTCAGAAAGCAAGCCCGAATACGCAATTAGGCCAGATATATACAGCAGTGATTATTTATGGTAATTCAATGAGCGATTCGGTGGTTTACAAGAATCGAGGTTCGCTTCCCTGCGGAGGCAAGGCTGTAGGGCCAACGCTTGAGCCTCTCAGTGTGGTGGAGTCAGTCAATTGGCAGGAACTGGGCAGCTCAACTAGTCGAAAGCTTTCCATTAGATATAACTCAAGCTCCTGTGAGAAGCTGTTTTCATCGGCCGTCAATGGCAATATGAAGACTGGAAACTTTCAAGTATTGATAGAGGTGGTTAAGCCATTAGACGTTTCGGGTTGTATTGCTGATCAGAAAACAACTGAGGTTAGTTTGTTTCCCGCGGGACAACGTGGAATAGGTGACTTTCCTACGCATATACAAGTGTCACATGGTCCGGTTGGGCTCATAAGTGTGCTACAGGTCGCCAAGGTCTATGGAAGTTGACCTATAGAGTGTTCAATTGTTGTAGTGCAGGTGAACTAAAAATGTCGAATTTTGCAAATGTAATAAAGTCTGGCCCCTCTGAAGATGCACATTGACTGGTTCCATAAATATTAAAGGTAAGGAATTAGAAAAGGGACTTTGTGAAAATGCATCGTAAAGTACAGCTCTTGATATTTCGGCTGACAACTTGGATGCGTCTTATTTGATGAAAGTGCACCGCATTGTCTAACGCGATTTAGGCAAGACTGAAAAAATTGGTTTTTACTTGGTATAGATTTCATTGTGCCAATTGCCATGTCCTACCACCATCGGAAGTCCGATATATCGGATACTGGGAATTGCCTAGGGCCCAGCCGTTCCCACCCGGAGCAAATGCCATCGATAAGATTCCCTGGTTTGCCAACGTTGAGGGCAGCGTGTAGCGAACAAATGAATGTCCGCCATTGCTAGTGTGATAGAGATAATTTCCGGCCCATACATAACCCTCTTGAGTGCTCAGGAAATCAATACCACCAATCGATTGCCAATTTGTGGCAAATTCATTCCAGGATTTTCCACCGTTAGTTGAGTTATAGAGGTTCCAGTCCATTTGATAGACGTTCTTCGTCGGATTATTGGTAGCGGGAACTTTGGTTCCCCCCAATACCCACAGATTGCTTACAGAAATTGGATCGACAACCAGTGGCCTAAAAGGAGTATTCACTGTTCTCCAGCTAGTACCCCCATTAGTAGTCCGGTCAATCGTGGCTAAACCGGCCGGACCATTATTGCTGGCGACGATATAGCCCAAATTGGAATCGACAAATCTCCCCTGGAGTAAAGTCCATCCCTTGGGAAGTGGAATCCTGCTCCAGCTCGTGCCACTCGTACTCTGATAAAGGCCACTGGTTCCAAGTGCCAAAAGCTTTTTTCTAAGGGGGTTAATTTCTGTAATGCCACTAGGAGTATTTACAAGTCTCTTCACAGAACCCTTACTCCCTATTAATGTAACTCCCTGTCTTGGCGATAGGGCATACAATCCAGTTGAACCCTGGAAGATGCTTTGTGCTCTATAGGGAGGATAGAGGCGTATCATCAGTCCTGATGAGTTGGGCTGCCAGAAATTCGAAAAGCCTGTCGCAAATGAAAAGTCTGTTCGACTCCAGGCGGAAAAACCTATCACATTGCGTAGAGAGTGAGCACTCATTGGAGTTTTACTCATAAGGTTCCAGGTCAATCCGCCATCGTCGGTAGCGTACATTCCCGAGCGCGCAAGTGCCATGAAGCCAAGTTGGGGTGAGATGAACTGAAGTTGTGTCACATAGCCAGTGGCAGGCATCACTCCACGGGCTACCAGGATTTGGTTGCTAGAGTATTTAGACTGAGCCACCAGGTTCCAGCTCGACCCTCCATCTGTCGTTTCGTACAGATACTTATTCTCTGAACCAGCAGAGGGTTGAATGCCAACCAGTAGCCATCCGTCACTGGGTGAGCTAAAACTAAACGATCCATAGGTGGCCGCGGAATTTAGTGGGGATGGAACTAATGACCAAGTTCTGCCACCGTTTACGGTCTTGTAGATTCCAGCTGAGTATGGCTGGGAGCTGGAACCGGGAGTTCGAAGCATAGCGAATCCGGTTGTTGGAGTTAAAAACTTTATCGTTGAAATTGAACCGGCATATACTTGAGTCCAGGTGGTGCCGCCATTAACTGAAGCGTAGAGGTAGTTATCCGCTCCTCCATTTACTGGACGTGAAACGAGATAGCCAACTTTATTAGTGACGAAATCGATTGAGGAAACTATACCGGGAACCGATGACAGGAATTTCCAGCTGCTACCTCCATTATCGCTTTGCAAAATAGACGAGGTAGGACCCGAACCATTCTGCTGCGATGTGTAAACAATCGATTTAGAGAGATAGAACGCAGTGTTTACCTGTTGCGGAAGATTTTTCCCGGCCACGATCGACGAACTCTTGCTGGCCGATATCGAAAGGGTGCTTACACGTTGTACGATGGCCGCGGTAGATTTGGATGCGTTCTGGGACGCCGTCGGAGTACTACCGCATGCTGCGATTATCAGTCCGAGGCTGATTAATAGTACAACTCTAACTTTTCCTTGCACTAGCACCTACTTAGTATCCGTCTGCCAAATTGTTCTCCAAAAGAAAAATGGGCTTGTGGGTTGTTTGCTCCAAAAGTTATAAATTGTTTGGACTCGACGAAACTGGATAGATTCTTGTAAGTCGCTGGCCTCTCCTTTCATCCCTTCTTTTCATTTACGCTCTAACTAAAATTGACCCACAGCCTTGAGTGTGATGAGAGCGTCAATTACTTGCAGATTCATGCATTTTGTATCCTATGGAATTTGACTTTGCGACCTTCTTCGATTACAAGCCACTTATCTCGGATCAACCTTCAAGTGTACGAAGTAAGGTGGCTGGATCAGTTTTCTGGACTGAACGCTTGAGGTTTCCCCTTTTTTGTTCGACTGGCTTGGCGGTTTCTTTGCTGACCTCGGTGACCAATTTCCTCAGAACCTCGACCTCGGCCTCCAGTGCCAAGATACCTTCGGGACTGATTTCCACTACGGTGTGCGGTTTGCGACCAGAATATCCTTTTTCTACAGTCACTAGACCGGCGCCCTCAAGCACCTGGATGTGTCTACCGAGGTTTCCGTCTGTTAGGCCTGTTGACTGGTGTAGCAGGCGAAAGTCTGCCCTTGACAGTTCATATAGAACTGCAAGGATGGCGAGGCGACTTCGCTGATGTACTGCATCGGACAGGTTGATTAGAGATTTCGGAGTTGTTGAATCTGACATTGGTCATTCACCTTTAGGTTGATCGAG
>JAJZLS010000088.1 GCA_021803345.1 Actinomycetes bacterium
TTCTCACCGTGCTGGCAATTGCGCCATCGATACTGGTGTTAATGACAGCATTCCCGCGGGTATTTATAGTATTGGCCTTGACAAGAAATGCATTGGGGACTCAAACCGTTCCGCCAAATCAGATTCTCGCAGGATTGTCACTGATTTTGTCGATTTATATAATGGCCCCAGTCATTTCAATTATCAACACGGACGCTATTCAACCTTATTACCACGGGAAAATCAACGCCAGCCAGGCCATCAAAGCAGGCGAACAACCACTTAAAACTTGGATGCTAAAACAGACCAAGGTGCAAGAGTTAGATATGTTGGCCTCATATAGCCATGAAAGCGTAAAGACACCAGCTGCCTTGCCAATGACTACAGTCATTCCTGCGTTTGTACTGTCAGAAATAGAAAATGCATTTTTGATTGGATTCATGATATTTATACCGTTTATGGTCATCGATCTGGCCGTGTCGGCAATCATGATGTCAATGGGGATGTATATGCTGCCGCCAACGTTAATTTCGTTGCCGTTCAAAATATTGCTCTTTGTTCTTGTAAATGGATGGACACTGGTGGTTCATTCTCTACTCATATCGTTTAACAGGTAGTCAGATGACTAATACGACCGTGCTGACAATGGCATCGCAGGCATTGACGTTGATTGGAGAATTAGCGGGTCCTGCCCTGATAGTGAGTCTGGTAGTTGGATTTATTATCGCTGTTTTTCAGGCAGTTACTTCAATTCAGGAATTCACACTGACATTCCTGCCAAAAGTTGCCGCAATTGCAATAATAATGTTGGTCCTGGGTCACTGGATGCTGGGAGACCTAGTGTCATACACACAGCACCTATACAATTCCATTCCGCAAGTTATAGCAGGAAAATAATGTCGGTCAATATTTCTGCTCCCTTCGCCATCGCAATGTTACTTGCCTTTGCACGCTCTATGGCATGGATCTCATCAGCTCCGCTGTTTTCTAATGTCGCAATACCTATGAAAATTAAAGTCGGTGTAGCCATTGCTTTGGCATTCCTGGCTGCGGGTCAGCTTGAACAGTTTCCGCTCCCTCAATCCGATGGACAGCTGATGATCGATCTTGTCATTCAAGCAGGGATAGGCTTTGCACTGGGATTTATAGTCAATATTTTCGTTAGTGCGGTTGTAAGTGCTGGGAGTTTGATTGATTTATTTTCGGGCTTGAATTTACCGCAGGCCATAGATCCTTTATCGCAGCAGCAAACTGCAATATTCGGCCAATTCTATAATCTCTTGCTAACTGCTTTGTTGTTTACGAGTGGAGCGGCAATAATTATCGTGGACGGATTTCTTCGCTCCTATAAAGCAGTTGGAACGACTTTTCCAAGCGTAACGGTGGGTTCGTTAGCATCGGTTATCACGAGAGATGTAACAACCTTTTTTATTTCGGCCGTAGAAATTGCAGCTCCGGTAATCGTGGTGCTCTTTCTCACCCAGGTGTTGTTGGCGCTGTTAGCCAAGGCTGTACCTCAGATAAACGTATTCATATTCGGAATGCCTATCCAGGTTGGTATTGCGTTGCTAAGTGTATCAATAGCAATCAAGGTTATACCCAACGACATTTCAAATCTTGTAGCCAGGGGCGTAACCCAAATCTTTGGGGGAGGGTAGAAATGGCCGATAAATCACAAAAAACGGAGCAAGCTACTCCTAAGCATAAAAAGGAAATGCGTGAGAAGGGAAATGTTGCAAAATCAGCCGAACTGGGTGGCTGGGCAACGATTCTCATAGTTGGTTCGGAAATAGCCAGCATCGAGGGAAGCAGCGCTAATAAAATACATTCGTTTCTTCTGACAACCACAACAGCGATGGGCCGACCCAGCGTTCCCAATGATCTGGAAGTACTGCAAAAAGGTTTAGGGACAGCACTTTATGCTGCACTGCCGGTAGTCGCCATAATCGCAGTTCTTGGAACAGCAATAGGGTTGGCCCAGGTGGGTATAAGAATCACTCCTAGCGGTATCACGCCGAAATGGTCAAGAATCTCTTTAAAAAATGGGATTCAAAATATATTTTCCGCAAAAGGTATGTGGACTTTGGCAAAAACCCTGATTAAACTCGCGATTTTGCTAGGAGTGGGCTACTTACTATTGCATTCAGTTATGTATGGAGTTATTGGAACCGGGATTTTTCCTCTGGGCGATATTTTGTCACAGGCCCAAGGAAGCTTCCTCTCTGTCATCAGGTATATAGGAGGATTAGCTCTCATCACGGCGTGCATTGACTACTACTTTGAACGGCGTAAATACCAACAAGATCTCAAAATGACCAAGCAAGAGGTGAAGCAAGAGTTCAGAGAGATGGAAGGCTCGCCGGAAATGAAACAGGCACGAAAAAATAAGGCGAGACAGTTATCACGAATGCAGGCCATGGCGGCAATTTCGAGGGCAGACGTCGTGGTGACAAACCCAACTCATTATGCGGTGGCGATAATATACGATCGCGAAAAAGACGGCGTTCCAAGGATAATCGCAAAAGGTGAGGATCTGATCGCGTTTGAGATGAGAGAGAAAGCTCTTTCATGTGGAGTCACAGTAGTCGAAAATCCACCTTTGGCAAGAACTATTTACTCGATGTGTGAAGTGAACCAACTCATTCCCCAGGAATTATATGCAGCTGTCGCTCAATTGCTGGCGTATGTTTATTCGCTGTCACCGACTGCAAAAATGTTCAGAAAAATACATCAGATGTCGAATAGTGGCTAATTTACTGTTCAATTTCAGCAGACGTTTATGACATGTGGCACTTAGCAAAAAAGGTGGGTTAACATGAGAATCACCATTGAGGGAAATCTCGAACAAACTGGAAGTTACGGAATTGTCAGCCTCTTCCTTGGAAAGGCGTTGGCAAAGCGAGGACATGAAATCAACTTGGCAGGAGCGGACATTCTGCCAGATCGCTTGAAAGAACTTGTCGATGGCGAAAATAACATTAGCGTTGGGGAGTCGATCACTCCCCAAGACGTGAGGATACGGCAAATTTGGCCACCCATATGGACCCGAGT
Source organism: Actinomycetes bacterium (assembly GCA_021803345.1). Lineage (GTDB taxonomy): Bacteria > Actinomycetota > Acidimicrobiia > Acidimicrobiales > Acidimicrobiaceae > SCQM01. Next base: position 3,031 of record JAJZLS010000088.1, read on the forward strand.
GCATCCTAAAGAGACATTGATTGTAATACAGCCATGGGAATTTGGTTCGATCCCGGTGGAATGGTTGTAGGGAATTCAAAATGTAGATGCGATTTGGGTTCCAACCGAATACTGCAAAAGAGGCTATATCCAGGCAGGTGTTGCAATAAATGTGATCCACGAGATATTAGAGAACACAATCTAACTTCAAAGTAGGTAGTAGTGTCATTATTCCTTAAACAGCATGTCAGCAAAGGATAAGTAAGGTATGGCAAAAAGAAAAACTGCACGGGGAATTGGTCAATCAGGTGGGAAATTAAATCTATTGGCACTGTGCGTTATAGCTAAAAACGAAGAGGCGATGATTGAGAGATGTATCCAATCTGTTGCTGGAATAGCAGATGAAATAATTGTGTATGACACTGGCTCAAATGATAAGACAGTTGAAATAGCGGCGTCTAATGGCGCAAAAGTAATCGAGGGGTATTGGGACGATTCATTTTCAAGGGCACGCAATGACGCGCTAGAGTCAACATCGTCGGAATGGATACTTTCTCTCGACGCTGACGAAGAATTCCTAGCTGACAAAAATGCAATATTGGAGACACTAAAGAAAATTCCAACTTCAATCGACGCCTTTTTAGTTCCGATAGAAAGTCTTTATGGTCCGGGTAAAGCCAGTTCAGTACATACAGCAATACGTCTTTTCCGAAAGAGTCGTTGCACATGGAAACACCGCCTACATGAACAAGTGGCTTCAAAAACGGGAGGAAGCCTATCAGTCGCTTTTCTAAGTGGAGGCAGAATTCTTCACTACGGGTACATGTCGGAAGTGTTTGTTAGCAAGAAAAAAACTGAACGCAATTTAGAGCTGGCTAAGTTAGCTCTAGAAGATGGAGAATTGTCTCATGATTATGCACTTATGAACTACGGAAGAGCACTGCAATCTGCGGGTAAGAACGAAGAAGCAATCGAAGTGTTGAATCAGGCCATAGAGGAAACATCTGACAATATAACGAAGCGGCTAGCTACAAGAAATCTAATCGCCGTACTGGACCGACAACAACGTTTCGCCGAATTGGAAGAAAAAATAAAGTTCCTTCGAACCATTTCCATTAGTCAGATTCCTGCTGATATTGCTGAGGGACGGATGCTTTTGTCAAAGGGGGATACTGAATTAGGGTTAGAACTTTTGTCCAGAATACCAGCCAAATCAAGAGATGATGATGGCATGGAGTATTCATTTCACATGCTTGCGTCAATTAGGGCTGAGGCATTAGCAAAGCTCCATAGGTACGAAGAAGCAGTAGATGTAATTTTCCAGGCAATCCAGTCAGACGGGATTATCGAAGCAGATATTCAAGAAGTGGCTAAGTGGATGAAAATGGCAAATAAGAGTATTGCTGAAATAAGTAACTATCTCAATTCAGAGGATCTGGTAGCTATTCTTGGACGTGTCATGTGTTTACCGGTAGAGCAAACTGACGAACTCCTGGAAGCGATTTGGAATAAATTTCCAGACAGGCTAGAACCACTTGCTGCAGCTAGCAAAATAGGTAGCAGACTACAAATTGAAAGGGCGATGATATGGTCATCGCGACTGAGAAACAAGGGCATTTCTAGAGAGTGCCCGCTGGTGGCAATTACTTTAGATGAGACCCAATCTGTCGAAAGGCGGATATTGGCGGGGACGGCTGCTTTCCAAGCGTTTGGCGAGACAGCGATAGTTGGCACGGTGCAAAAAATAGTAAATGAGCTAAATGAAGAGCAGCGCGAAAATGCAATGGCAATGGTTCACAAGATAGCCCCTCGACTAATGGAAACACCGATAAAAGATGCAGAAGGGGAGGCAATAAAGATAAAAGTGGAGGGTCCGGGTAATAATTTACGATTGCCGAATAAACCGAAACTAGAACTTCCTAAATTTAGCCACAAACCCGTGTCTGGTGGGATTAACGTAGTGGGGAAATTTGGGAGTACAACACTATATGGTGAAGTGGCGCGCAATCTGGCAAAAGTGTTCATGCTCGCTCAAGTGAAAGTTTCAACAAGCAGCTACAACCAGGATAGAGACAATTATCTTCCAAAATGGGACCACAAGGGGGACAGCACTCATCCATATGACCGGACGATATTTGTTCTCCCCCCTGACGATTACATCAATTTTGCAATTGAAATGGGTATAGCTCCGTTCGAAAATAGGAAAATTGAGGTGCTATGGCTACTCAGACAAGACGACAGAAAAGAACTCCTGGAGCAAGCAGCAAAAATGGTGCACAAGATAGTAGTGACTTCAGAGCAATCTGCTATAACTCTGCGAGAAATTACTGATACCCCCTTGATGGTCATGCCAATGCCAATAGCACCAGCCAATAATGTAATTAGCGACGAGGAAGGAAGTACCACATTTATCGCAAGTGTTGATTTCAGGGAGGGATTTCAGAAGGAGATCTTCTCTTCGATAATTCAGTCTTACCGAGACAAATACTCTCCAAATGACAACACATGCTTAATCATCGAAACTGTTCATGACGAATTGTTCCAAAGCGAGCACGATCACGTCAAAGCGATGGTTATTGGCAGACCAGATATTTTCCTCTACAAAAACCAGGGTAAAAGTGTTGGCGCAATCTTTGACGAAGGAATTCCTGGCCGCAGGGTATATTTAGCTATAAGCGAGAATAGCGTTAATGAATTTCTGACCAATAAGGCTCGGCTGGCTGGAATCTCAGTTCTTGAGTTTCCCATTAGCAGCAAAGGCAGTGATGTCAGACTGTCAGTATTTGACAGATTCGAAGCGTCAATTGCCGAACAAGCAACAATTACTGTCAAGGGAGAAGCCGCTAATGAAAAAATTCTCAGTGCCTGGACCTCTCACGTTAAAGGCGTTGTGGTTTGAGGGTAATTTAAGTCGTTTCTGCAGCTTTTTGACAATGCCAATGTTCAAAAAGGCTGTCGAAGCATTTTGGGAGCGGGAACGGATCCTCGGGTTCAGCATGCGTGTCGCCCCATTAGGGTTGCGGGCACAATAATCTCTATCCCGACGAAATCTGGCTTTATTTATCCGGGTAGCTCGTGAGCCAATACAGCTGATTCTTTTTAAATAACAAAGAACGGTAAAGACCCTCAATTATGCACAGAATTGTTCCGTAATATTAGGTGGCAGGAAAGCCAAAAAGTGTCCAGGGACGGACATGGTGACAGAAAGTTCCTGGATTTATTGTGGCTGGTACACTTTCGGAAAAATCTCAGCGCGGTAGAAATGTTAGTGCAATGGCTGTGCCTCTGGCAGTCGTTGCAGTAGTCGTAGTCCTTATTATTCCCTTGCCAACCTTTCTTATCGACCTGTTGATCACTCTCAACATTACTGGGTCGCTGCTAGTGCTGCTGACTGCTATGCAAGTAAAACGGGCCCTGGATTTTTCGGTCTTTCCCACCTGGATACTAATAGCCACCATGTTCCGTCTGGCGCTTAATGTAGCTGTTACCAGGGAGGTACTTCTTCACGGTTACGCAGGGGTGGTTGTTCAAAGTTTCGGACATTTCGTAATAGGTGGATCAATAGTTGTTGGTTTAGTCGTCTTTTTTATCCTGGTGATTATCCAGTTTGTTGTCATAACCTCAGGATCCGGACGAGTGGCTGAAGTGGCCGCTAGATTCACCCTGGACGAAATGCCGGGCAAGCAGATGGCGATCGATGCGGATCGAACTTCTGGCGCAATCGATGAACATGAGGCAAAAAGGCGACGTCAAGAAGTTGCGGACGAGGCAGATTTTTATGGAGCAATGGACGGTGCTTCAAAGTTTGTACGTGGAGATGCTATTGCAGCAATTGTAATCACTATGGTGAATCTTATTGGTGGTCTTGCGATAGGTATTTTGCAACGGCACTTGTCAATCACAAAAGCTATCGATACCTACAGTCTGCTTTCCGTCGGCGACGGATTAGTAAGCCAGATTCCTGCATTACTTCTCTCGCTTTCAACGGGAATTATTGTAACACGGGCAGCCACTGATCACGATCTAGGTCATCAAGTAGTGCAACAGTTGTGGAGATATCGCAAGATTGTGCGGACCGCGGGCGGAATCATGACTGTTTTAGCTATTATCCCGGGCTTACCACGGCTACCGTTTCTTGTCATAGGCATCACAGTGTTTATATTTGGATCCCGGCTTCCGCAAGAAGCCCGGACAGAGAGCGGCAGCATAAGCAGTCAAAACCTTGAAGTTCAACCTCAAGAGGATACTCCTGAAATAGTAGCTTCGAGAATCGCTGTTGAACCGATAACCCTCGAACTTGGCATAGATCTAATAGACCTGGTTCAGCCCCAATTGGGAGGGGACTTACTTGAACGAGTCAGAATTCTGAGACGAAATATCGCTTCAGAATTAGGAATAGTTATGCCGAGTGTTCATACCAGAGATAATCTCGATCTGGGTGCGTCGACATATGTGATCAAAATACACGGAATCACAATTGGAGAAGGAGAAGCACCTCAGGGGAAGGTACTTGCCATTGGAGGCGATCTTGAAGGATTGCCAGGTGATGCGACACTTGATCCCGCTTTCCAAGGAAAAGCTAAATGGATACCCATTGGATTGAGTCATCAAGCCTCTCTTAAAGGGTTGACTGTAGTAGATAGATCTGCAGTTATAACCACCCACCTTTCAGAGATAGTTAAGAGGAACGCAGGCACACTGCTATCCCGTCAAGACACCAAACTATTGTTGGATGCCCTTAAAAATAACGCGCCTGTCGTTCTGGATGAAATGACGGCATCGAATTTATCTCTTGGCGAAATTCAAACAGTACTGCGGGAATTATTGAACGAAAATATACCGATCAATGATTTAGTGAGGATTATAGAAAGCCTTACCGAACAGGCAAGATCGCAACAAAGAGATATCGATTCACTTGTTGAAGCAGCAAGAATTGGACTAGCCAGAACCATAGAATTCCTGTACAAACAAGAAGATGGAGTTTTGCACGTCATCACGGTTGCCCCAAATGTTGAACAAGAACTGCTGAATGCACTAAGAATTACGGAAAAGGGGCAAAGGCAGGTAGTGATTCCTGCCTCTCGTGCCGAAGCCATCATCAGGGAAATTGCAAAGATCGCAAGAGATGCCGAAGCCAGTGGGCTTGCTCCTGTGCTGATATGCGCCACAAAATTGAGACCGGCGCTAAAGCGGCTGCTTACCCAAAGCATACCAGAGTTACCGGTATTGGGGATAAATGAAATAGATGGAAATGTCCGAATCGTGACGGTGGGGAGTGTGATAGGTGAAAGCGTCGAAGTTGCATGAACTGAATTACCAGGAATTTGAAGCCGAAACTCTGGAAGAAGCTATAAAGAAAGCCAAGGACTCAGGCCTTAATGATACAGAGATACGGTGTTGGAAAGTCAGAAAAGGAGGAATGGCCGGCTTTTTCGCACGCGAACGTTATGTAGCTGCTAAGCACGATCCCCAGGAAGTAAAGATAGATCCAAATACGGCTGATGAATTAGTTGCGAAAACAAGCGAGTGGATTGAACATATCAACAGTGCGAAAAATCCAGACATAGGAAATGTCGAAAACTTCGCTGTATCGGCGACTATGCCCCTGAGAGATCTGACCAATACCTCTCATCTGGAAGACCTGATCATCGATACAAAAGATGAGCTGCAGTGCGACAAATCCAGAGGAATAAATATTGAGTTTGACAAAATGTTGGCAGAGGCCACGTTGATTACCAAACAGGCAATCGCCACTGGTGACAACGTTAGCTCCACCAACAGGACAGAAAGTTTAAATAGAAAACGAAGAAGCGGAGAACTCAGTGAACTTGGAATAGATAAAGCTATGTATCCTGAGGTAGAAGACGGTTCGTTAGATACGTTATTCTCAATACTCAGTTCAATTGAAAAAGCTAAAGACCCAAAGGAAAATCAATCTGCTGGAACTGTCGCAATGGTGTTAAAAGCCTCGAGCTCTGCGTCAAATGAACAGATAGCAAGAATGTTTGAGGTGGAAGTCGAGGACGTGATATTGGCTGAATGCGACAAACTAGGAATGATCCAGGTAGCAATACGCAAAAAGAAAAGGTCGTTGACGATATGCGTAATTGAGACGAGTCTTGAAAATAACCTCGGAGAGGAAATCCAAGCGTGGATGAAAGACGTAAATCCATCATATGTTTTAGGCATCGTAGACGCTAAAGCTAAGGAGGTCGATGTTCTTACGTGGGTAAAAAAGATTCCTGCAATTACCTCACTTGCCTTGATGGATATACAGAAAACTTCCACTCCTGCTGAATTGATCGGTAAGGTACCGGTTGCTTTTCTAGATGGAGAACCAGCCACGCCATACCAGTGGATGATTGTATGCATGAGGGAACTAGCTAAAAGGAATGCTCGGCAATGAGCAGCGAATGGAAGCAATTTATGGAGGACCTACGCAGGTTCCGCCCATTGATCACTGTCATAGCAGCAGTTGTAATATCCCTACCCAGTATTGCAGGGATGTGGCAAGGGAATATATCTGTGCTTGGCACGCTGGTGCGGGTTGCGGAAGCGATGTTCGTTGCGAGTGTTGGTGTTTGGGTGATCGCAAAAATCCTTGGGCGATATGCAACCATACAAGCTAGGCAGCAGTTTTACAAAGATGGTGGTAATGGCAACAAAATTCCGGAGTAACGACTATAACTTTTTGGTTGCATCTCGCCATGAGGGCTGTTCTTTCTTTCAGGCCCTCAATTATTTTTCTATTTGGTCCGTTACCTAATATTAATGGAAACAGATAATATGCTCGCTGAATTCATAGAAACCGTCGACCAGGAAACCGAGCTTTTAAATGAATTCTGCTATCGTCTAACAATACTTAAGGCACTGGTTGTTTGTGACACGCATGAATCAATACCGAGAGCAGTTAGAGATACGGAGAGCGTATACGAACAAATAAAAATTGCTGAACTAGTGAGATCAAGTGCGACAATAAAACTAATTGATGAATTGGGCCTCGATCCTGAGTCAGCCATGGATATAATCGCAAAAAATGTACCTGATGCTTGGGGGGAAATTATCCTCGATCGCAGGACCACCATGCTAAAAATGCTAAATACTATTAATAGTGAGACAAAATCCTTGTCGGAATCTCTTTCCCAGAGGATCAACCAATCAAAGGAAGCTCTCGATTTTATTGGCAAGCACACTGGATTGACCTATGGTAAAAGTACACCACAAGGTGGAATGTTAGTAACGGGAGCGATATGAGTGGCTTGGGCTTCTCAATTGCTGCTAGCGGACTGGCAGCGGATACCGCAGAACTAAACACTGCGTCCAACAATCTCGCTAATATAAGCACGCAGGGATATGTGGAAGAACAGGTAAACCTGACCACACAACCAGCGGGAGGAATGTCGGGAGTTGGTGGGGGAGTCGAGATAGGGTCTGTTTCCAGAATGGTGAGTCAGATTTACCAGCAGGCGAATCTTTCTGCTCAGAACACAAGTGGCGCAGCGAATCAAACCAACCAGGTGTATCAATCCATTCAAACAATATTTCCAGAGCCAAGTTCCGCAGGGTTAGCCTCACAACTCTCGAACCTATGGTCTGATATCTCCACTTTGGCGTCAAACCCTGGGCAACAAGGTGCCGAGCAAACTGTTGTAGGGGCAGCCCAAGCCGTGACCCAGACTCTCAATAATGAGTATGGTCAACTGTCAAACTTGTCCAGTTCTCTTCAGACCCAATTGGGGAGCGGATCCAGCGGTGGGCAGTTGGCGCAGGTCAATTCACTGTTATCCCAAGTTGGACAGGTTAACAAAAGTATTATTGTTGGAGCATCAGGGGGGAACAGCGTAAATTCCCTTCTGGATCAAAACAATTCATCCGTTTTAAAGCTAGCTTCACTGATGGGGATAAGAGCAGTGACTGAAGCAAACGGCACGACATCACTCTACATGAATGGCATACAGTTGGTGACCGGGGACGTAGTGCAGCAACTAGGAGCCACCGGTTCTGCTAATACAAAAAATCTGGGAATAGTTACAGCTAATGGAGCTCCAGTCAGCCCATTGGGTTCCATCGGGGCGGCGTTGGCGGCGGTTAACAATACGATTCCCCAGTACCAATCCCAACTGAATAATATCGCTGATTCTTTAGCGGAAAAAATGAATCAGTTGCAAGCAAATGGGCTTAATATAAATGGCACTCCCGGGAGCAGCGTACCGGGGGCTACCGGAACCACTTTACCCGATATATTTGTAAATAATGGATCAAGCACAAGCTATACACCAAGTTCCGCAACTGTATCGTCAGCTGCCACTATTGCCGTATCTCCAGCCTTGATCGCCGATAACACTCTCATTGCTACGGCGGCTGCGCCTAGTTCGTCAAATTCGAATTCGATTGGAACGCCAACATTGGATGGGTCCAATGCTCAGGCTATGGCAGCACTTCAGACAGTAGCCGGTGGACCAAATGACCTGTACCAGCAAATGATCGGTCAGCTAGGCACAGAGGCTCTGAATGCTACCAACAATCTGGCTACTGCCAACAATGCTGCACAGTCGATAAAAAACAATATATCGAGTGTGTCAGGCGTGAACATGAATTCCGAGGAACTGAAAGTATTGGCAGCACAGAACGCATATTCCGCCATCGGGCATGTTATAGACGCAATAAACCTAAGTTTCCAGTCACTTATCCAGGCGGTATAAAATGTCAATGAGTACCAATGCGCTTACAGAAATGCTATCTGGGCAGATCTTAACCCAGCAAAATAATATAAGTAATCTGGAGGGACAGTTATCGTCTGGATTGGCGCTGAATAAACCATCAGACAATCCAGTGGCTGTAACCCAGGTGCTGTCTTTGTCGAATCAAGCCAGCCAAATATCCAGCTGGCAGGCAAATATTAATACTGCCCAGTCCTGGTTAGGGACGGCCTCAGGGACACTAAATAACGTTATTAGTGCGATGCAATCAGCAAGAACACTGTTACTCCAAGCGGCCAACCAGGGAACCCAGGACACCACTTCATACAAGGCGATCGGCCAACAATTGATGAGCATTAGCAATAATATGCTGGCCTTAGCGAATACCCAATATGAGGGGAGATCCCTCTTTGCTGGAACTTCTGCAAGTCAACAGGCATATGACAGTTCAGGAAATTATTTAGGTAATTCGGACACTCCTACTGTCATTGTGGGTCCGGGTGCAGGAAGTGGACAGGCGATTGATTTATCTGTAACAGGACCCGCCGTCTTTGGAAGCGGAAGTAGCAATATATTTACCACGCTGTCAAATGTCGCGTCAGCCCTTTCAAGTGGCACTCCTACATCTAGCCAAATATCAGGAGCCCTTACAGCTTTGGACAATAATTTGGCGATAGGAGAACAGGCCAGTGCAACGATCGGAAATAGCGCCCTAGAGGTATCGAATATGGCAAGTGCACTTACCCAGCAATTAACCAGCATCCAGAATAGTCAGGCTCAATTGCAGAATATAAATATTCCGCTGGCTACGACACAGCTCAACAATGAAATAACAAATTATCAAGCGGCGCTTTGGGCAGCCTCACGAGCGATACCTGAAACTCTTCAGCAGTTTATAGCCCCTTAATGTAAAGGAAATAGAACAATTAGTTATGGATACATTCCTAAATATCGCGAATAATTCGATAACACTACTTACCGATTTGCCAGGTTTCCCAGGTGCAAGACATTTCATTATTGAACAATTTGGGTCAATCGAAGAAAATGTTTTTGCCAGGATAAAATGCTTAGACAAAATAGAGGGAGAAAATGGAGTCCCCCTAAGTGAACTATCATTGCTGGTAATATCGCCACATGCAATATGGCCAGATTATGAAATATATCTCGAGGCATCAGTCGCAGAAGCATTGGGGCTGAAATCAGCTGAAGACGCAGCAACGTTGGCAATAGTGCATCTGAAGAAACCATTTGAGCAATCTACGGTAAATCTTTATTCACCTATAATTGTTAACATACATACTGGATTGGGAGATCAAATTATTCCACAGGATACTGATGAAGAAATAAAATGGCGTCTCCAAACTCCATTCCCAGAAGTGGCCGTAGTGTAAATGTTGGCACTGACTAGAGAGCCGGGACAGAAGATTGTAATAGGAGGTGGGATATCAATTGTTGTGTTATCCGTATCTCAAAATGGAAGAGTTAGATTAGGCATTGAAGCTCCGGCAGACGTAAGAATTGACAGAGAAGAAGTAATTCAAAAAATCAAACAAGAGAACATGAACGCGGCACAGGTTGTGACGGACACTGATGAAGCGGCGGAATGGCTGTCCCGGATAAACAGGAATCCCAATAAGGGGACTTCGTGAATTAGACGTGGAGTGGTCGCTTTTACATGGTCCTCTCAATGGAATAGCGACAGCCCTCCATCTTTAAAGCGGTACGGATATTGCTTTGAGAAGATGTCCATTTTGGATACGATAATTGAAAAGTGAGAGGTATATATCAAGAGACGAAGCAATTGCGCCTTTAGAAAAGCGCTCCAAAAATGAGGTATCAAAACGCGTTTAGATGGTTGAGTTATGCCTAGAAGTACCCGTTTAAAGATAAGCGTACCTTTGGAGCGATTTCGTCAGGTCGGGATCCTTGAGAATGACATATGCGAGAGACGTGTGGTCATAGACGATGCGGCATATGAAAACCATGACTATCTCCCAGAGTATTCAAAACCTTTGCCTAGCGATTGATTCATTTGAGAGCCATTGATGTTTTTTATATATCTCCCATAAGGTGAACTAATTATAAGTAGTAAAAGTTAACAAGTTAATGATTTCCACATCTAAATAAATGTTTCTACATTTTGATTTTCATCGATTTGGATGGTGTAAAGTGGGAAACGTGGAAACGATAGTTAATTACACCAGCAAGGATTTGAAGTATCGAATATCGAAGATCCGACATACCTCCGAACCTGTAATGCTGTTAGATCTTGCAGTTTCCACTAATTTATGTCAATTGTCCAGGGTAATCCGATGAGGCCTGGCTCTTGCTACCCAGAAGAGGTTTGCCCTTCCATCAGAGTGCGGCAGCTAAGTTTGCCGGGGAATTATTCCTCGCAAATAACAGTAACACTGCCTCAATACCTAATGAAGCCCAGATTTTGATACTAATTTGCTCGTAGATCTGGGTTATGCCAATTCTGAGTTTCATAATTTTACTGCGCATGCTGAATCGAGGTGAACAATGTGATGGAACCCACCAATACCAGTGATCCGAACTTTTACCACAGGGTTGTAGATTGCCAATGGTCGTGTCCCGCACATACAAATGTGCCGGAATACCTGAGGCTTATTGGTCAAGGCCGCTACCAGGATGCCTATATGGAGAATCGGTCATCTAACGTATTCCCCGGAATACTTGGTCGGACCTGTGACAGACCTTGTGAACCGGCGTGCCGCCGTGTTCGCGTCGACGGGAATCCAGTAGCAATTTGTCGCTTAAAGCGTGTGGCAGCTGATCTTTCTGGCGACTTAAGTGAGAGACTGCCAAAATCAAATCCAAACAAGAACGGCTTTAAAATTGCATGCATTGGAGCGGGACCAGCTTCACTTACTGTAGCTAATGATCTTTTGCCACTGGGATACGAGGTGACAATTTTCGAGGCGACGTCGAAATCGGGCGGACTAATGAGAACCAATATTCCCTCATTTCGGCTTCCGGAATCGGTTCTCAATTTTGAAATCGACGCGATTCTAAACATGGGGGCAGAGATTCGTTTTGACTTTCCGGTAACGAGTCTTAGCGCTCTTTTAAACCAGAAATTTGACGCTGTCTTTGTTGGCAGTGGCGCGCCAAAAGGTAAGGACCTGCAGCTTCCAGGTCGAAATGAATCGACTGAGAGAATTCACATTGGTATTGAGTGGTTGCAGTCAGTTGCATTTGGGCACATCGATTCGGTCGGTGAGCGAGTACTCGTCATTGGGGTAGGTAACACAGCAATGGATTGCTGTCGGACTGCTAGAAGACTCGGCGGGGAAGAGGTAACTGTAATAGCTAGACGTCCACGGCAGTTTTTCAAGGCTTCACCCTGGGAGCTTGATGATGCTGAAGAAGAGGGAGTCGATATTTTAGTCAACTACTCTCCGACGGAATTTATTGTCAAGCAAGGGAAATTGGCCGGAATGCGTTTCGATGTTCTTAAATGGAACGACGATGCCACGAAATCTGAAAAGATTGATTCTGTGGTCATTGACTGCGATGATGTAATTTTGGCGATTGGCCAAGAAAATGCTTTTGAGTGGATTGAACGTGATATTGGTTTGCAATTCAATGCAGACGGAATGCCAGTTGTTGACCCATTTACCATGGAAAGCACGCTTAGCGGCGTCTTTTTTGGTGGAGATGCAGCCTGGGGTCCTAAGAATATCATTTGGTCAGTAGCTCATGGGCACGAGGCTGCTATTTCGATTCACAATCGATGTCAGAAGGTTTCACTTTCGCAGAGGCCTCTGGCTGGAATGAGTTTATCCAGCCAGAAGATGGGCATAAGTGAGTGGAGTTACAATAACGACTACAACCCTAGCGACCGCCAAAAGATGGTCCATGTGGAAATGACCCGTCGCTTTGAGAACCTTTCACTAGAAGTGGAATTGGGATTCACTCCAGAACAGACAGCTGTCGAGGTACAACGTTGTCTTAATTGTGATATTCAGACCGTGTTTAGGGCCGATCTCTGTATTGAGTGTGACGCATGTATTGATATCTGTCCAGTTAAATGCTTAACTATCGCCGAAGGGTTAGAGGATGAAATCGAACTAAGAAAATCTCTAACACTTCCAGCGCTGAACATGGACCAGCCTCTCTATATATCGGCACCACTGCCTCAAACGGGAAGGATTATGATTCAAGATGAAAATATCTGCGTGCATTGTGGATTATGTGCCGAAAGATGCCCGACGGCAGCTTGGGACATGCAAAAGTTTACTCTTCAACTTGGCTATGCTGGGGACACAAGGGGACAATGATGGCATCGTTTGGCAATCAGAGTACTAACGCTGACTGGCTTGATAGTTTGCCGCTATCTGGGCTAGGCAAGGTCAATGAATTTGCTATTAAGTTTGCAAATGTAAATGGCACAGGTTCGGCCAGTGCAAATAATCTGGTACTCAAGGCTATTTTTCGCATGGGTGTGCCGGTATCAGGGAAAAATCTGTTTCCTTCAAATATACAGGGGCTGCCAACGTGGTTTGAGATCCGGGTGAGCGAGTCTGGCTTTACCGCGCGTTCAAGCAGTCCAGATATTGTGGTAGCGATGAATCCCCAGACTTACCGAGATGATATTGTCTCGATAAAACCGGGTGGAGCTCTTTTGTATGACTCAAGTTGGCCATTATCGTCGGATTTCGAGAGATCTGACGTGCTAAATGTCGGTGTTCCCCTATCAAGGTTATGTTCTGAAAAATTCCCCGATCCTCGCCAGAGAGTGCTGCTCCGAAACGTTTCTTATGTTGGAGCAGTCTCAGGTCTAATCGATTTGGACTATCAGATTTTGTCTGAGCTTCTAAATGAGACTTTCCATTCAAATCCAAAGCTTCAGAAGTCGAATCAGATAGCTTTAGAAATCGGTTATCAATACGTAAAAGAGAGTTATGTCACTCCGCTGCCAATTCGGCTTGAGGTAAGAGACTTAAATGCTGGAAAGATATTGATTGATGGAAATACGGCCATTTCATTAGGTTGTGTTTATGCGGGTGCCACCGTAGCTGCCTGGTATCCGATAACGCCGGCGACATCGGTATCTGAGAATTTTGAGTCGCTTTGTGAGAGACTTCGAACGGTTGAGCTTTCTAACCCCGATGGTACTGTCAGCAATGTCAAGAATTTTGCGGTATTGCAAGCCGAGGATGAGATGGCGGCATTAGGCATGGTGATTGGTGCGTCATGGGCTGGCGCCAGAGCCTTTACGTCGACTTCCGGACCTGGAATATCCCTAATGAATGAGCTGTTGGGTCTGGGCTATTATGCCGAGATTCCAGCAGTTATTTTTGACATACAGAGGACCGGACCCTCTACAGGGATGCCTACTAGGGTGCAGCAGTCGGATATTCTTCTTAGCGCTTATGCTTCTCATGGAGACACCAAGCACATACTTTTATTCCCTGGCAATCCAAATGAATGTTTTCAATTCGCTGTCAAAGCATTCGATTTGGCAGATCATTTCCAAACTCCCGTGATTGTTCTTTCAGATCTCGATATTGGTATGAATGATTGGGTTGCTGATGAGTTTACGTGGGATGCAAACTATGAATGGGACAGGGGCCGAATTCTGGGTCAAGAGGAACTTTCAAAGATTGCGAAATTTCAACGTTACAGCGACCAGGACGAGGAATATGTTACATCCAGAACGCTACCTGGAAAGGATTCCAAGGGAGCCTTTTTCACAAGAGGATCGGGACATGATCAATTTGGAAACTATACCGAATCTCCTGAAGACTATATAAAGGTCATGGAAAGGCTGTTGAACAAGCACAAAGCTTCAGTTAACTGGATACCCGAACCTATAGTCAGAATCCGCGACAAGGCTGCGATTGGGGTCATAACAATAGGAAGTTGTGAGCCTGCGGTATTAGAGGCTCTTGATCATTTCGAGAAAGATGGAATTGAGATGGACTACTTGAGAATCCGAGGATTTCCATTTCATCAGTCGGTCAAATCGTTTATCGAGGACCATGAGCAGACATTGGTGGTTGAACAAAACCGGGACGCCCAACTAAGGTCATTGCTGATTCTCGAACTGGGGATCGACCCCAATCTTTTGATGTCGGTCCTTTCCTACGGTGGTTTCCCGCTTACTTCTGACGATGTATTGACACGTGCAAAAAGAATCTTGAAAGGCTGGGACCGATGCCCTCGATAATTAAGCCTTCTATACCTCTGATACCTTTAGCGAAAAATGACCTTGGGCTAACAATAAGAAACTATGAAGGTTCCATGTCAACCCTCTGTGCGGGTTGCGGCCATGATTCAATTACGGCAGCCATAATTAGGTCGTTTTTTGAAATGTCGCTTCCGCCAGAGCGAATCGCAAAAATTAGTGGGATAGGATGCTCTTCTAAAACTCCAACTTATTTCGTATCAGGAGCCCATGGATTCAATTCCGTACACGGACGAATGCCGTCAATTGCCACCGGAGCAAACGCTGCTAACCGCTCGTCTATTTATATCGGCATATCAGGTGACGGTGATTCGTTATCCATTGGGGCGGGTCAATTGGTGCATGCCATAAGAAGAAACGTTGATATGGTGTATCTGATTGAGAACAATGGAGTCTACGGGCTGACTAAAGGACAGTTTTCTGCGACAGCTGATGTCGGGTCCAGAGCAAAGAAGGGAAAAGCGAATAAGGTAACCCCTATTGACCCGGCCCTACTGGCGATCAGTCTCGGGGCTTCATTTGTCGCTAGAAGTTTTTCTGGTGATAAAGAGCAATTGGTACCAATTCTTAAAGCAGCGATATCTCATCGTGGTTTTGCGCTTATTGACGTAATATCTCCATGCGTTCAGTTCAATAATCACAATGGTTCAACTAAAAGTTATAGTTATGTTAGGGAGCATGAGCTAAAAGATATCGAAACTAGCTACGTTGGAGAGTTTTCGGAAATAACTGCTGATTTGACACAGGGAAACCTTACATCAGTGACTCTGCATGATGGCAGTGAAGTCGTCTTCAGGTCACTGCCAGCAGGGTATGATTCCCATAGCCGAGAATCGGCGATCGCTTATATCAATGGTGCCGTTGCAAGAAATGAGATTCCCACCGGACTGCTCTTTATTGATGAGCAGGCTCCAGATATGCACCAGGTGTTGGAAACCACTAGCGAAGCTCTGGTTGATCTTAGTTATGAAAGCCTGTGTCCCGGTGGTGGTCAGCTCGAGAAGTTCAATCAAAGTTTTAAGTGACTGTTCCGTCATAGTCAGCATCCGACGAAATTTTCAGCTGCTTCGATTACATCTTGATGTGGCTTGGTGCCAACAACCGAGTCGTTTCAGCCCGTCATAATGTTACGATCCTAATGAATAGCTAGAGTTGCTGGAAACTGGTGCGCAGCTGGGTGCTTGGAAGCAACCAGTGAATGCAGTATTGAACCAACGGTAGCGCAACCCCCTTCCGTAAGGGAGGGGTCAAGGCTGCTAATATCAGCTTGAGTGTCATGACCGTGAGATTGGATTGCGGGATGTACCGGATTGAAAAAGATAACGCCCGCCAGATCGGCACAGCCGTTGCCTTCGTGACTATGTCTCGTGGCGATAATTGCAGAGCGCACGATGCCTGTCAGGCCGATGCCGGACTGTGGAACCGAGCAGTTAACTGGGTACCTGCCGAGTGGAATTCAGGAAATTCTCCATTAAAGTACGATATACTGCACTTCCTGACTGCATTGCCAGTGGAAATCCGTCCGCTGCATGTTTATGCCACCACTGAGATAATCGCTCACGATCTCTCTGGGGCAATAACAATATCTAGGGCCAATCGTAACAACGCCATCAAGGTTCGATCTCCTTGGTGTAAGAAGAACTATCGCCCTCTATCGTTTTCTAAGGGTTATGGCTGGGTAATGGAAGCGATGGCGTGTAAGCGAAGTCGAGCGGATGGACTAGAAGCCCCGTTCGTAAGGTCAGGGAGGCTCACGTCTTGAGTATCGGAATTGTTCAGGATATTTATATCTCTGAATTTGAAGGTCATACGATGGTGCGAATGCAGTCGGTTGTGGTTAACAGTCGGGGCATCGTGGGGGATCGTTACTTTAGAGGAAAGGGGCATTGGTCGTCGTTTCCCGATCAAACGGGGTCGGCCCTTACTTTAATTGCCAGCGAGGTGATCGAGTCATCTAGCTTTGAGGGGCCACTGCTTAGGCGAAATGTCGTTACCTCGGGACTTGATTTGGTCGAACTGATAGGTCATGAATTTGCGATCGGATCGATTAGATGTTTTGGGGTCCGGCCTTGTCTACCGTGTAAGTATTTGGAAGACATCATTGGTAGGGATTTTAGAAAGGAACACGACGGAATCCGGGGGGGACTTCGGGTTGACGTTTTGAAGGGAGGGTTAGTTGCTATTGGCGATCCAATCGAAGTCATCGGTTAGCTGTGATTGATGGCATTGCAAGGGTATTTTGATAGATCGTTGTTTAGGGTATCTTGGATTGAGGTTGCTTGTTAATGAGCAAGACGATCTATTGGTTTATGTGAAACTCTCTTCTGGTCGTAAACAGGTGAAGCATGGCTATGGTGGAGTTGAATTTTTAGACCATAAGCTCTGTAACATCTGATTAAGCGGTAGTGGTCTACTAAACGCGTGAATTTTCCGATTTTTAACTTTAGTAGTTGTTGATACTCGCGAAATGCTAGTCGGCCATTCCGTATACCAGTAGTTATTTCCGCAGATTAGGATGCATATTCGGTTGGGGTCTTCTCCGTTGACTGTTCAGATCTTCAGTTTTGCGGGGAGAGGCGACGCTCGAAAAGCGAAGGCCTTGCGATCGACGAGGTGCGGGTTTCCTTGGTTTATTGGGATTGCACTGCCCGTCACTTAGCGGTTGGCTTTGTTCCTGGATACGCTATCCCGTTTGTAGCGACATCAGTTTTCCTGGCTACCTTCGCTGAAATAAACTGACCTAAGCATCTGAGTAACTGCAAAGAATTACAGCGGGTGGGAGCCTAGTAATTCATGCTCCTGAGGTTATCGGGACTGCCTCGGCGTTTGATTTTGCAGCAGTCAGTACCTTAGAGATTGGAGTGCTGGCGTTTCTATCTGGTAACGCATTGAATCTGGTGGATACTTCTTCGAGCAGCTCGGGGCTCAATAAGCAAATGATCCAGCTCAAGGGAGTCAGCCTTAGAAGGTCGGCGCCATCGTAGTTCATTTTTAATAAGGACAGATACATTGGTAGATGCAGTGTCTGTTTTAAATTTCGGTTTACATGCGAATTTGAATCGGGAATAAATTTTTACAATTCAACAAGTTGAGGCAGGTAAATAATTTGGCTATGACTATTTATGGAGTAACGGTTCTGACTCTGATGATGGTCAGCTATGCCCTTGAAAATCGGCATCGTCATTATGTGTTAGCATTCTCTGGTTTTTGCGTTCTTTCCGGGGTGTATGGATTCCTTTCAGGAGTTTGGCCTTTCGGAGCAGTAGAGATAATTTGGTCAGCGGTGGCGTTCAGGCGTTGGCTCAATGCTGGGGCACCGTCTATTGGAACATAATCGAAAATCTTCTGTCCCAGGATTTTGGGATTGGATGCGATTCATTGATCGTAATCAAGTGGTAATTTAAAAAATATGAATACTGCCGAACTATTGAACGTCGCTAAAGCGAATCATTACGAGGTAAAGGAGATAGACGGATCATTCTTCGTTCTGTTACCTGCCTGGCAGGTTGACACCTTTGCTTATTTCCCAAATTCTCGCAAGTATGCCTATAATTACCAGGCGAAAATGGAGCCTTCTAGCGATGGTACTATGTGCTACTTAGTTCCTCTTTCGTATTTGGAATTAGACCGATCATATATTCCCGACTGACTGCCGAGGTTGTGGTATTTGACATCCACGCCCTGGACAAACCTGGGAACCCGTTTAGACAGGAGGCCCAGGTCACTTCGTAATTTGGAAGTTGAAGCTTAATTGGGTCACCATGCTTAACCAGACAGGATTTTCGTGCTACGCGCGTCTGCGTGGTGTGACACCGAAGTGGGGAATGCGCCATGTGCAGGAGAATTTTGTGTTGCTAAGTTTACCTCCGGATCAGTCATACATCCAAAGCTTGATTTGCCGCGACTATCCTTGATCGAGCGAATAAATCAGGAGGCTGGAGGGCTTGTTGTGATCAAGAATTCAATTTCGGTCGCAAAGCTCATAAGTGAATCTGAGGACGGAATGAAATAATGGGATCCGGTGGCGGGCATTGAATAAAAGGTAAGTGCATCCCTGAGACCGTCAAGTACCCCTGCCATCCTCCGCAACATTTCATGGACTGTTTCTTGGCTATTTGTGAACCCAATAAATGAGGTTTCATTGTTGCTGGGGGTTCCGTGTGAGACGTTGCGCCTAAATATTGGTTGCTCCCGGTAGTATTTTTCGATGGTAGTTATGGCAGCATGCGAATTCTTAGGTAGTAGATCTTCAGCAAATTCAGTGCTATCCACTTTTGTTCGTCCTATGATTTGCTCCTGCTTTTTAGAGTCAAGTTGGCTAAATGGTCTTATGTCATGCTGCCACTTTTGGAAAAGCAGCACGCTTCCACCCTGTCCGGGTGTAGAGTCGGGAATGATCGCCACCTTAGCCGCTTCCAGGAAAGTTGGATTTGCAGATTCGTCGATGAAACCTGTTAAATCTCGGTTGAACCTATAGTTCCAGCCAGAAATATCTTCTTCAAGTTCAGCTAATCCCTCGAGCCTATTTATCGTGAGCACTGCGGCATCGAAGACTTGACCAATGCTCTGGCTTGAAATCCAGATCCATATGTCTCGCTGAGTGGCCAGGATAACAAAACAGTCGTCAGCATTTACGGAAGAGGTAAAATCAAACATAACCTGGGGGATGCCATTTGGAGCCAGAGTGCGCCATATGGTTGGACGAATTCCAATAGCACAGTTTATGCCAGCGATACTGGAGTGGATTTCTTCAATATTGCAAATTGCTTCAACGGCGTCTCTGGGATCTGCCTTTTTTTGGATTCTGAACTCAAGAAACATATGGGCTGGACTCCCTATGGCGAATATTCCGGGCTGAGGGATCGGCATTGTTTCCTTTCGGTAAAGAACTTGGATGTTATTGTTGTTATCTAGCTCCGGAAATAATATTTCCTGACGTATGTTTTAAATTCCAGGTCAATGCAGAGTGAAGGTATGAAATGAATATAGAGATTTGGTCCGATGTAGTTTGTCCGTGGTGTTACATCGGGAAGCGTCGTTTGGAAAAGGCGTTACATCAACTCGAAGGATTTATTCAAGTTCAAATAAGGTGGCGTTCATATGAGCTTGATCCTGGAGCAGAAAAGTCAATTGATAAGGATATGGCTTCTCGTCTTTCGGAGAAGTATCGCATATCTCCGCAGCAGGCTAAAGAGTCCATGGCACACATCGCCTCGCTGGCCCTAGCGGAAGGGCTTGAATACAATCTGGATGGCGCGAAAATGACCAACAGCTTTGATGCACATAGATTGATTCAGATGGCATCTAAGAATGGATTAGGTGGTCAGATGAAGGAAAGGCTTTTATGCGCTTACTTTGTTGAGTCTGAAAATATCTCTGACAAAGCTGCATTGTTGCGCTTTGCCTGCGAAGTGGGTTTGGATTCAGGTGAGGTCAGCGGGATGCTGGCATCAGATGCGTTTGCTGATAAAGTTAGAGCTGATGAATCCTTGGCTACCGAGCTTGGGATTTCTGGAGTGCCGTTTTTTGTGTTTGACTCGAAATATGCGGTTTCAGGTGCCCAATCATCCGAGGTGTTTCTTGAAGTTCTCACCAGAGTTCAGGCGGAGTCAGGCCAAAAATCGATAAATACAGATGAAGCCAGTAACTGCAGCAATGACAGCTGCCAAATCTAATCCTGGTGATTGAAGGATTTTTGTTGGTCAAATGTCGATAGTTTGAGTTGGCGGAAACGCTCACTTGGAAACGATGATCGATCCAGGCTCAATTGTTACTGTTGTTAATTTAGGCCTAGATAGTAGAGTCCATCAAGGAAAAGTTGCATGATACAAGTATGGCCAGCGATTGTAATAGTCTATTAAGTAGGAAAAATCAAGGAGATGTTAATGCAGGAAAGAAAAGTTGGATCACTGGGTCTTAAGGTTTCGGCGGTTGGACTCGGGTGTATGGGAATGAGCGAGTTCTACGGGCCCTCCTCAGATGCGGATCAAATCAAGGTGATACAAAAAGCCATTGACCTGGGAGTGACCTTACTTGACACCGCGGATATGTATGGACCTTTTACCAATGAAGTATTAGTCGGAAAAGCGATCAAAGGTCGACGCGACGAGGTCGTGCTGGCAACCAAGTTTGGGAACTCGAGAGGTGAGAATGGAGAGTTTCTAGGTGTTCGTGGCGATCCAGAATATGTTCGTAAGTCCTGTGATGCTTCTCTGCTTAGACTTGGAGTAGACACCATTGATCTCTACTATCAGCATAGAGTTGACACCAAAGTTCCAATCGAAGAAACTATAGGCGCAATGTCTGAGTTGGTTGAAGCTGGCAAGGTTCGCTACATCGGAATGTCCGAAGCTGCGCCGTCAACTCTCCGCCGCGCTCATGGCACTTTCCCTATTACTGCGTTGCAGACAGAGTATTCGCTTTGGAGCAGGGACCCCGAAGAGGAGATTCTTGCTACAGTCAAAGAGCTTGGGATCGGTTTTGTTGCATATTCGCCACTTGGACGTGGATTTTTGACTGGCCAAATAAAAAGTATTGATGATCTCGATGCCTCTGATACAAGGAGAAATCATCCAAGATTCCAGGGAAAAAATTTCAATAAAAACCTAGAACTAGTGGAAAAAGTTTCTGATATTGCAAGGGCCAAAGGCGTAACACCCGCGCAACTAGCTTTGGCTTGGGTTTTGGCGCAATCAAGTGAGATAGTAGCCATTCCTGGAACCAGAAATATTGATCGACTGGAGGAGAACGTAAAAGCAGCATCGATAACTCTCGATAAAGAGGAATTGGCTGCAATTGATCAGGTGTTTCCCAGGGGAGCAACTGTTGGTGAACGATATCCATCTATGGATTCAGTAAATAAATAGGCAATAATTTGGTTACCTGAAACAGCTTAGAGGATTTACTTCCGCTCGGCTGTTTCAGCCCAGTTTGCTTTATTGATTGCTAAATGTCGACATCTGCTGCAGCAGGAGCTTGGGCGTCCTCTCGTAGGGGCAGAGATTCGAAAAACTTTGGAGGGTCTTGCCAAATTTGTACTGCCTCCCCCCTTGAAGCTTGATCGATTGCTTTCCATACTTTTTCCGAAGTAAGTGGCATATCTATATGCCTAACTCCCAGGTGTGAGATCGCGTCGATCACGGCGTTGTGAACTGCTGGCATGGATCCAATCGTACCGGATTCGCCTATTCCCTTAGCTCCCAGTGGGTTTAGCGGCGTAGGTGTTTCTGTGTTGAATACCTTGAACGAGGGGAGCTCGGCAGCACTTGGCATTCCGTATTCTGCCAACGTGGTTGTGAGCGGATTTCCCTCGGCATCATAGACAAACTGTTCCCAAAGCACTTGCGCAATTCCCTGCGCGATGCCGCCGTGTTGTTGACCGTGTACGAGCAACGGATTTAGCACCCTGCCGCAGTCATCGACAGCGATGTGATTAATCGGGTTTACTCTACCAGTCTCGATATCAACTTCAACCACGCTCACATGTGCTCCAAAGGGGAAGGTGGCGCCCTTTTGAACAAAATCCAGGCTGACTAGCAATGAGTCGTCTTGTCCTTGTGCGAAGGCAGCCAGTTCGGCCCAGCTGATATGAGAAGTTGGCACTCCAGCTATAGAAAGGCCCTCTTGATCTGACAGAACTATGTCATCTACGCTAGCTTCAAAATAATGCGCTGCCAGCTGTTTTGCTTTTTCGAAAAGCGCGTCTGACGCAGTTGCAACTGCTGATCCGCCGATCTGAAGGGAACGTGATCCACCAGTTCCGCCACCGGTGGGTATCTGGGAGGTATCAGATTGGATGAAACGAATTTTGTCAATCGGTATGCCGAATCGGTCGGAGACAATCATTGCGAAAGAGGTGCCGTGGCCCTGGCCGTGTGCTGATGTGCCAACTTTAATCGACGCTGTTCCATCGGGATGTATTTCAACAGCTGAAAATTCCGATGGTCCTCCACCAGCGGTAATCTCAACATAGGTCGATATACCAATACCGAGAAGGAGGTTGCTCCCGCTCGAAATTCTCTCAGCCTGTTCTTTGCGCAGCTGGTCGTAGTCGGCAAGTTCAAGTGCCTTTTCTAGCGCGGACAGATAGTCTCCACTATCGTATTTCGCCCCGGTAAGTGTTTGCAAGGGCAGCGATTCTTTGGGAATTAGATTCATTTTGCGAATTTCAACGGGATCGATATCTAGTTCATCGGAGGCGATATCCATTATTCTCTCGAGGAAAGCCGCAGCTTCCGGTCGTCCTGCCCCTCTGAACGCCCCGACTGGAGTGGTGTTTGTTAGGGCAACGGCGACGTCATACGAGATTTTTGGTATTTGGTATACTCCCTGGCTCATCAGTTTGGTGGAACCCATTGCCAGTCCTCCACCGAAACCTGCGTAAGCTCCAGCGTCACCAACCATTCTGCATCTCAGCCCGGTGATTTTCCCCGATTTTTTGAATCCCATTTCAATGTATTGAATCTGACTCCGGCCATGGGGGAGTGAGACCATGTTTTCTGACCGAGTTTCGCTCCATTTGATCGGGATGTTAAGTTTAAGTGCCGATGCGATCACCACTGAATGTTCAGCGGTGACTCCAGCCTTTCCGCCAAAGGCACCTCCCACATGAGGTGCGATCACACGAATTTTATCCGGATCTAATCTTAACACTTTCGATATCGCTTTAGCGAAGTTATGTGGCATCTGAGTCGATACGTAAATGCTCATATCTCTATCCCCAGTAGGACGAGGGATCACTGAAATCGCATTGCCTTCCATGGGAACTACGGCAATTCTCTGATTGACCATTCGTGCCCTGATGATTACTTCAGCGTCATTTAGGGCCACATCCGGATCTTTTTCTCTGTTGCCTGCTGCAAGGTTGGTGCCGAGTGGTTCGAACTGTAAAGGTGCGTCAGCTTCCAGGGCCTTTTCGGGGTCGCTAACTGCAGGTAGTTGTTCGTAGTCGACATATATAGCTTCAGTGGCATCTATTGCGATAGCTTTGGTTTCAGCTATAACTACCGCAACAGCATCTCCTACAAATCGGACTTTTCCTTCTGCTAAAGGTGGCCGTTTGCAGTTGTCATTTAATGGGAAAAACGCATGGTGAGGCGGTATTTTTAGATCTTCCGCAGTGTAGACCGCCAAGACTCCGGGAATCTTTTTAGCTTCTTCGGTGTCTATGCCAAGGATTTTAGCGTGGGCGAAGGGCGATCGTAAGAATACCGCATGCGCCATATCACCCTGATTATCTATAAACGTACCATTCCCGGTTAGTAATTCAGGATCTTCTATTCTCTGTACTGATGTTCCAAGTATTGAAGTTGCCATGATTAAATCGTATGCCGTTAAAGAGTAAAGGCGTTAGTTGGATTTGTGAGATCCATCGAATCCTGGTCATTACTACCGTTCTCACCTGGAGTTTTTCGAGTGCTGGTTCCTGAGTGATTTATTTACAAATACAATCAAGTTGATTTCAACTACAATTTACATGATCAATTGATAGGAAGTTATTCTTCGGTTAACGTCAGGTTTGTTGCTGAGCCCGAGGGGTAAACTCATTGAATATATGATCTTTTCTGGCTTGCTTCTCTTTGCACTGGGATAGAACGGTAAACTTGCAGGTACCAGCTGGATGTTTCATTGAATAAACACATTGATTATCAATTGGGTTTATACGACTTTCTGACGATCAAGAGGCGGATCAAGTGGCTAATAGCAAGATGGAATCTTATCAAGGGCGAGCCGATGATATTTGTGATGTATTGATTGTTGGAGGAGGCTTTGGCGGTGTCTTCTGTGAGATCGAACTTGAATCGCATATGAAGCGTGCCCCGAAATCGGCCAGAAAGCCAAAAGTAATATTAGTTTCAGAGCAGAATTTTCTCCTTTTCTCTCCACTGCTTCCTGAAGCTGCATCGGGAACGTTAGAACCTAGGCATTGCGTAACTCCTATACGCCAGATTCTCAGATCTACCCAGCTTGTGTCTGGGAGAGTGACTTCAATAAACCGGGATTCCAAATTGGCAACGGTTACTGACGTCAAGGGAAGAACCCTGGTTATTGGTTATCAAACATTAGTTTTGGCTCCTGGATCTGTGCCAAGTATTTTCCCGATACCAGGACTTATTGAACACGCTCATGGGTTCAAGAGTTTACCTGATGCTATTTGGCTGAGGAACAGACTTTTAGCTCAGTTGGAGGCAGCAGAATCGACCCACGATCCAGTTCAAAAGCGAGAGTTGTTGACGTTTACCTTCGTAGGCGGGGGTTATGCCGGCATTGAAGCATTGGCTGAGCTCGATTCTATGTCCAAGGAGGCGTGTGCTTTCTATCATAATGTTTCGCCTTCAGATTTTAGGTGGGTCATGATTGAAGGAACTTCTAGCCTTTTGCCCGGAATTAACGAGAAGCTGGCAAAGTACTCTGAGGTTCAACTACGCAAGCGGGGGGTCGAGTTCCATTTCAATACCCGGTTGGTTTCCTGCATCGATAATGTGGTGGTGACTGATGACGGCTCAATTTCACCCTATAAATCCTCGACAATAATATGGACTGCAGGCCAACGTCCGAGTTTGTTGGCAAAAGAGTCACGATTTCAAGTTGATGACCGGGGCAAGATTAATGTCGACGAATTTATGAGAGTAAACGGTGTGGAAGGGGTCTACGCGGTTGGCGACTGCGCCAATGTACCAGATCCAGATGGCGGTTACTGCCCAGGTACAGCTCAGCATGCAATGAGGCAGGGAAGAATAGCTGGACGAGGTGTTGCAGCTGATTTTGGTTTGGCTGTAAGGCGGCCATTTAATTATCGTACCCGTGGACTTGCTGTCACTCTGGGCAAAGGAGTTGGTACTGCTCAAATATTCGGTAAGACCTACACTGGCTGGGTGGCGTGGTGGATGGGCCGATCTTATCACTTGATCATGATGCCAGGTATTGCCAGGCGACTGCAGATACTTGGTGACTGGATGGTCGGAATGTTATTCGACCGAGATCTATCCGAGCTTGGCGATTTGGGCCATCCCGCCAGGTTGGACGAGCCTGTTTCCAAGGTGTTTCGGATGGTGCGGAAGTAACTTTTTCCTCGAATTGGCAGGAGTGTGGGCCATAGCGTTAGGAACTTTTGACGGGCTATCCAAGGGTAGGCAATTCAGTGTTACAGGCCAATGATAAGTTAAGTTGACCCACCCCAAGATGCAGATAAGCAATTTATGTGCAATATGTGCTTGGGGTGAACATGATTACAAAATTATCACCTATAGACAGATACGGTATTGATTTAGAGGTCGCTGTTTCGGAACTCTCCAGTGGAGGAAACTGGCCATATTTACTGGAGCTTGCATCTCGATTCAGAAACTACAGCTCGATGAATCTTTTACTACTTTATTCTCAGGCGTCACGTCGCGGATTTATGCCCTCGCTGGTGGCCGGATATAGAAGTTGGCAGAGACTTGGAAGGCAGGTTGCAAAGGGAGAGAAAGCGCTTTATATCTTTGCCCCAAATATTAAAAAGCCACCAGATGATTGTGCCACCGATAATGTTCTGGTTACTGATCAGTTGGTAGGGTTCAGACTTGTTTCTGTATTTGATTTAAGTCAAACAACCGGTAAAGATCTTCCATTGCTACCGGAGCCAAAACTGCTGAGCTCAAATGATGACGAACTTTATCCGGTAGTTCACAAATTATGTGAACATCTAAGGAAATTGGGATTCGAAGTAGGATTTCAAAGACTCTATGAGGTGAATGGTTTGACCGATTTTGCTAAGCGAAAGGTGCAGATCAGGTCGGATGTATCAGTGGGGCAAAAACTAAAGACGCTGATTCATGAGCTCGGGCACGTTATTCTTCATATGAATCGTGTGGTATCTCGGGAGCAGGCTGAGATTGAAGCTGAGAGTTGCGCATACCTAGTATGCAGAGCCTTGGGGGTGGATAGCTCTTCATACTCATTTCCGTATGTAGCACGTTGGGCCAGAGGCGATTGTAAAAAGATTGCCGAAATGATGGATAATATTAAAAATTGTGCCGAGCATATAATTCTGGAGTTGGGGTGCTGAGGTATGGACGTTACTCCGCAGTTGATTGAAATTTGGAAGAAATCAATCATAGAAATCAAATTACCTAGTAGATGGGCCCCCATTTGGGATGGAGCCAATCTTTATGCAAATAATTTACCCCCCGATCTCAATGGCAAGATGATGTATGTGATTACCGCATATAACCCAGGGAGTGAGGTACGGACCGATCAAGAGAACCTGGATGCCGACCGTCAGCTTCGAACACGGGTGGAGAAAATCCCTTTTGCAAACTGGCTTGAAAGTGTAGGGCGTTCTCTTTCAGGTTCCCACGCGGAGTACGGTTACGCTGTGTATGGTATAGATAAGGAAGTGGCAGACAAGCTGTCAGAGGAATTCGGTCAGATTGGCTACTATGGCTTTTCTAAGTCGGGTATGGCGATTTATGTAAAGGATCAAGAAGACGGATTCATACCTGTCTAATTTTCCAACTGAATTCAGTTAGATTCTTGTTGCGCACAACTA
This sequence comes from Actinomycetes bacterium, assembly GCA_021803345.1. Taxonomy (GTDB): domain Bacteria; phylum Actinomycetota; class Acidimicrobiia; order Acidimicrobiales; family Acidimicrobiaceae; genus SCQM01. Next base: position 30,452 of record JAJZLS010000088.1, read on the forward strand.
ACGATTGTTGCGGTTGGAATCAATTATTTTTTCAATAAATACGGCTACACCATTGTCAAGGTTTGAAGGAACTATCCAGTTCGCCCTTAATTTTGCTTCAGCGTTTGCATTTGAAGGGACAGCTGAGACTGTTACCCATTCCAGCATTGGCACATCATTGGAGTTATCTCCAATAGCTGCAACTTCGTCACTTGCGATATCTAGTAGTTTTGTAGCAAACGCCAGACCCGTCGCTTTCGATATCCCGGTCGCCTGAAAGTCAACCCAATCTGCGCCAGCACTGGTAATGTCAGCAAGGTTGTGGCACTGTTGGTATGCCCGGTCCTTGAGCTCTCGGTGTGGTATCGTCGGGTGCCGGCAAATAATCTTGGTGACGGGTTCTGAAATTTCGTTTAGTATTTCGTCGATGGGATCAGCCGTCAATCCTGGCAAAGGAGTTGGGAAAAACCCTTTTTCGGATATGAAATTATCTAATTTTTCTATAGCAAAAATTATCCCGGGCATCTCCGTTTTGAGCTTTGAGATGATCGAGATTGCATTTATTAACTCGATAGGTTGGTGATAGAGGAGTTCTTTTGTCTTAACGTCATAAACCGCTGCCCCATTTTGGCAGATTGCGAGCGGCCCCAGTCCGCTTTTAAGCGAGATGGCTTGCGTGGACCTGATCGATCTAGCAGTACTGGCAATAGTTAGAATTCCCGCATTGTTGGCATTTTTGATAGCCTGAAGATTTATGTCAGACACATGGCCAAAGCTGTCTAGAAGGGTGCCATCCAGATCAGTTGCAATGAGTTTTATATTTTGCAGGCCACTGGAAGGGTCCCTATCTCCGGTCATTGTGAAGGGTTCACTTTTACATTCGCTGGAGGCACGTAACCTCCTGGAACTTGCTGGCCAGGAGCGGTTGGCAGAATCTGCCTGCATTCTCGCGTGAGTGCATTTACCAGCAGTTTTTCTGGTACTCTATTTGATTCGGAGAGAGTGGCCTTTAATGCCTGGTATTCAAGGTTGGAACCGGAGGCAATTGCAGCAAGAGGCAAGGCATTTCTGAGCATAGTGAGAGCTTTTGCTTTATCCTGGGCGGATTGAGCGGGATTTGCTTCAATCGTTGCCGTCCGATAGGTGGCTAGGGAATTATTTACGATGCCGCAGGCTTTCTTGGCATTTGCACCAGCAGACGCTCCGCATGAAGACAGAAAAACACCACTAATGAAAAGCAATAGTGCGAAGAGGTAGAAACTTGTGCGGGAAGGGGTGAACTTTTCTATTCTCCGGTCCATTTGACTGTTTTGGCAAGCAGGAATTTTGAAATCTCAAGGCACTTATCTAGAGTAGGGCAAATTGTGTCTTCTCCTGAGTACAGCTGGGCTAACGAGATACTTGTCCTACCTACGACTGCCACTTTACGTACCGGAGAATCTGTAGGCGATGCAGTGGTGTCTATTGCGCTTACCTCAAGTGGCAGATCCACACCACCTATCGCGGAGAGGTCGATTGCCAGTCGAAGCAGATCGGCATCTTTGTCAGCAGGAGGGAGCTCCCACGTAAATGAAAGAAGAATATGGTATGAATCCTCCGGGGTCTCATCGTCGCTCATTAACGCAGCTTGGTCTTCAAATGCCAGAATAATCCGCGGCTCTACATCGAGATTAAGATGAAGATCAAGGGGTTCACCACAGGCATCTTCGGGGTGCAGATCAACTTCCCAGGCCTGTCGCATTGAATAAGTCTCAACAAAGTGCCGCTCGTCGTGGACATGAAAACCGTGTTCCATTGCGTGGTCTTTTAGTTCTGTAACGAATCCTGGTATGTCCACTGCTGCCATATGTAAGTAGTCTAGCGTCATTTCGGAGCTCATGAGAGATCGATAGTAGATAAATCTAATTTATAACTACATCCCTGGAATCCAATTAAGTTCCCAAGCTGCAATAATGTATTTAGTATGAGTAGCGAGACAAACGATCTGGGTTTATTTGGTCCACATTCCGTCGTATGGCAGGTGCATGCCAGTTCTGCCGGATGGGTAGGCGGAATACGGGCACTTTTACTACAGGCCTTAGAACCTCGTGCCATGGCCGGAGTGTCTCAGTTTTCAAGTTTCAATGATGATGTCTGGGCCCGGTTTGCCAGTACGAGCGAATTCCTAATGACTGTCAGCTATCGTCCAAGGAAAGAGGCTGAGGCAGCCACAGAAAAGGTAAGGGAAATTCATAGGAAAGTTCGTGGAATTGACAATGTTAGTCGGCAATATTTTAGCGCAGACGATCCTTACTTATTGGCATACGTTCACAATTGTCTAGTGGATTCACTTTTGGAGTCTTACTGCAGCCTTAAGCCAAAGTTATCTGCAGAGGATAGGGATCAATATGTTAAGGAAATGTCACTATTAGCGCAGATGATTGGCGCAGATATGGACAATATCCCTTTGACCGCAGCTTCAGTCCGAAGATGGTTAGAAACCCGAGAAGGTTTGTGTCTTACTCGGGAGGCGAAATCAGCTTCAGAAGCGCTGAGAGATATGAATGTACCAGCTTTGGCAGCACCATTGTGGTCAGTCGCCTGGAACGCTTCTCTGGCGGTACTTCCTGATTATGCCTCCGCAATCTATGGTTTTCAGCTTAGCCAATCGCAAAAGGTGGGATATCTGGAAGTAGCTAAGTTTGTTTCGATGACAATGGAGGTTTTGCTCCCGAGTCATCCTTATTTTAGAGAAGCGAAATATGCTTATTATCGTTCCTATAGACAAACGGGGTCTCGAGGCATGAACTTTTTTGCGACAAGTTGTAAGGATCTATTTGAAGTCATGACGACGGTTTAGGTTGACAGGTTCACCGGAATATCAAGAGATATTGTCAACTTTGTTTTCTGTCGCAGATGCTGTCGAGGCGCGTGTTTCTGCTAATGCTTCCTGGAAAGGGACAGACGGCCACGTTGGCCAATTCCAAGCTGATATCGACGCCGATGAAGCCGCTAGATCAATACTCATCAATAACGGATACACAATCTTTTCGGAGGAATCGGGATTTTCGGAATCGAGCAAACTCAAAGATAGCCAAATCGTTGTGGTGATTGATCCAGTTGACGGGTCCACCAATGCCTCACGCGGAATCCCTTTTTTTGCCGTGTCTCTCTGTGCATTAGTTCAGGGAAGGCCAGTTGTCTCTGTTGTACGGAATTTGGCCAATGGGGACACTTATCACGCTGAGATTGGGAACGGAAGTTTCAAGAATGGGAAAAAGATTTCAGTTTCTGGCCAGACTATGATTTCACGCTCAATTGTGGCTACAAATGGATATTCAAAGTCTCATCTTGGGTGGGAACAGTATCGGGCGTTTGGTTCGGCGGCACTTGAATTATGTATGGTGGCCGAGGGTTCTCTGGATGCATTTATTGACCTTTCTGAATCAGCACTCGGAAGCTGGGATGTTTTAGGTGGCGCACTTATATGTATGTTGGCTGGCGCTCATATTATTGGTTTGGCTGATTTCAATTTTTCGCGCTTTGATCTGAGTAAGCGGTGGAGAGTGGTAGCTGCCGGATCTGAGCAGCTTGCCAGCGACTTATCAAATAGAGCCTGGAGATAGCACATTTGTGGCAGGTTCTTATTGTTGAGTTGCTAGTCTTTATTTGCTTAGGGCGCTTAGCTCAGTTGGCTAGAGCAGCTGGCTTACAACCAGCAGGTCGTGGGTTCGAGTCCCTCAGCGCCCACCAGGTCAGAGCACATTTTCTCCCTTCCGCTTGACAAGCAGTACATAAAAGGTCCGTATATTTGCCGCGGGAACTGCGTTATGGAATAAAAATCCTTCTTTGCCGCACCTCTATTACTTCGACCGTCGGATAAAAATTAGCTTTATCCCGATATCTAAAATCCAGCAGTTTCCTTTCTGTCGCTGGAGGTGGTATCTGGTATCTCCACTAAACAGCGAAAGCCCTTGGTGCAGCCCGTCTCTGCACTGCCGATAGCCGAAGTTACTTGAATCAAGGGTTTTGGCGAAGAATTAGCCATTGCAGTACAAGGAGTTCATAGTTGGCTCCCGACTGTAAAAGCCACTATAGAGAGGGATATCTAATGGGGATCTCAACTAGTAGGTCAATTGGCCCGATAATCATAAGTGACCGGTAGGGCGAAAATAATTTGATTGACGGAAATCAATCAGCGCAAGGAGGTGCGAATGTTGTCGACAGATATTGCTTATCAATCCGTTGCGCTGGATGTTGAACCGACCTTATTATGGGATCCTATACATATTGATGTCAGCATTGTGATTCCATGCTTTAACAACGCGATGATGACTCGCCAATGTCTCAAAAATTTAAATGAAAACACGGACCCGAAAGTCTATGAAATCATCCTTGTCGACGACGCCTCCACCGATGCTACAAAAACTATCGAGTCGAGTCCTGACAGTTGGATAAGAGTAGTGCGTAATTCCGAAAATCTTGGTTTTGGAATTTCCTGCAATAACGGGGCTCAGATAGCCCGCGCGGAGATAATCATATTTTTAAATAATGATGCATTTGTCATGCCGCACTGGCTTGAACCACTTCTTCAGTGTTTCGCTGAGGATTCTCTCCTTGGAGCAGTACAACCTAAGCTTTTGTCCCGAGACGGCGTTATTGGTGATGCCGGAGGATTGATGTTCGCTGATGGGCGGGCGTGGAATTATGGTAAGGGGCAAAATGTTATTGATGCCCCATTGGTAAATACGAGGAGAGTTCCCGACTATGTAAGTGGAGCTTGTCTGGCTGTCAGAAAGGAAGCATTTCTAAGCGTTGGTGGCTTTGATCCAATTTATGCGCCAGCGTATTTCGAGGATAAAGATCTTTCGTTCGCCCTTCAGGAGAAAGGATGGAAGCTCCTCTACGAACCCTCTTCTTTGGTAGTGCATATCGAAGGAGCTACTGCGGGAACTGATATCGGGCAGGGCGTGAAAAAATACCAAGCCCTGAACGAAGTGAAGTTCAGGGAGAAATGGAGTGAACAGCTTAAGGGGCGTCCGCATCTTGACCCTGCAATTGTGGATCGTTGGGCCTTTAGATCGGTGGGCCAGTTTCCTGGGTTAGTTCATTACCCTAGAACAGGAAGCTTAAGGAACATATTAGTTATAACCGAATCCCCACCGGGTTTCGACAAGTCCGCTGGAGGCAAACGAATGTTCGAAATGTTGAAACGCCTTAGGGATTTGGGTCATTCCGTGGGTTTGATTGCCGTGATGGGTATTGAGAGGAAATATGTATCTCATCTGTCCAGTTTTGGCATTCCAAGTTTTGGTGGTGACCCAAATAATCCACAATTTAATAATCCCGGTTACTTAGCAAGTCACAGGCCTTCGCTACAAAAGCTCTTGGTTAGTGGTGGTTATGACACTGTTATTATTTCACCTTGGACGATGGGAGAATGGGTTATCTCTGATATCAGGGGTTCCGCTCCATATGTGAAGGTCATTCTCGATACTTGCGATGTCCATTTTCTGCGTTTGGAGAGAGAATTGGCTCTTCTGGGAACTTCTGCTGACGAGGTTGCGTTTCTTAAGGATAGAGAACTCGAGGTTTATAGACAGAGTGATGCGCTGGTTTGTGCGAGCGAACCCGATGCCGAGATTCTTAGTACGTACTTACCAGATGCCAAGATATTTACTGTTCCTATTTGTCACGAACTAGAAGATTCTGGACCAGGATTTGAAAGTAGGCACGGTCTGCTATTTGTCGGCAATTTTCTACATCCACCAAACGCGGATGCACTTCGATGGTGGAGGAAAGCGATAATGGATCGTCTTAATGTGAATGACCCCGATAACTGGCTTACCGTGGTAGGCAATGATCCAGCAGGGATTTCGCGGGCGGCATCCGGCAGAGGAGTAAAGGCGTTTGGTGCTGTCGAGAAATTAGATTTGTTTTACCATGGAGCCCAGATTGCTGTTGCACCGCTGAGGTATGGTGCGGGAATGAAGGGCAAGGTGGCAGAGGCTCTCAGTTTTGGAACTCCACTGATAGCATCCCCTATAGCAGTTGAGGGTATGAACCTAACCAACAGAGATAATGTTTTAATTGCTGAGTCTGCTGATGACTTTGCTAACGCTATTAAAGATTTGAGAAACGATATTTCTTTATGGCGGCACGTGAGGATGGAAGGTAGAAATCATATAGAAAGATACTTTGGTCCAGGTGAAATGCGATATCGAGTAGACAAGCTCATAGAGGGCGTATGGAAATAGGATGGTGCTACTTTCTTCTTTCGGATGATTTAGTGCCTGTCGACGATTTGCATTCATTTTTATTACTAAGTTATCGGCCGCCACCAATAGTTGACGGCCGATAACTGGACCAAAGTATTTGGACGCATTGACAGTGATGAGTACCACTGTAATGTTCCGTAAGGAATGCGATAATGCTGGAGATGACGTCGATTAACGTGCCAATGATTTTGCACTGAGGCAAATCTAGTCTATCGGGGTCAATTCGCATCACTTTATGGTCGTAAATAGGGTATGGACTATAATTCGAAACTTCTTCGTGCGACGATAATAATTCCAGTTTGGAACGCATGGGAGGAGACAGAGAAATGCCTCGGATCCCTACGTCCTACTCTACGTCCAGGAGATGAAGTAGTGTTAGTGGACAATGGTTCTATTGATCTAACCGCAGTTAACTTGAATTCTTACGACTGGGTAACTGTAGTTCGCAATGAAGAAAATCTCGGCTTTGCTAAGGCATGCAATCAAGGTGCAAGCATCGCCAGGAACGAAGTCTTGGTGTTTCTTAATAATGACACTGTAGTTTTTGAAGGTTGGCTTGATGAGCTTTTACAGCCCTTCACCGATCACCGGGTTGGTGCAGTAGGGCCACGTTCCAATAGCGTGTCTGGACATCAAGCCATCGAAAATATTCCCTACCAGGATGGCAATTTTGAGGCGAGGTCAGAGTTTGCAGTAGCGTGGCACCGAGCTCATGCGAACCAGGTATACGAAGCAGCGCGTCTTGTCGGATTTTGCTTAGCGGTCAGGATAGAAGTATTCACTTCCGTCGGTGGATTTGACGAAGAATATCTCATAGGTGGTGCCGAAGACGACGACCTGTGTCTAAAAATACGATCGGCCGGATATCACTTGGTTGTGGCAAATGGCTGTTTTGTGCATCATTCATCTCACTCAACCTTTAACGCTAATAATGTCGACTGGTATTCCATCCAGGTCGAGAACATTGGACGATTCAAAGAAAAATGGGGAATTGACAGGCTGCCGCCTCTTACGCTGCTTTCTGTGTTCCTTATAGTTAAGGACGAGGAAAAAATGCTCGGTTACTGCCTTTCTTCAGTAGAAGCAGTGGCAGACGAGATCATTGTATATGACATGGGTTCTACCGACCGAACTGTGGAGATTGCCAGGGCTCATGGCGCAACTGTTATCGAAGGGTATTGGGATGATTCATTTGCAAGGGCCCGAAATGCAGCGTTGGAAGCGGCTCACGGTAAATGGGTTTTATCTATAGATGCTGATGAAGTTTTTCTTTGCAATCCAAATCAATTGCGTTCAATATTGTCGGACTGGAAATCCCCAATCGAAGCGTTCCTTGTACCGATTGAAAATCACTACGGCCAGGGTAATCCCGCTTCAGTGCATAGAGCGATTCGTCTTTTCAGACGTGAGGATTGCAAATGTAGGCATAGGATTCATGAGCAAGTTGCGGCTGCCGACGATTTGTCCAGGAGCCTTGAGGTTGCCTATTTGAGCGGATCACGATTGATCTACTATGGTAACTCTGCTGACGTTTTTAACTCTAAGAAGAAGGCTGAGAGAAATCTGGCCATGGCCCAAGCTGTGGTCGATGATGGAGTAGTTTCAAAACCTTACGCAGTGATCAATCTTAGTAGGGCGCTCCAAGGGATAGGAAAAAGTGACGAAGCGATCGAGGTTCTTACCGAGGCTGCTGAGATTTCTCCAGATCCAAACGTACAGCGTCTCGCAGTTAGAAATTTGATTTCCATTTTGGTCGAGCAAGGTCGTTTTGATCAGGCATTAAACGAGGTTGAACACCTTAGGAGGATATCGGTTAGTCAGATAACTGCAGACGTTGCCGAAGGCCATCTAAGAATCGCAATGGGAGAGCCTGAAGCTGGACTAGGAATACTGGCCCGTGTGCCTCAAAGAGGTCGTGATGATGAAGGTGTGGAGTATCAGGCTCACATGCTAGCTTCGATGTTGGGTAGGGCGTATGCTTCTCTGGGCAGATACGGCGAAGCAGCAGATGTGGTACTTGAAGCGGTACGAAGTTCCGGAATATTGGAAGCAGATATTGGAGAACTCACGCAGTGGTTGCTAAAGGCGGGCCGTCAGCCTGAGGAGATTGCTGATGCAATCGGTTTATCTGATCTTGTTCTGGTATTGGGTCGGGTCATGAGTCAGCCTGCTCCTATTGCTGACCTTCTGGTTGAAACTATTTTGACACGTTTTCCGGAGCGATTGGAACCACTTGCCGTGGGTGCAAGGATTGCTGTCAACCTTCCTATTGCGCGGGCAATGATCTGGTCTTCTCGACTTCGGCAGAGAGGTTTGGAGTCATCCTGTCCATTATTGGCAATTGCTCAAGATGTAAATCTCCACCCTGGTTTGCGAGTAGTTGCGGCAGCGGCAGCGTATGGAACTTTTGGTGATCAATCGGCAATAAACCCGTTTCATGATGCTATTAGCCTGCTTTCTGGTAAGGAGCTTGAAGATTCTATCGATCAGGTTTCAAGAATCGCTCCTGGCCTCGTCGATACGAAGAGGCCAGAAATATCTGGACCACAGCCCTTGCTCAATGACGGTTTACTATCATCACAAAAGCTCATTCCCAAATGACCACTAACCCAAAATAGAAAAGTGTCTTCCCTCGTAAAAAGAGGTGGGATAAATATAGTAGGGTATTTTCGAAACAGCATGGGTTACGGACAGATTGCTCGAAGTATTTTCTATGCTTTGAAGGAAATTGGGGTGAACGTTTCGACGACCGATTTTGTCCTGTTTGGTCTCACCACACCGTAGCGAAGGTACTGGAATCGGCATAGCAAGAGCAATGATGCTTGGTATGCCAACCATAGTAACCGGGAATTCCTTTAGCCCAGAATTTCAATCCTGTAAAGATAGCTTTTGGGTTGATTACCTCCATAGTGAGTTTGATTCAGACGGAACTCTTTTTGCAAAAAGTGGATATTGGGCGGACCCAAGAGTATCAGATTTAGCGGAGGCGATCAGGCCGGTGAGGAAATACCCGGAAAGGGCTCGAGTTCGGGGGACAAAGGGAATAGCTAGATCGAAGTCAAATTTCAACAAAATAGACGTGGCGCGGACGATGTAAAGGCGGTTGGAGCTAATTGAAGAGTCCAAGTATCATCTCCGATAGTAGCAGTTGCCCTACCTTTTAAAAAACAAACTAGCAAGACAGAAATTCCGGAACTAATTTCCTTTTTGCCAATCTATTTTGGTTGGTTTGGTGAAGTGTTATCTGAAATTGGTTGTGCCACTATTCGAAAAGGTCATTGAGCTCATAATTGATGGGCGTTTCAAAGCTCGTCCACGGTATCTCATTTCGGTGAACCTTAATGATTTGGGTCAAAGCTAATGTCGAAGGCAAGTATTCTTGGTGGTACGGTATTGGCATTGATTAGACAGCTGGTTTGAAAATCTACCAGGCGTGGTAGATCAAGGGAAGTATTAGTTATAGTAAGTAAATGACTTCAGAATTTCGATGGGGGGTATATGCCCCAACTTTTGATCCGTTTGGCACTGGCTCACCGCCCCTGCTGGATGCAGCCAGACTGGCAGAAGAACTCAATTTTCACACTGTTTGGGTAGGTGACCACTTAATAGGTCCCGCTCCTGTTTTTGATTCGATTTGCTCCTTGGCAGCCATGGCCGGCGTGACGTCAACTATTCAGCTTGGCCTAGGAGTCCTTCAACTTGGACTGCGCAATTTAGTTTGGACTGCAAAGCAACTTTCGACCCTGGAAGCAATTGCGCCTGGTCGACTTCGTTTGGGAGTTGGCGTGGGAGGCGAATTTCCGGATGAGTTTACTGCTTCTGGCGTCTCGCTCAAGACAAGAGGTCGTCGATTAGATGAGATCCTCCAACTGTTGAATCCATTATTGGCTGGTGAGGCTGTCAGCTACAAGAGCGATGAAATTGCAGTCGAAGTTTCAGGTTTGCGGCCAGTCATTTCAAGGCAGCTACCCCTGGCGGTTGGAGGACGAAGTGACGCTGCACTAAATCGCGCAGCCAGGTTCGGAGATGAATGGCTGGGGATGTGGTATGACCCTGAAGCAGTTCAGCAGCGGGTGGAAAAAATGTCAGAAATGGCAGAAAAATGGGGTCGACCGACTCCATCGGTTGGAATGATAATTCTTACCAATGTCAATAATGATCGGGAGAAAGCACGAGACGAAACAACGAGATATTTGAGGGGACAATACAATTTGCCGTTTCATGTTGTAGAGAAATGGACCGCTTGTGGGCCGGCTGACGAGGTGGTAGATATGTTAAGCCTGTACCAAAAGGTCGGCGTCTCGGAGTTTGTTTTAGCACCTGCTGCAATTAATTTTTTGGATCAATATGAAAAACTTGCTCAGGTGCGTCAATTGTTAGGGTAGTTACCGAGTTCGGCCATATGTCGGAAACGGTGCCTTATTGTTTAGTGAAAATGCGATACCGAAAGATGTGGAAATGAAAATAGATCTGATGGTGGGAAACTCGACTTGGCAAGCTACTGCTTCACTTGCTCGCGAGGTGGAACAGGCGGGATTTTCGGGTTTGGTTTTTACTGAAACTTCGCAAGTTCCGTGGATGTCGATAGCTTCAGCTGCTATGGCAACAACAAAGCTTGAGGTTGCGACTGGCATTGCAGTTGCATTTGCGCGGAGCCCGATGGTGACGGCGATGGCAGCTTGGGAGCTTGCGGAAAATACTAAGGGTCGATTTAGGCTAGGACTCGGATCTCAAGTTAGAGCACATATAGAAAGACGTTATGGAATGCCGTTTGATCCTCCAGGACCGCGACTGAAAGACTACGTCTTGGCGGTGAAAGCTTGTTTTGAGGCTTTCAGTAATGGAGGACCGATTGACTATCAGGGGAAATTCTATAATCTGACGCTGCTCCCAAAAGAGTGGACTCCAAGTAATCATCCCTATGGTAGTTGCAAGATTGACATTGCTGCAGTAAATCAATGGATGTGCCGAATGGCGGCGGGCATTGCTGATGGGATCGATGTCCACCCACTTCACTCGCCGCAATATTTACAACACCATCTTCTCCCGCTAGTATCGGAGGCGACTCAGTCGGTGGGTCGTAGTCGTCAAGATGTCGAACTCATAATCCCGGTTTTTGTCGTTCCGGGTGATAGTGATGCAGAGAGAAGCGAGTTATTGGAGCGAGCCCGTTTGCAGATCGCCTTCTACGGGTCTACAAAAAATTATGCTTTCCAATTTGAAGAATTGGGTTACGACGGTATTTCGGCCATGCTCAATGAGCGATTAAAAGCCGGAGACCGGATTGGGATGTCGAAGATAATAAGTGATGGGATTTTGGCCAACTTTGCGGTAGTGGGCAAGTGGAGCGAGATTGGCGATTTATTGGTCGAGCGGTATCAAGGTATAGCATCGAGGCTTGTTATCTATCTAGCTGAGGAATCGATCAGAAAAGATCCATCATCACTTTCCCGCTGGAGTAGGGTAGTGCGTCAGGTGACTCATACTTAGGTCACTGTTGTAGCAGGTGAACCATTTGTGAGCATCAATCTTTCTCAGTAACATAATGTCGCGTTGGAATTTCGACATTATGTGCTTGGATAGGGTTGATTGCTATCCTTTTGGAAAATGAGGCTTGAGTTGGTTGTTGCGGAAATCCCCAATCTAAGCAGCACTCTGTCGTTATTTGACGATGTAAGGCTAGTCAATAGTGGCCAGTTGTGCGGAAGAGCCCTGAGTTTTTGGTCCAGGGTCCAAAATATTTTTCAGTCAGTACCGGAAAAATTAAGTTAAAGGTCGCAGAATTAGTTGGTAGATGCAACAATAGTTAAAGGAGAAAGTAAGGAGATCATTAATTAGGAGAGTGCAATGTCGGATCTGGATTCACGTCGAATTGATGCTGGAAATAGCTATGACACTTCAAAACTACCTAGGGTTTATCACCAGTCTAACCGTCCGAGATCGGAGAGAACTCGAAGGGGCTTTCGTCTTGTAATAGAGGGAAGTTCGGGATCCCTTGACGGAGAGCTCAAGATACCCTGTTCCAAATACCACGCTCACCGGGCGCTAATCCTTGCATCTCTTACACCTGGTCAAACGGTCATTAGTGGACTTTCTGATGCAGGTCATGTCAAATATACAGTTCAAGCGCTCCGTAGCCTCGGAACCAAGATCAAAATCGATAAAGATACTTTTACCGTTGAGGGTGGACCTTACTCACCAGTCACACCGCAAGTCAATGTTGGAAGTTCTGGTACCACTCTTTATTTTTTGTCTGGCTTGGCATCGTTATCGGATAAGCCGGTTACCATAATTGGCCAGCGATATTTTCAACGAAGGCCGATCAAGCCATTACTGAATGCATTAGCAGACCTTGGGGTGAAGTTGGATTCCCCTAATGGATGTCCACCGATTTCTGTCAAACCAGTTCGTCCTACGGGAGGAATTGTAAGGATTTCCGGATTGTTGTCGCAGTGGATATCAGGGCTGCTGCTGCTGGCGCCATTTTGCACCAGGCATAGCACCATAATAGTTGAAGGTCCATTCAATGAGAGATCATATGTGGACTTGACACTGAGAATGATGGGTCAGTTCGGACTTGAGGTTGAAGTAACAGATAGTGGATATAGGTTTGAGATTCCACCGAATCAGCAGCCCAGTCCAGCCGTAATTACATTGCCCCCTGACATAGGGTCAGCAGCTTTTGGCCTTGCGGCCACCGCACTGCATCCTTCAGATGTGCTATTGCGTGGGCTTCGGTCTCCTAAAGCGGCCGAGACGGACCATCCAGAGGCGGAACTGCTGGATATTATCAGCGATATGGGTCTTCCAATGAATGTCGATCCTGTTACTGGATTTGTTCGAGTTCGCCATAACGGGATTGGACTTTCCCCTATTGCGGTGGATTGTCGCAGTGTACCAGATATGCTTCCCATACTTTCAGTGCTTGCCACTTTTGCATGGGGAGAAAGTTACCTTTCTAACGTTGCGCATGTAAGGCTTAAGGAGTCGGATAGAGTTTCAGCGATGTTGCAGCTGAATCAGATGGGAGGTGATGTGGAACTCCGAGGTGATCAGCTTATCTGCAGGGGGGTAGATGAGCTTAACGGAGCAGAACTTTCATCCTTTAACGATCACAGAGTTCTTATGGCATTGGCCATTGCAGCTAGCCGAGCCAAGGGTGAATCACGTCTTACCTATCCCAATGCGTACAAGATCTCCTATCCAAGATTTTTGAACGAGATGAATGGCATAGGAATGAAAATGTCGGTGGAAGTGGGTTCGATAAATTTTTAAACTCCTGAGGTTGGAAATGGGTGATCGTGAAAGAACGGATCTAAACAGTCTCGTAGGTTTGCCAATTACTGACATAGTGAGCAAGCGGGCAATTGAGGACCCTTTGGGACTTGCAGTCGTGGATATACCGGCAGGCGGTAACCCTGAGAGAACCTGGAGTTGGCAGAAACTTAACTCCCAGGCCGACGCTTTGGCAAAGTTGCTGATTGACCTTGGCGTGCGCCAAGGGGATGCCGTGGCATACCAGTTTCCCAACTGCGGTGAGTTTGTGGTCATCTCGCTTGCAATACTTAAGGTTGGTGCTGTCTGTTGCCCGATAATTCCGATATTTAGAGAAAGGGAGATTTCGTATGTTCTTCGCTCATCGAAGGCGAGGTTGTATTTAATTCCTGATAATTACAAAGGACGAAATCTTGCCGAGGAGATGTCTGAATTGTTGAGCTCGGACACAGCTGGCCAGTTTCGACTTGGTGATGTAGTGGTAATCGCCAGTAATGAAATGCGACCGACTAATAACTTTGGCGCTGTAAATACGTCTTTTTATAGAAATGAATCCCGGTCCGATGTGAAATGGCACTTCTTTAGCTCCCTGTCGGACATGGTATCCGAGCAATGTGTTTTGGGAGAAGAGATCTCTCCTCAAATTGATATTTCTGTCGAGTTGTTGGCTCAACTACTTTTCACTTCGGGTACTTCCGGAGAGCCCAAAGGCGTCTTGCAGAAAATGAAGACTCTGAATAGAGCTGCCGTGATGGAGATTAACCATTTAGGTCTTGGACTTGAAGATCGAGTATTTGTGCCATCGCCGCTTGCCCATCAAACAGGATTTTTGTATGGTATGTGGATTTCACTTCTTCTTGGAGTTCCCCAAGTTCTTCAGGCAGTATGGGACGGCAAAACTGCACTTGAGGCAATGAGAAAGTGGAAGGCTACGTTCGTTCAGGCGGCTACTCCGTTTCTGGCTGATCTTGTCGCAGTTTGTGAAGATAGTGGAAAGGTTCCTGAAGATTTGAGAATCTTCGTTGTCACCGGTGCTGCTGTTCCACGTGCCTTGGCTGAGCATGCGACGGGGGTGCTTGGCGCAGCTGTCTGCGGGGCCTGGGGTACAACTGAAACCTGTCTGGGAGCGCTTTCATCGCCATTCGACGAGCCAAGTAAAGCCTGGGGAACCGACGGCAGACCTCTGGAGGGAATCAAACTAAGAATTAGTGATAAAGAGGGGAAAATTCTTCTGCCTGGAGAAGAAGGTCAACTAGAGGTTTTCAGTCCATGCACTTTTGTTGGTTATCTCGATCATCCGGAATGGACCAGGGAGGTTATCACAGAAGACGGTTGGTACCGTAGTGGTGACCTTGCCGTGATTGATCAAGATGGATTTCTGCATCTGAGGGGACGCGTAAAAGACGTGATCAATAGAGGTGGTGAGAAAATACCAGTTGGCGAAATTGAAGAGCTGCTTTATTCTCATCCGTCGGTGAAAGATGTTGCGATTGTGGCAATGCCTGACCAGCGTTTGGGGGAGCGAGCCTGTGCATTTGTGGTTGCTCCTAAAGGCGAATTTGATTTTGAAGAGATGAAAAACTATCTTGAGGGTCTCAAGGTGGCAAAGCAATATTGGCCGGAAAGATTGGAAATAATAGAGTTCTTACCGCGTAATGCCACCGGAAAGATCCAAAAGTTTCAGCTCCGGGCAAAAATTAGAGAGATCGTCGAAAAGGAAAATGCTGGCTGATAGCTAGCACTGGGTCAAAACGGATTCCAGTTCGAAAAGGAAAGGATGCTTTCATGGATCAAAAGCAATTTGAGGTTTTGCGCGCTGAAATTGAAGACTATGTCCGAGGCCCCGCTGAAGAGTTTGGAGAAGAGATAGAGAAGACCCACCTTGTGCCGCGGCGACTTTGGGAAGACCTGAGCAGCCGTGGCTACCTGCGTTTGGCTGCACCGAAGGAATATGGTGGGATGGGAATTGCTCTCACCCGCTATGTGGATCTTTTGGAGATATTTTCTATGGCACATGCCTCGATAAGAATGATTGTGCACGTTAGTAATGGCATTTGGCGGGCGATTGATAGATTTGCAACAGCCGAGCAACGGGACATGTTTGTAAAACCACAGGTTAATGGGGACATTCGAGTTGCATTTACGCTCACGGAGCCCACTGCGGGAACCGGTGCTGATATACGCACTAGTGTGGTACGGCGAGGGGACACCTATTTCCTTTCAGGTGAAAAACATCTAATAACTTTTGGAGTCAACTGTGATTACTGGCTTTTGTTTGCCCGACTTGAGAGAACTATCGGACAGGACGGAGTCGTCGCATTGATGGTCGATAGGAATTCTCCCGGGGTAACAGTAAATTCCATGCCCGACTCCATGGGTGTAAGAGGAACCGATCACGCGCATCTGATTTTTGACGGCACGCCTGTACCGATTGCAAATCGCTTAGGTGATGAAGGTCAAGGCCTTGAGGTTGCTTTTAGTGGATTTCTCACCCCAAGCCGCATTTGTGTGGCTATGAGCTGCGTAGGATTGGCCCGAAGGGCTCAGGAACTGGCTGTGGAGCATGCCAAAAAACGACACACATTCGGCAAACCGTTGGCTTCCCGCCAGTCAATTGCCTTTGCTCTTGCAGAAAATGCGACTGATATTGAAGCTGCTCGACAGTTAGTCAAATATGCCGCTTCCCGATTTGAAGAGGGTGACCAGTTGGACACCATGTATGCCTCAATGGCAAAACTCAATGCAGTGGATATGCTGACTCGAGTTACCGATAAGGCGCTCCAGATTCATGGCGGTATTGGATACTGGGAACCGAATCCGATCGAAAGAATCTATCGTGACGCAAGGGCACAAAGGTTCGAAGAGGGCACAAATGAAGTGCAAAAGGCTCTGGTATCTCGAGCCATATTAACAAATGTCGATCAGTAAGAATCGATAGCAGCAATTCCTATCGATAGATTTTCCTGCCAGGTGAGCACCAGCGTTCGCTTGGCAGCAACTGAGCGGTTAGTTGCCAGTTTGGCGTATCAAAATTACCGACAATTTCGCCGCAGCGGGAATGGCGGCATGATTGCGAGATTTTGGGGCCTGATATACAATTTTTGGGTTAGTCTGAGCACTTCGATAGTCAGTAAATGTAGCAATGTTATCTTTGACTATAGTGAGTCGTTTTTTAGTGACTGGTTTATCTCGCCAAGGATATCTATTTGGGACTCGAAGTCGCCAACAGGTATAATCGAAATGTCGGAAGCTCCTCTTTGCACAAAGTCAGCAATCCTCTCTTTGACTTCCTCTTGACTGCCCGTTATGGTGAAGCGCTCAAATCTCTCGAATGGAACCTGATAAAAGGATTGCATTGCCTGGGCCAGGCTTTCCTGTGCCTGTTTTTTCTTGCCTACGCAAGCCCAAATAACCATTCCCGAACCTACGTTCCTCATAGATATTTTGGATAGTTCATCGAGCCTGGATTTGAGCGAGGAGAACTTATCGGGAGTTAGAAAAATGCCATCCCAGCGGTTGCCAACTTTGGCTGCTCTATTCAGGGCTCGGTCTGAACGGCCTCCGATAACTATTGGGGGAAAAGGAGTTTGTATCGGTAGGGACCGGCTTTGCAGACCTTTAATTTGGAAATGCTTTCCATCGAAATTAACGCAGTCTCCTCTCCACAGTGAGGTAATGATTTCGAGAGATTCGTCGGTTCGGTCACCTCTGCTGCGGATATCGATTCCCATGGATTCGAACTCCGCAGGCCATTCTCCGCCCACACCAACTCCAAGTTCAATTCTTCCATTTGAGAGTATATCAAGGGAGGTAAATGCGTGGGCTATTTGGACTGGGTGGCGAAGGGGAACTACCATGACTTGAACTGCAACTCTTATTTGGCTGGTAGATTCGCAGAGTGTAGCAAGACAAACAATTGGATCAAAGGTTTCCACGTGGGAGGCAATCAGGTGGTCACTTATTCCAACCCTATGAAAGCCCGCTTGCTCGACATGTTTGCCAAGTTTGGATAAGCTGGGAAGCTTGAAAGAAGAGTTTGGGGTACCAACAAGGAGTATACCGAGATTTACCCGATGGGTTTTTTCTGACATGTTTTACCTTTTGCTGCTTGGACTTGTATTTGTTGTATTGTAATTTGCTGGTCAATCGGCGATTGATTCTGGTGGTCCAGTTGGAGTGAATCTCTATTTATAAGCTTTGTCTTTGGCAATGTCAATTGCTGGTGAAGATGCGACTTGTTGACAAGTTGTGCCGTCAGAAGTCAATTTCACTTCCGTTCCAACGGACAATTACGCTGCCCCAAGTAAGACCGGCTCCGAATCCGGACATCAATAACAGGTCCCCAGGGTGGAGTCTTCCCTGCTCGGCTGCTTCAGCTAGGGCAAGGGGTATGGATGCTGACGATATATTTCCAGTGCGGTCAATTGTTATTATCGTACGATCGATAGGTATATTGATGCGCTCGCCAACTGCCTCAATAATTCTCAGGTTTGCCTGATGCGGAATGAACCAGTTAATCTGGTTTGCATCCAGCCTAGCCCTGGCTAGAGCTTTTTTGGCGGATTCTGCAGTTGCCCTGACGGCACGTTTGAAAACTTCCCGTCCGTCCATGACCACAAAGCTATTGTGGTTTCGATAGAGAAACTTTGAGGCGTAGCCGTCTGAACCCAGATCCCATGCGAGGATATCACTTTGAAACTCAACTTTATTGTTGGCCGATGCCGTGCCGTCTCGATATGTATCTCTAATTATGCTCTCTTTTGATTCGACCAGACAGGCACCGGCTCCGTCTCCGAAAAGGATTGCGGTGCCGCGATCATTCTGATCGACGATTTTAGAAACGGTGTCAGAAGCAATGACTAGCACCCTGTCCATTCCGGTTGCAATAAATCCATTGGCTGCCACCAATGCATATATGAACCCGGAGCAACCAGAATTCAAATCGAAAACCCCACACTCAAGGCTTAAGGCATCCTGTACGTAGGCGGCTGTAGCAGGTACCGGGGGATCTGGGGTGTTGGTAGAGACTATTAGTACGTCAATCCGGGAAAGTATTTCACCAGATCGATCCGAGGCAGATTTAAGTGCCTGGGCTCCAGCTTGAATGGCAAGTTCAATTGTTGTTCCACCGATTCTACGCTCTTTGATTCCGGTTCGTTCTGTAATCCAGCTGTCGGAGGTGTCTAGCCTGGCCTCTAGATCAGAATTGGTAACGACTGTCTCGGGCAAAGCCATACCCCATCCTGTGATGGTGGAATTCTTCATAAGCTACCTCGCCAATTAGTTAGTTCGGAAAGTTGTGAGCCTTGGATGTCAAGATTCACAAGAAATATCTTCGTCATAACATTCCCACTTCAAATCTCATAAAGTTGAATTTGCAGATAGGTCTTCACCTATTCAAGTAGATTGCTGTCTAATACAATTCTTCTACGACTTGCATTGTTATTCAACTTAATACAGGGATCTTGTGATGCTGGCACAGAAATTTTCCAGCTCGGTTCACCCGCTTTTGAATAATTCCGCTGTCTCAAGGTAAGTTTGGCGGCCTCAATTGGCCGAGTATGAGCCTAACTTTTTTCTGGTTATCGACTGGCTGAGTCTTTGCATTTGGAGAGGTTTTATTAAGAGGTTGGTTCACGATGTGGTTGAGCTAACGAGACTAATGCTCCCAGGGCCAGGACAATGGTCGAAAGTTCGAGTCCTAATTTTACTCCGGCAGGGCCATTGGAGAGTGCACCTGCCATTACAGGACCTAGGGACTGTCCGATAGCAAAGGAGATCGTCAATACTGCAATTGCCGATGTCCAGTGATGGGGAAGAAGCGTTTTACGCGCTACAGTTGTAACCGCAGTTACCACAGATAAGAATGTTCCTCCGAAAATTACTGCAGAACTAAAAACGAATAGCGGTTGGTTGGATATCAAAGGAAGCATGGAACCAATGGCTAGGACTCCCATGACAAGCGCTATTCCCTTACCTCCTTTTAAGAGTTCCAAAGGTTTGGACCAGGTAAAGCTAGCCAGGATTGCCGATACTCCCAGGACAACCCAGAAGCTGGAAAGCTCCAGGGAATGGGCTCCTTGATTTTTTAGGTAGGCGATAATGAAAGTCATGTAGGCGATATATCCGACTCCGAATAGGGCGTATGAACTTATTGCCGCCTTAAGTTTCGATTTTGCCCAATTGTCGTTGCCGATTGGTGCGGCTGGAAGTTCGCCTGAGGCAATGGCTGCAGGTATGCACGCTAAGAGTCCACAGAAAGCAAGAACCCCTAATATTATCCAGCTCCAACGCCAAGCAGAAGCCGCAGGGAGGGATCCAACCAAATTTGGGATTGCTATACCAGAGAGGGCGATACCGATTCCGCCTCCAGAAAAGTAGATTCCTAAAATTACAGCAGAATGGGTTTGTGACTTTCTTCTCCCTAATTCCGAAGCTAGACCAGCTCCGGTGATAAAAGTTACTGCTCCAGCGACTCCGGAGATAAGCCTAAATAGCGATAATAACAATAAATTTGAGGATATTGGCGTGGCTAAAATTGATGCGGTGGTTATGGAGGTTGCGTATATGAACGCTTTTCGTCCACCCAATTTTCGGTCTATCGGTGATGCTAGTATTGCCCCGAAGAGGTATCCTAGAGCGTTTAAGGTATTCATTACTCCAGCGGTAGTGAAAGACCACGAAAGAGCCGATTTCATATCTGGCAATACCAGTGCATATGCAAATCGAGCTAGCCCCAGGGCAATGGCTGGCCCAAATGCGAGTCCAAGTGCTGTCAAGTATGTTTTGGTATGGTTATTTCTGGCTAAGTTTGATCGAACCATGATTTCCTTTGATTGATCTAGGGAACCCAAAAGTTTCTGAATGGGATCGGGGTAATGCGTTCGATGATTTTCAACTATGAAAAATCTACCCTGTAGTCAAGGATGGTTGGAGATCATTATAAGAAGATTCAGGTATTGGCAGTAGTTGGTTAGTGCGTACTTCTTTAGGGAGTCGAGAATCTCATCTGGGAATTTCGATAGGTTATCTAAAAATTGGTATACCTGATCCTTTTTTAGGCGAGTTCCGAAGTTGCGATTGAGAAACGGAAGTGTGCGGATTTTAGATACAGGATGAAGGATCCTGGCTATGACCAGATAGCGCAGAAGTGAGGGATTGGGAGATGATATTTGGATACGATCAACTAAGACACCAAGGACCAGATCTGCACCTTGGTGAAACTCACCAACGGTTCTAAGACCTGTCACATCTTGATACCTGGGAAATTCAAGTTCCAACTGATTCTTATGCTTTAGCCTATGAACAGTTTCTTCTTCCAAACTCCGTTTTCCAGTTGCTTGTCCATGATTCGAACACGGACGGTTTCTTGTCATCTCGATTTGTTGATAGACACTTAAACTAATAATTGGTGAGGTACCCATAGGTACCCAAGAATTTAGAGAAGCAACTCATAAATATCCATGTCAGAGAGTTAATGCTGATGCCCTAAAGGTAGAAATCATGGTTTTTGGGTAAAGAACACTTGCCTGACTGTGACTTGGGTAATTCACGGTTTGCGAAGTTATAAATGCTTAGCGAATCTAAGATTTTTAGCAGAATTGTGCTTTTAAAAATCGTATCGATTGATACCCATTTGAAAGATTCTAGGCCATGTAATTGAAATAAACAATTGTATTGCTTTTTGGCAATCGAATAGATTGGATTCATATTCAGATGGTGCGCAGCTGCGATAATCTTAGACCATAGGAGTTCAGCTGCTCCTCTTATTTGCCGGTATATCAAAAGTTATTGAATCTGGTTCTCGAGTTCTATTCTCAAGTTTCTGAGTCCTTGGTGAATTAATTGGGTGACGCGGGATCTGTCTATTCCCAAGGTCTCGGCGATCTCGCTCTTCTGAAATCCTTCTAGATAGTGCAGTACTAAGACTTGACGCTGGCGTTCTGTCAGTCTGAAAAGTGCAGACTTTACCATGTTCCTCATCGATGATAGGTCAGCAGCTTCACTTGGATCTGACGCAGCGGGCGTCGGTGAGTTGATCCTATCTTCGGTGATCATGGACAATGGAACCAAATAGCTTGAAGAGACGGTGATATCGTCAATTTCCAGGATTTCTTCTACCGAAGTTTCGAGATGAGCGGCTATTTCCTTTATCGTGGGTGTTCGATGGAGTTCGATTTCTAAGGATTCTCGAGCAATTTGATAAGTGCGGACTCTGGCTCGCATTCTCTTAGGAAGAATGTCCTCTTGCCTGAGCTGATCGATGATGGCACCCTGGATTCGTATGGTAGCGTAGGTGGAAAACTTAAAGCCATTGGTGGGATCGTATCGTTCCACAGCGTTTATTAATCCCAACTGTCCGCTTGAACAAATCTCTTCGATCGACTGAAATGACCGCATACCTTTAGAGATTCGACTCCCAACTAATCTAACCAGCGGCGCGTAAAATAATACAAGTCGATTTCTATTTGTAATTGATCGATTATTAAAATAATCAATCCAAAGTTGATCAGCTGTTACTTCTGTCGTGATCTTTTCGGCAGTAACATCATCTTCTATAAACACGCTCCCAACCTTCTTATTCCCGCCAATAAAGAGATCATTCAATATCTGCTATGACAATGTGGTCACCATCCATAATCGTCATAGTCTTAGCCTTATATGAATGTCTACTTAGAAAATACTCATAAAAGTATATCTTGGCTTCGGCGAAAATTCTCAGATAAGCAGGTTTGCCACATGTTGTGGTAGTGAAAACGTGGAAAATGTTAAAAAACTCTTATGGTGAGCTTATTTTTATCACTTTCAGTGAAAATTGTAAGTTAGTTCCAACCGTATGCCATGGTTTCCTTTCTATAGCGCTGGTACGGGGTTGGGGACTTATTTGAGAGCACGGATTAGAGATTTGCGGCCTTTTTGGTCATAGGCATACCTTTGAGGACTGCGGATAGAGCCTCAATTTTGCCTCTGGCTGGCTAGGAAGGATTTGGTAGTGCTGTAGGGCTTGCTGTTGTTATTGTAGCTTTCACAAAGCAGCACCGTAGCTGGTGAATCCCCATTAGGAAACGTTGTAATAGATGGGTCGATGAGATAACTAAATTGAGGTTTCCCTAATTTAGTTATCGGCTTTAACTTTAAATCAAATTCCATGTCATTGTAACCGGTCACATTTATTCGATTCGAGATACAGCAACTCCGTTTGGTGTATCTAGTAAATTCTTCAGGTCTCAACCGGGCTTCTGAAGGTTCTTTTAAACAGTGCTCTTTAGGAGCCTTCGAAGTTTAGCGTCTAGAGTTCTCATGCATCGGCCTCTCTTCGTTTGTTTAAAATTGTGTCACAAACAGACGACTAGGCAGCGATAATCATGGGAAGGGAATTCCGCCTTTAATTTGTTTAGCAGCCCTTACATCCTCGGAATAGGCGCTTATAGCCTCGTAGGTAAGTTTGGCTACATTAACATAGGCATCCGCTGGTTCTTTATCCAACCCACCTGCTGCATAGCCAATCGCGGAAGTTACCATTCGGATACGTCCGTCGAGCCACGGGCCCCCTCCAAATCCACCCAGCACTGGAATGCTCACAGCTTTTGCGACTGCTGCACCAACAATCGGTCCGGAATTTGTGAAATTTAGCAGGGAGGCGCCGGCCTTTTCAAGCATTTGCGCCTCTTTAATAAGTTCTTCAGTCATCTCAACCGGAACCTGGGACGCGGCCGATGGAGTGGTGCTGTATTCAAGCCCATATTTTAGAGCAGTTTGCGGTGTTATCCCGAACTGGGCGAATACCGGGATTCCCGCTCGGTTGATAGCGGTTACTGCCTCTGGAAAATCAGATGCACCATCAAGCTTTACTATGTCGACTCCGGCCTCCTTTACCAACCGGATCGCTGCCTCGACTGCACAATCCACACCTTGTTGAAGCGGGCCATAAGGAAAGTCACAGCTCAAAATCGCCCTTTTGACTCCTCGACGGACAGCCTGAGCCACCACAAGTATTTGCTCCATGGTGATTTCAAGAGGATGAGGTTGTCCCCATAAATTGATTCCCACCGTGTCGCCTACTGAAACAAGATCCACTCCGGCTCTATCTACGATGCGGGCGATCTGGTAGTCCCATGCCACAACACCGACAATTTTCTTGCCTTCGCTCTTCATAACCTGCAGTGATGGAATCGTGACTTTTTGATCCATTTAGATCCTTTCGAGTGTTGAAATAATCTAAGCTTCACGCCCGAATAGCAGTAAGTAGGTATTCTAGGTCGTTTTTATCGGCTGAAATTATCAGAATTCTTGCATGTGGCCTGAGCGCGGCAACTGTTGAATCTGCGTTAGTGGATGCGATGATCCCGGCGGTCATAATTCCCCGGACGGTGCATGCAGCTGCAATAGTGTTAGCCGCTGCCGCTCCGGTATCTTGGGTTGCCACCATTACCACCACATCGACTGAATCGAGTTCCTGGTTCAGAGGAATGGTTTCGCCGTCGAAGGACCTAAGGGTTACTTCAACCGAGCTGCCGATATAGCTGTCACAGGATGGGGAGGTATCTAATGCGAAAAAATGAGCCGATTGCCATTGTTGGGAAGCAGCCTTACGTACAATTTCTTCAGCACCCTTGTCAAGCGCGATTACCCGCGCACCCCTGGTAGGGACGAGCGGGTAATCAATCCTGTATCGGCTTTCTGATCTAGCAGTTGCCCTTTGGGAATTACTTAGTAACGATTGACCGTACATATTTTCTAAACTGATGCTTGACGAACGCCAGGTTGAACGCTGAGTTCAACTTTTAGCGCCTCGTTGAAGGCCTGGTCTTTCGGAAGCACCACTGAAGCTGAGCGAACCCTATGATGAGCCGGGTTGACTCCGGGTGGAATTGTTCCATTCTCAGCTAAATCTAGAGCAGCTTGACGGAGCTTTGCTCGTGCTTTGACGATTCCAATGTCCGTCGTGGTTAGTCTTTCCTTAGTGCGGTCGACGATGGGGCCCATGCTTTCCTGAAGTGACGCGTCCTGAAGGGCAATGCCAGCGACTCCAGAGAATGTTTCGTGACGTTTTTGAGCTTCCCGGTCCATCAAGTAGTCATTGCTCTTGTTTCGCACTGGGATATATGTACCTGGGATGTTCTCGCTGTGGACTCCATGACCGTCCTTCATGGCTTGCAACTCTGTTTCGGTAAGAGGCCGCACCGGATGATAGTCGTAAGTAAATACCCAACAATTTTCGTCATCGACTGGCACCCAGAAGTGACCGTGGACTGGATGATCTCCTCGTGGGGGCACCATTGTAAAGCTTGGCATTATCCAGGGTGTAACCCGCCAATAGTAATGACCTTCCTCAGCGTTTCTTCTGGCGGCAATAAACAGTCCACCATCGGCATCGGCTACCTCAAAAAAGGGCTTGAGATCCTTTAAGTTGTACTCGTTACCTTTAGCTCCCTTGAAAAGCGGGTCATTGTGCAGCCCACTTGAATGAAGAAATGATACATGGCTAGAGTCGATTCCACCCTCTAATGCCTGGAGCCAATTTGATTCCTGGAATCTCTTAGATGTAAAAGTTTGGTTTGCTGGCACATGTAGCCATTCAAAATCGGGTAATGGCGGGGTCTTTTCTGGATCACCCATGTAAGTCCATAGTACGTCACCCAGCTGAACCAGCGGGTAAGAGCGCAGCTTCACGTTTTGACAGAAAGTGCTATTTGATGGTTCTGATGGAACTTCAACGCACTGACCGGTAACGTCATATTTCCATCCGTGATATGCGCATCGCAGTCCAGACTCTTCATTGCGGCCGAACCACAAGGATACTCCGCGATGGGCGCAGAATTCGTCAATTAATCCAAGCCTGTCCTCTGAATCTCGAAAGGCTATAAGTCGCTCAGAAAGAAGTTTTACTCTTACTGGCGGACAGTCTTTTTCTGGCAGTTCTTCTGCCAACAGAGCTGGGATCCAATATTGTCTAAAAAGGTTGCCCATTTTGGTGTCTGGTCCTGTTTGTGTCAGGAACTCATTAACCTCTGCTCGAAGCATTTTTATTTCCTTTCGCCGATCGGTTCGGTAAGAACGGTCTTTAGGAGTGATGACTTTTTTGAAACTTTGTAATGATTATACCATTAACCTAGAAATGGTTAACAGTTGAGTAAGGTTTGACAGATTAATTAGTTGCAGTACTGTTAGAACTGGTTTTCAGCCGTCCATTTCAGTGGTTTTAGGAGCGTAAAGGCAGAGCTGATCATCGGTTCTGGCTTTTGAGTCTGGCGTCAAGCCTTGGATAGACCTTTCTGGCATTTAGTTCGAAGATCTTTTTGGCCTTATCACGAGGGAGATTAAGGGCGTCGACGTACAGCTTGGTGTCATCCCAATATTGGCCTGTTTCGGGATTTTTAACATGCGGAACAGCACCCAACATTTCTGATGCAAACAGAATGTTGTCTGCAGAGACCACCTCAGTTAGGAGATTGATGCCAGGCTGATGGTACACGCATGTGTCGAAGTATACATTGCCCATGACGTGAGTATCGAGGTCTGGTCTTTTCAGCCTCTCAGAAAGACCTCGGTACCTTCCCCAGTGGTAGGGGACCGCTCCACCACCATGAGGGATGATAAATCGAAGCGTTGGAAATCTCGAGAACAGATCGCCCTCAATGAACTGCATGAAGGCAGAGGTATCTGCATTTAAGTAGTGAGCCCCGAGTGCATGAAAGTTGGGATTGCAGGACCCAGAGACGTGTATCATGGCTGGTACATCCAATTCCACCATTTTCTCGTAAAGTGGGTACCAGTATTCATCGGTGAGAGGTTTCGAAGTCCAGTAACCTCCAGATGGATCCGGATTTAGGTTACATCCTACGAAACCCATTTGCTCGACCGCCCGCGCCAGCTCGGCTACCGAATTATCAAGCGATCCATTTGGTGTCTGCGGTAGTTGACAAACACCGGCGAAGTTATCGGGGAATAGGCTCACTACCCGATAAATCAGATCATTGTTGGTACGGGCCCAAGCAACTGCAGTATCGGGGTCCTCAACGTGATGAGCCATAGCTGACGCTTTTGGTGAAAATATCATCAAATCACTACCGCGTTGCTTTAGCACCGCCAGTTGATTCAGTTCTATGCTCTCCCGGATGGCATCATCACTAATGGTGGCTATTGCCGGCTGCGCTAACGCCGGATTTTTGAGCCTTTCTAATTGCTGATCCCGAAAAATCTGCAATTCTGAAGGGGCTGTGGTGTAGTGCCCATGACAATCGATGATCATTTTAACATTCCTGTTCGCCGAGGATTAAATCTTATTCTGCAGCTGGTTCATCTATGTATACGAGCCCTTCGCTCTTGAGCTTGTCTCTCATGTTGTGAAAGTCAAGTCCAAGTTCGCCAGCCTGGTAGCGGGCCCGTGATACCGCCTCTTTTTCTTCCCTTGAAGCGGAAGCCTTTAACACCTGTGCCGCAGTCTTCCTGGGAACTACCACCACTCCATCGTCATCGGCAACTACTACATCGCCTGGATTGACTATCTGTCCACCGCATACTATCGGGACATTTACCGAACCAAGTGTTTCTTTAACGGTACCCGTAGCGCAAATGTAGCGGGACCATACTGGAAATCCCATTGCCTCAAGTTCGGCCACGTCCCGGCATCCCGCGTCTATCACCAGTCCTCGAACTCCGTGCGCTTTCGCGGAGGTAGCCAACAGTTCGCCGAAATACCCTGCATCGGATGGCGATGTGGGTGCAACCACTAAAATATCGCCCTCATTGCACCACTCAATTGCGACATGTATCATCCAGTTGTCGGCTGGAGGAACACTCACAGTTATAGCGCTTCCTGAGATTCGGGACCCTTTGTAAATTGGGTTAATTTGAGCCGCTAGAAGCCCAGTTCTTCCCTGCGCTTCATGAATTGTTGCTACTCCGAAATTGGAGAGCTGATTCACAGTCTCTGAGTCAGCTCTTGGAATATTTTGAACCACTACCGGCATTACTGCTCCTCTTTATCGAGCCACGGCATCAATGAAACATGAATAACGTCTGGTTCGCCGCCGCCAATCGCCTTGATTGCCCTGTCCACATCTTTTAGACCAAATCTATGAGTTGTGAGTAAATCAAGCGGAAATCTCTTTGACGCCAGTTGTGCTAGAGCAAGTTCGCATGCCACATAGCTGTGTCCTCTGGCGCTTTTGATGGTTATAGCTTTTTCTGTCAATTTCTTTAGAGGGAAATCTGGAAATCCAGCCAGTTCACCCTGAACTAGCAGAGTTCCACCTCGACGCTTTAGCGCATCAATTCCAAGGAAGATCGGTGTTACACCCGCACCTGAAGTGCAGTCCAGAACGACGTCCACCCCTTGACCTTTGGTGATTTCCATGATCCTTGAAAGCGCATCCTCGCTTTGTACGTCGATCACGTAATCGGCGCCCAAAACTTTAGCCAGATCTAACCGTGCTTTGTCTCGTGTGGTTCCGGTAACGATTACCAGAGAGGCCCCAGCCTGCTTGCAAGCCACTGCTTGAGACAGCCCCTGTTGGCCTGGACCCTGAATAAGCACGGTCGAGTTATATCCGACTCCGGCGTCCAGAAGAGCCCATTGGATCCCATTGGACATTGGGGTCACAAGGCCGGCCAGTTCTGCAGACACCCCGTCGGGAACTTTGTGAATCACCGCATTCCAGGGAAGGTACATATATTCGGCAAATCCACCCCAAAGGTGATAGGGATTTTCCGCTGAAGTGTAACCATACCGACGGGCGTTGGTGTTGGTTCTCCAGTCCGTGTTTTCACAATGTCTGTATTCGCCAATATGGCACCATTGGCAGTTGAAACATCCAACGTAGTGTTCCACGAAGATACGGTCGCCGTTTTTGACGCCTTTTCTCTCCATGAACTCTTCGCTGGCGTTAGTTACAATTCCAATGTTCTCGTGTCCCATTATCACGGGGCCCTCGATGGTGGGTTTTGCGTACAGTTTTACGTCGGTACCGCAAATTCCCGCAACTTCCACTTTCATGAGAGCGCTCCCTTCCGGCACCTCCGGCAGTGGGAATTCTCTGATTTCGGTCGTTCCGGGACCAGTACGAACAGCTGCTAATACGGTTTGATTCATTGATGATTCCTCACTGAATTTCCCAAGGGCTTAAGGTATTATGCTTAGACGCATTATAGATCACAGTACCCGATACTAGTCTTTTGAGGGTTGAGATTCCAACAGGTTTTACAGCGGCTTCCGTTCGGAAAAGAGGGGGTTTGTTTTATGGAAAAAAAGATTCTCAAGACGGTTACCCGAACTCAAGGGAACAATCAGGCGATTAAGGACGGATCAGTCAAGCCTAAGAACTTCGAGTTTGATTTTGAAGAAGTGCCAATTCTTGTCCAAGCATTTAGAAGAATGGTGCGGAACCTTGAATTCGATGTCTGTGAAATGGCTATAACCACATATTTATGCGCAAAGGAGCACGGCAAGAAATTTACAGCACTTCCAATCTTTTTGGTTAGAGGTTTCCACCAAGAGGCAATTTTTGTCAACGCTGAGTCAAATATTAAATCTCCTCAGGATCTCCAGGGTGGAAAAATTGGTGTCAATCGCGGCTATACAGTTACGACCGGTGTCTGGGCAAGGGGTATCCTCGGAGAAAGCTATGGAGTGGATCTTAACTCTATAACCTGGGTGCTTTCTGGCGATGAACACGTCGCCGAGTACAAGGCCCCGTCCAATGTCACTTCCATGGGAAAGGACACGACTCTGGAAGAGATGTTGATAAATGGTGAAATTGATGCTGCCATAGGCATAGAGAGTTCAAACCCAATCATCAAGCCATTGATAGATGATGCAACCGAAGTTGGATTCAAATCACTCCAGGAAACCGGGTTGTACCCAATTAATCATCTTGTAGTTGTAAAAGACCAATTAATTGCCGATTATCCTGACCTGGCTGAAGATGTGTTTGGTGCTTTCGCAAAGGCAAAGCAGATGTATGTTGAAAAGCTTCGTGCCGGCGATATACCCCAGCCAAATAAGACAGATCAGATGTACCGCCGAGTGATGGAAGTGACCGGCGCTGATCCGCTTCCTTATGGGATCGAACCAAATCGATTTAATATTGAGAAACTTATTGACTACGCCATGGGTCAGTCAATAATAACCAGGCGCCCGTCCATAGAGGAGGTATTTGTGCCTTCCACCCTTAACCTGACGGCGTAGTAAACAACCATGGTGATCAATGTTCCCACCAGCATAGCTATAGCAGCTGATCATAATGGGGTGCCTCTCAAGGCGCATTTGACCGAATTCCTTATCTCCCAGGGATGCCGGGTGGTCGATCTTGGAACCAATAGCGATGAGGTGGTGGACTATCCATACTTCTGTTATCGCTTGGCTAAACGGGTGTTATCCGGTGAGGTCGATCGTGGAGTGATGATAGGTGGCAGCGGGCAGGGGGAAACGATAGCCTTGAACAAAATCCGCGGAGTGCGTGCAGGGCTTTGTAACTCTTTGTTTGACGCCGAGATATCGAGTGGGAACAACAACGCCAATATCTTGGTATTAGCCGGGAAAGTACTCTCGTCGGATTTTGCAGAGGAAATCTTGACACTTTGGCTTAACACGCCATTTAGGGGTGGAGTTCATCAGAAAAGATTAGATCTGATATCAATGCTTGAGGCGGGCAAGGAACTTAACTAAGCAGTTTGGTTTGTCTGATGGTTGTCAATGGCGGCCGTCGCCAGATTCAGCTCTGGTCATTTTGTAAAGCGGACAGATCGTCGGGATTGAATGGTGGAGGCTTTTAATGGATACTATAGTCATCGCTGGAATAAAAACTAGGTATGAGGTATCCGGATCCGGTCCGCCGCTTTTGATGTATTCGCCTGGCGGGTTCGATTCGTCGCTTGAGAACTGGAGTTCTTTCAGTATCTATAGGAGGCTGAACCTTATACAACATCTAAGCGAACGCTATACCTGTATTACTTTTGACAGGCGTGAATCAGGAAAGTCGGGTGGACGCATAGAGATTATTACCTGGAGTGACTACGTGGCTCAAGGTAGTGGGTTACTTGATTATCTAGGGATTGACAGGGCTCACCTTATGGGCGGATGCGTTGGGTGTTCATCTGTAGCCCAATTTGCAGTCACCTACCCTGAGCGGGTGATGAGCATGGTGATGTTTTCACCAGCCGGTGGTCCAAAGTATAGGATCAATCAGCATGCCAGGTTGAACCGTCACGCCGCTTTTGTGGCTGAAAACAGTCTTGCGGCTGTTGTGGAGCTTGCCCTCAGCCACGAAAAGGGGTTTTCGCAAGATCCCAGGATTGGACCCTGGGCAAGTGTGATCCGGACTGACCCCTCCTTTGCTTCCAGTTATGCTTCTTTAGACCTGGAAAGTTATCAGACCGTTGTGGCAGGAATGACTAGGACGTTGTTTGATAAAGATACGGTGCCTGGCCCACAACCCGAGCAAATAATGAGTCTTGCTATTCCTTCATTGATAGTTCCAGGTCAGGATAGTTCGCACGCTCCGTCTGCCGCCCGATACCTTGAGGAATGCCTTTCTGGATCACAATACTGGGATATGCCGGTGGCAGATCAAACTGAGGAGACGGTAAATCCCAGAATTCTTGAGTTTTTGGATTCGCTTCAGCAGTAGATAGCGGAATCTTGCTTAATTTTGATGAAAATTAGTCCAAGCTGAAAAGCCTGCGATAATGAAATCTTCCTGGGTAGATTGACTTTCCTAGCTAACCTGGTCCAATTTCCAGGTGGGATTTTGGGACGCAACGTGATCTAGCCAATAGGAGCTTTCAAACAGTGCCATTAGTGTTCCATCACCTCTTGCAAAAACCCTAGCTCCGTTGATACTGTCGAGTTTTTCTGCGGTCGCTTCGTCGGTTACTCGTGCAACTTTATAGATACTTGGTGACAAAAGGACTTCCGCTCCAAATTCGTACTGAATGCGGTGAGCGAATACTTCAAACTGCATCTGTCCGACTGCGGCTAAAACGATTGGAAGTTCATCTTTTTTATCCCTTAAAACCTGGATTACTCCCTCGCGCTCAAGCTGATGCAGCCCACTGCGAAATTGCTTGTGCTTGCTGGTGTCTCGCGTCTGGACAGTGGAGAAAATTTCAGGTACAAAGGAAGCGAATGGAGGGAAAGTGACTGGGCTCGATTGGTAGAGCGTATCGCCGATCTGCAACTCGCTCGCATTGACCAGCCCGACTACGTCACCCGGGTAGGCCTTATCTATGGTGTCTCGATCCGATCCAAATACAGAGGTTGCGTACTTTGTCGAAAAGGATTTACCGGTTCTGCCATGGATCAGCGGCATCCCGCGGTTGAATTCTCCCGAACAGACTCTTACAAAAGCCAGATGATCCCTATGGGAAGGGTCCATGTTGGCTTGGATTTTGAACACAAAACCGGAAAAAGGTTCTTCGAGTGATCTTGGTGAGCCTTCGGTGTCGCTCCTGGCGCCAGGCGGCGGCGCTAAGTCAACAATCGCGTCAAGTAGGTGCCTTACCCCAAAGTTTGTAAGTGCCGAGCCAACAAACAGGGGTGTTGTTTCGCCCGCCAGGAACGACTTGATATCTAAATTGGCTCCTATCTCATCCAGTAGGTGACATTCATATTTTGCACTTTCCCAGTCGTCACCGATTCTTTGAGAGGCGGTATCTTCGTCGAGTATTTCCTCACTAGCCATATTTAAACCACGGATACTTCTAGTGAAATTGATAAAGGTCCCGTCTCTGCGGTCAATAACTCCTTTAAAATTGCCGGGTATCCCTACTGGCCACGTGACTGGCGTAGGTTTGAGGTTGATCTGCCGTTCTATCTGATCGAGCAATTCCAGCGGATCCCGGCCCGGCCTGTCGAATTTGTTGATAAATGTTATTATCGGCAAGGATTGGGCTCTACAGACTTCGAATAGTTTCAAAGTTTGGGTTTCAATGCCTTTTGCCGCATCGAGCACCATGATTGCTGCATCCACAGCGGATAGGACTCTATAGGTATCTTCGGAAAAGTCGCGGTGCCCGGGGGTGTCGAGGAGGTTGAATATGTGTTCACGATATTTAAATTGCAAAACTGTAGACGTGACTGAAATTCCACGCTGTTGCTCGAGGGCCATCCAATCTGAGGTGGCTTTACGTCGTCCCGCCCGAGCTTTTACCGCACCTGCTTCTGCTACCGCTCCGGCGTATAACAGAAATTTTTCAGTAAGAGTGGTTTTACCGGCATCGGGATGGCTAATGATGGCAAATGTTCGGCGTCGGTTGGCTTCTATGGATTCTTTTCTCGCGGGACTCGCAGTGTTCACCGTTAAATAGTACCCTTTCGAATTGTTTTAGTCGCCAAGGTCCAGGACTTCTAGACCAGGGTAAGCGATACGCTACGTTAAGGTCAAAGCTTGCGTTCCGGAAATCTCCGGGTTGGAAGGCTGGGCGTCTTCCAACCTGCTAACTAAGGACAGAAAATGAAGATTTCGAGCGGGTCGATTTGAATGAATTTGCAAAGCGTCACTGATTTGGTGTTTCGGAGGTTGGGTGGGTGGCCGAATCCTTTAGTTTGTAGCTTGGCAATTAATTGTCTACCGGTTAGGGCTCAAAATGAATCGGTAGATGGGGACCGTTGTTAGTCGAAAGGCTTTTCTAATGCACATTAATAGTGGGGATACTGCTTGGGTATTGGTGTCGAGTGCCCTGGTCCTATTTATGACGCCCGGATTGGCGTTTTTTTACGGGGGAATGGTTCGTTCCAAGAATGTTCTTGCCATGTTGGCACAAAATTACGTGACAATGGGAATAGTCAGCATTATTTGGGTCTTTGTAACCTATAGTCTCGCCTTTGGGCCCGACTGGGGAGGCTATGGAATAATAGGTACCTTGCACTTCTTTGGCCTGGCCCATATAAATCAGGCGGTTCCCGGTTTTGCCGGTTCTAAGGCGCAATCCATACCGCCGATTGTGTTTGTGATCTTCCAAATGATGTTTGCAATCATAACGCCTGCAATTATCACGGGATCCACAGCTGATCGACTTAAGCTGAGCGCGTTCATCGTTTTTATCTGTATATGGTCGGTGCTGGTGTATGCACCGATTGCCCACTGGGTCTTTTCACCTAACGGATGGTTGGCAAAGATGGGGGTTGAAGATTTCGCAGGCGGTTCAGTGGTAGAAATGAACTGCGGTATTGCTGGAGTAGCGGTAGCTGCCGTAGTTGGGCGACGAAAAGGCTGGCCTCACGAGTCAATGACCCCGCATAATGTCCCTTTGGCTCTTCTTGGCGGTGGGATACTTTGGTTTGGGTGGTTTGGCTTCAATGCTGGCTCAGCTCTTGGAGCTAACGTCCTGGCCGCAAATGCATTCATCAATACAAATACTGCTGGAGCTGCGGCGCTTTTGGCGTGGATGATAGGAGAAAAGATCCGCACCGGCAAGGCAACCACTCTGGGAGGGATTTCAGGAGCTGTGGCTGGACTGGTGGCTATTACTCCCGCATGCGGCTTCGTGAATCTTTGGGGTGCTTTAGCCATAGGCGTGGTAGCTGGCTTTGTCTGCGAGGCCGCAGTCCATCTGAAGTTCAAGTTCAAAGTTGATGATTCATTGGACGTAGGTGGGGTTCACCTGGTGGGAGGGATTGTAGGAACCCTGCTAATTGGCCTTTTCGGCTCGAGGGCAATCAATGGAGTAAATGGGCTGCTTCTTGGGGGGAATATCGGTTTGCTGCTTCATCAGGCGCTGGCTGTTTTGGTGACCGTGGTTTATGGATTTACGATGACTTGGATAATAGCGAAAGTTATTCATAAAACTATGGGAATGCGGGTAACCGAGAACCAGGAAAATGTAGGTTTGGACCTCTCTCTGCATGCAGAACGGGCTTATGAATTTGGTGCAAGTCTGGGTGTAATGATCGATTCAAAAAACCAGTGACTGGGTTATTTTTAAACCCGGGATCCCGCCACTGAACGAAACCCAGTCGCCATTTCCGGTTGGCTGGGTGCATAGAATATAGCAGCAGGTTATTGATTTAAAGTTCCAGCCCTAAATCTGTTATTAGCAAAGGAGCTTGGGGTTTCTTATTTGGGACTGAGCTACAGATTTGATACAGCGATTAGCTGGAATTTCTTTAGCCTGGCACATAAATGAACAAGATATATTTTATGGAAGTTATTTTCGAAAAACTGTGACTCAGAGATCTTTAGCGTGTGTTTAGTTGTTTAAACTGACGCGGGATACGCTCTTTTATTAACTTATAGACTTATGTCTTCCATATGATATGGGTATAGACAAGTCGCGAACTTATTGGGAAAAGTGATATTTATTGTTAATAAATTCCACGATATAAATAAAAAAGTGCTTTTGAATCAGGGACATAATATGGGAATTAATGGTCCGAGTCCAATAAAGTAACAGCAAAGGCGCTGGTGGTGAACGAATTAGAGATTCCATGTCACAGTTTGATCAAATTTCACGATATCTAGATATGTAATGTTGGAATTCGAGAAAGGTGTTGAAAATGGATAGACCTGCACAGGAAGTTCATGAAACTACGACTCGAATGGGGAACACCACTCAAACAACTCAAGAGGTTTTTGAACCGCAGCGGACCCGTTCTAAGGGCCAGATTATTGCTGCCCGGATCGTCTGGTATTTGGCAGGGATTTTGTTGGCACTGCTGGCAATACGATTTGTTCTTGCCCTTCTAGGGGCTAATCCGGCAAATAGTTTTGCCAATTTTATCTATAACGTCACCAGTCCGTTTGTTCGGCCATTTGTAACCCTGTTTGGTTATTCGATTCGGTACGGAGTGGCCAGGGTGGAACCTTTCACCCTCATCGCAATGATTATTTATTTCCTGGTAGCTTTGGGCATAGCTAAATTAATCACCATTACTCGGGATTAGTTTTTCGCCCAGTGGGTTAGCTGATTTTGTTTAAATCCATGCTCCAGGGTTGTAAGGTAAGCGAGAACTCCTAATGTTATAAAACTACTAGAACTCTTGTTTTTTTGAACCTTTGAGGGCCGCAGACCACCTTGTCGAGGGTGGGTTGCGGCCTGTTTCTTTCAAAGTTCACGGCTTCCAGCTTTTGTTAGACCCCTTAGCCTTTGGGAAGAAACTATTAGCCGACAATCCCAAGACAGCTTGATACCTGCCAGCTCGTTAGAGATACTTGGTGCAAGTAGCCCTAAGCAACCTCATAGGGGAGAATCATTTAGACGTTGCAACTTGCAACCCGGGAGCGTGCAATTCAGATTCTATCTAAATCGAGACTCTTTACAGGGATTTCCAGGTGAGTGGCCATTGAGGCAAGAGCGCCATCAAGAAGTGTAAGGTCCCGGAGCACGAGATCTATTTTGGTCAGGGCATTCGGAGTCGACATTATTCCAAGTTTTGATTTGGACGCATGCACTAGGGACGAGATCCTGGTATAGGGGAAGCGTTGATTTGAGTGTGTTTCAGTCAAGGTGGAAATTGACGACTGCAACTGATTTTGGATTGTTTCCAGTTTGGTGATCGATTCTTCAGGGAGCCGTGATGGTCTCTTGACATCTGCAACCAGCGATTTAGCATAATTTCTGATAGCGGTGGCAATGGAAAGGAGTTCGGTGACATCCCGATTTAATGCTCCTAGCATCGACCACGATAAGGGACTGACAGTTGATATCAGACTGAGATAATCAGCGTCCACTTCCCTTGACCATCCGAGAAGTTCGTTTTCGTTTTCGGAGTCCTTGAGATAGTGCATGCTGGCCAGAACCAAGCTTGATAGGTCCATTAGGAATTTTTTTCGTGCAGCAATGATAACCCTTTTTGGACTCAGGGGAATAACAAAGATAGCCGTTAGCGCAGCTACCAGGGCTCCAGCCGCGGTCTCGATAATACGTTCCACCAGAAGCGAATTTGAGAACTCGCCAAGCTGAACGAACAGAATCGATATTGAAATCGTGACCGCGATGGCAAGGAAGGTATAGTTTATCCTGGCCAGGTATGTACCTAGGAACATCGCAACAAGAATGACAGCTAAATCAACTATCGGTTGAGCTCCAACTGCACCAGCAATTATTGATCCAGCTATTACCCCGAGCACCGTTCCGAGAAGGCGATAGACACTTTTCCTTATCTGTTCCCCAGTGTTATTGACACCAGTAAAGCAGAGTAATGCGGAAAGAGATGCCCAATAGAATCGTTGCGGATCGAGGGCATATCCAATTCCGGTTGCAAGTCCGGTGGCTACTGTAATTTGGATTGCGGCTCTAAGTTCTGGGGCGAGGCCGAATCTGGGCGTATTTTGGTCAGAAGAAGGTTCAAGAGACGCTGCTGCACTGATTTGAGAGGACCCGGGAAGTTGCCCGAGACGCAACTGAGTGATGTGAGTCATTTCTGACTTTTCGCCTAGCTCGTCCGTTCTGTAGGCATTTCTAAAGTATTCCCACTCGATTACTGCATTGTTGAGGTTTATCAGTGAGTCGGACAGCCTGCCAAGGATTATATGCGCGATTTCTTGATCGTTTGGAATGAACGTTCGCCATCTGGACAATTCATCTCCAATTTGATGGGAGAATCTTTCAGTTTTTGACTCCGGTATGGCGCGAATGTAGTCGGCAATATTTCGGGTTACGAGCGAAGGTAAGTGGAGTTTGCCAATCGCATCACAGAATCTTGCCAAATTAGTGAGTGACAGTTCGAGGTCAAAGAGGGATTGGCGCATTTGGGGACTGACATCCTGCCGTCTGGACATGTATGCCTCAATGATCAGAGCTGTTTCGTTTAATTGGATTAAAGTCTTTTTCAGCTTTAGCGATGAGCGCTCGTCTCCTGAAAGCGCATCAATGGCAAGCTCAGCGACCAATCTTGCCCTGGAAGTATATGACCTTATCGCTTGCTTCAATGAGTAGCGTGCCTGAAAATGCACAAATGGAATCCGCATCAGCAAGATCGCACCAATAGCCACCAGTACTTCTAACGAAAACCACCAAAATGCTCCAAGGCTGAATTGTAAACTTAAGAAGTAGCCAAAGAATCCACCCACGTACATCATGATTCCCACGCTGCTGCCCCTGGGACCGTATTTTCGGAATAATGTTCCAATGCCTAGCAGTAATGGAGATAGTGCCAAGTCAATGTCTCGATGATTGCCAAGCAGCAAGGCAAGCAGTGCTGTTGCTAGAAGCGGCGCTGCCGGTATGAGAGTGGCAATAAAAGTACCTTTGATTTCAGACTCATCAAAAGAAAATCCCAGAAGCAGTCCCAGCATTCCTCCCACCAGCAATGCGAGTATTAGAACTTCGTGGTGAAGGGCAATCTGGGCCTGATTTGAATTTCTTGAAATCGTACTGCCTAAAGCGCCGGTGGTGGTAACAAGTATCCACTCGGCTAGCATTGCCAGACCCATGGAGGCAATAGATATACAGGTAGACCAAAGACGGTTAAATGCAGGATCAGAACTTGTTACGTTATCAATCCATGCTGGTTTTCTCATGTCCTCAGTTTAAGTTCCGGAGGTGTTGTTGTTTTACTAAAACCAATATTTGAATATTTTGAGGTTTTGACGGAATTTGGGCAAAGGTAGAGGCGTACACCTGGTTTGCTGAGCGAGATAATTTCGACCATCAGAAAATTCGTAAGCCAAAATTGGAGGATGCTCAATACTGGGGTCAACTCCCTGTTGTGATGTAGTCTTGGATTATGAGCTGGGAAATCGATGACTATATTTACTCATCTGCGAGACTTGCCGACAGTACAAAGGCTGTATATCTTGCCGATTTGGAGGCATTTGTTCAATTTTGCAGTGAAGCAGGTATCGACAGTCCTGTGCGAGTTGACCGGCGCCTATTGCGGGCTTATATGTCGATGCTGGTTGCCGCGAGAAATTCGAGAAGAACCGTCACCCGGAAGCTGTCGGCATTGCGAGGATATTTCAACTATTTGGTCAAAATTGGAATCCTGGACCAAAGCCCTGCGCAGGGCATTAAAATTGGTAGCATAGATTCGAAGCTTCCTAAGGTATTGTCCCGGCCCGAGATTGACAAACTGATCAGCAGCCAAAAGGTTCCAGGAAATCTTGAGTATATTGAGCTCCGAGATAGGGCAATATGCGAGCTTTTATACGGAAGCGGACTTCGGGTTGGAGAGCTAGTTGGACTGGATCTGGACGATATCGACTTGATCAAAGGGTCAGTTACAGTGATGGGCAAAGGTCAGAAACAGCGTATTGTTCCAATGAACAAGATTTGCACCGAGGCCATCAGTGTCTATATAAAGCACGGAAGGCCGGTAATGATTGAGAAACTTGGAACGAAGTTTAGCGGGCCATCAGACGCGCTTTTTTATAACAGAGTAGGTCTTCGAATCGGCACGCGTGATGTCAGGCGGATACTCGATCTGAGGAGCAGCTCTCCAGTTAATCCGCATGCTCTACGTCATTCATTTGCTACCCACCTTTTGGACGGCGGGGCAGATTTGAGGGTGATACAGGAACTGTTAGGTCATTCTCGGATAACTTCCACGCAAGTCTATACCCAGGTGAGCAAGGATCGGCTAATTAGTGTTCACCAAGAGACACACCCGAGGGGAAGATAATGACCATAGCAGAGAGTTCCAGCGCCACTGGACTGTGGGCCAGATATCTCAGTGAACGGTCTCAGAATTTTCGAGATGAACTGGTTATTTTTTACTCGCCCTTGGTGAAATATGTGGCTGGGCGTCTTGGCTCTGGCTTGCCAAAGCATGTTGAAAATGCCGATCTTGTGAGTTACGGCATGTTCGGACTCATTCAGGCGATCGAGAGGTTTGATCCCACAAGGGGTTATAAATTTGAAAGCTATGCAATTGCTAGAATCCGGGGCTCGATTCTTGATGAGCTGAGGGCCATTGATTGGGTGCCAAGGTCGGTTAGATCCATGGCCAAGGATGTGGAACGGGCATATGCACGCTTAGAATTCAGGCTCGGGGCAACTCCGAGCGATGCTGAAGTGGCACGAGAGGTTGGAATCAGCGAGAGCGACCTGATGAAGATTTTTTCTCAAATCAGTTATACGTCAGTGGTGGCCCTTGACAAAGTTTTGCCAGCCCTTGAGGGCAATCCTGGTTCGTTTTACGATCGTTTGGATGGTGAACGGCTCCAACCTTCGGTGGAACTTGATCAAAAGGAGTCACAGCTGATCCTTCGTCAAGCAATACGTACACTCGGTAACCGGGAAAAAACTGTGTTGGCTCTTTATTATTATGAGAATTTGACTATGGCTGAAATAGGTGCCATTTTGCAGTTGAGCGAGGGTCGAGTTTGTCAAATTCATACCAAGGCTGTGATGCAACTGAAGGCCAAGTTGACTAAGGCTGACTGGAACTAGCAGTCTCCACGCTTAGCTAGGGTTGTTTCCATGCAGTTTCTTGATTAATTGTTGTTCATACTTCTTTCATTTGCTCGGGAGCTGAGTCACTTCCTGCTAGGCTAAGCCGTGCTATTTTTCAATAAATTTCATACTTTCGGAACCCCTCGGTCGTCTTGGGACGTCTAGCCGGAAGTTTTGACTAACCGATGGGAGGAAATATGGCTTCGGAGCCAGTAGTTACTATGAGTCAGCTGTTAGAGGCGGGTGTTCATTTCGGTCATCAAACTCGACGATGGAACCCGAAAATGAAGAGGTTCATACATGGCGAGCGCAATGGCATCTATGTAATCGACCTTAAGCAAACTCTCGAAAGAATCGAAGTCGCCTACAAGTTTATAAGAGATCTGTCCGCCAAGGGTGGAACTGTGATGTTTGTGGGTACCAAGAAGCAGACACAGGATCCTGTCGCAAAGTATGCTCAAATGGCGAACATGCCGTACGTAAACGAGCGCTGGCTTGGTGGTATGCTTACCAACTTTGCAACGATCGCCGGGCGAGTAAAAAAGATGCAGGAATACGAAAGAATGAAGGCTGCAGGCGATTTTGAGAATATGCCAAAGAAGGAAGCGCTAATTCTTTCACGTGAGCTCGAAAAACTACAGAGGAACCTGGGCGGACTACGGGAGATGACCAGGCTTCCGGATGCGATCTTTATTATTGATACCAAAAAAGAACATATCGCTGTAACCGAAGCAAATAAGTTGGGAATTCCGATCGTTGCTGTGGTGGACACCAACTGTGATCCAGACGTGATCGATTATGTGATTCCTGGTAATGATGACGCGATCCGTTCTGGGGATCTAATGTGCAGGATTGTATACGACGCGGTGCAGGAAGGCCGTTACATCCAGCGACTGCGAAATCCTCAAGCTGCTGTCAGTATCGAAAACGAGGCCAAAAAAGCAGCTCAACAGGCTGAAGCTCGTCGCCAAGCCGCTTTGGAGGCACAAGCGAGAGAAGCGCGTTTGGCAAATCCCGCAAACGAGCTTGAGAGCAACAGCTAAAAAATAGGCAGCTTATAATTTCTAGGTAGTAAAGATTAGCGAGCTTTAGACCTTGAATTGAATGAAACCGAAGTTTGCGATTTGATTACGCGAGAAATATGGATTGGAAGGAATTGTTCAAATGGCGATAACCGCTAGCGATGTTCAAGCGCTAAGGAAATCAACCGGTGCTGGAATGATGGACGCCAAGAAAGCGCTGGAAGAAGCCGGTGGAGACCAGGAAGCAGCTGCAAAGTTGCTACGAGAGCGTGGCCTAGCAGGTGCTGCAAAGAGGGAAGATCGAGAGAATTCTCAGGGTGCAGTCACCCTGCTGGTTGCAGGTAACCACTTGAGCGGAGCGATAGTTGAGTTAAAGTGCGAGACAGACTTTGTGGCCAAAAGCAAGGAATTTGTTGATCTGGCAGACAGAATATGTCGGGTGGTGGCTGATGGATCGGAAAGTTCTGCAGAGTCGTTTACTGCTGAAATAGAAGCTTTGAAGGTTACCCTGAAAGAAAACATTGCGTTGGGACGTGTCGTCAAGTACTCTTGCCAACCTCCTGGTGTCATCGATGGTTATCTTCATGTTCAGTCGGAGCGTGGAGTTCAGGCAGTTTTAGTGGAACTCGATAGTGGATCGGTGGAACTTGCTCATGATATAGCTGTACACATTGGTTTTGCCCGTCCCACTTATCTGAGCCGGGACCAAGTGCCTTCAGAGATCGTTGAGTCGGAGCGTAAGACGCTTGAGACGATTTCTCGGAACGAGGGAAAACCCGAAGCGGCGCTACCCAAGATTATCGAAGGCCGAATGAATGGATTCTTCAAGCAGGTATGCCTTGTTGAACAGGATTATGCAAAGGATGAGAAGCAGTCGGTAGCGCAGGTTCTTGGTAAATCCAAGATCGTAAGGTTTGCCCAAGTTATCGTCGGAGCCTAAGTTGTCCTACTCTGAGGTGCTGAACAAAGCTAGGGATTCCAAGCCGCGCTGGAAGCGGATTGTGTTGAAGTTGTCGGGAGAAGCGTTAGCCAGTTCAGCATCAGACGAAGTTGTCGATGCTCAGGTTTTAGATCAACTTGCCACAGAGATTGTCGCTGCAAAACAGCTTCTTGGGGTCGAAATGACCATAGTCGTTGGTGGTGGCAACATTTGGCGGGGTACGACCGGAGTTGGATCGACTTTAGAGCGGGCTACCTCTGATCATATGGGTATGTTGGCGACCGCAATAAACGCGCTTGCGCTGCAAAGTGCTATTGAGCGCAAGGGCCAGGCGGTGAGAGTCCAGACAGCCATTCAGATGGCTGAGCTTGCAGAACCTTATATAAGGCGTAGGGCAATCAGACACCTTGAAAAAGGACGTGTGGTGATCTTTGCCGCAGGTACTGGGAGCCCCTATTTCACGACAGACACTGCGGCTGCGCTTAGAGGCGCTGAAATTGGCGCGGATGCCATTTTGAAGGGTACCCACTCAGGGATCGATGGGATTTACAGCTCAGATCCGAAGATTGATGTGACCGCTACCAGGTTCGATGACGTAAGCTTCATGGATGTAGTGGCAAAAGAACTTAAAGTTATGGATTTGACTGCAATAACATTTTGTAAAGATAATAATTTACCCATACTAGTGTTCGATATCATGACCCCTGGAAATA
Source organism: Actinomycetes bacterium (assembly GCA_021803345.1). Taxonomy (GTDB): domain Bacteria; phylum Actinomycetota; class Acidimicrobiia; order Acidimicrobiales; family Acidimicrobiaceae; genus SCQM01. The sequence goes on from JAJZLS010000088.1 coordinate 72,972, forward strand.
TATTGCGTGCGTTGATTGGAGAACAGTTAGGTACCTTGGTGAGCTAATGGATCAATCAATAATTAACGATAATTATGAGGCAACAAAAGACAAAATGGCTAAGGCTATAGCCCATGCTCAAGCTGATTTTGCTACGGTGAGAACTGGAAGGGCTTCTCCGGTACTTGTCGAGCGATTACCTGTTGACTACTACGGGTCGAGCGTCCCGTTGCAGCAGATTGCTGGCATATCAGTGCCCGAAGCTAGAGTTCTCGTGATATCACCCTATGACAAGTCTGCACTAGGAGCGATCGAGAAAGCGATTCAGAGTTCAGATCTGGGAATTAATCCGTCCAATGACGGCTCCATCATTCGGTTGACTTTTCCCACGCTGAATGAACAGCGCCGCAAAGAACTTGTAAAGGTTGTGAGAGCAAAGGCGGAAGAGGCCAAAGTGTCTGTTCGCAACCTAAGGCGCGCGGCCCGACACGAACTGGAGATAGCGCAAAAGGATGGCAGCATAACTACTGATGACCTCGATCGGGCCGAAAAGGATTTAGATAAATTGACGTCTGGATATATAACTGAGCTTGATACGATGCTTGCCACTAAAGAAAAAGAGCTTTTAGAAGTTTAGGCAAGATTTTGTGCAACACTCTTGAGGGCCGGAGGATTTATGACTAACAATGGTGGGCAAGTCGATCCGGAATCGGGTGAGAACGGCAACTATGTTGACTTTAGTTTTAAGCCCCCTGGATCAGAGGCAGGAGATGCTCTAGGATTCGAGCTCCCACCTTGGACTGATCCGCCAACCGGGGAGATACCACGGGTTCTATCTGAACTAGATGGCGACAGTGGTGTTTCTAAGTTGCGTTATTCGCCACCAGGTTATTCGCTCGGGATTACATCTGACGATGGAACAAGTGCAGGTTCTGTAAATGGCAAAGAGCTAACCCCGGATAGCGGGGATTCCTCCACCAATTCGGTCCATATTTCCCCAAATGTTCCCATTCATAAAAGAAAAAGCGGTTCCAGACAATTCCTTCGCAGTGGCTCGTCCAGGGAAGGAATCAGTCATTTAGACCGTAATCCGATAACATGGAAGGCTAAAGGTAGCATTTCAGGAGATGTATCGAGTGATGGGGACCTTCAGAGTGAATTTGCCAGTGCTGAGGAGATAGCACTGCCAATTCGACGTTTTAACATCCCATCTTTTAGGTTACGGTTTGCTCAGGTTGACAGCTCAATAAAGGATCGCCATGGTGGCGTTAGAAAAGGGAACGAGCAGGAGCAAGTAAAAGCTGCCAGTACTGCTGACGAATCAGCGTATATTCCATCAGACTTTGCTTCACGCAAAGAGAAGATTCTTAGAACTCGGCCAGAGAGGCGTATACCTGAAGTGAAGGAAAGGCATCTACCGATTTCTCGGATCGGCACGGGAATTGGCCTGGGGTTGGTCGTTCTTTTAGCCTTCCACTTTGGCACTGTGACCGCACTTGGCGTGGTGGTTATTGCCATTACTTTGGCGCTTATCGAATTCTATGACACTGTGAGATTAGCAGGATTTCGTCCGGCTTCTCTTCTCGGCATTGCGGCAGTTATATCACTTCTAGTTACCACTTATTTGAAGGGCACGGGTGGGATTCCACTCGTATTTGCATTTTTGGTAGTTGCTTCGATGTTGTGGTATCTGTTCGGAGTTATCAAAGGTGAGCCCACTCTGAATATCTCTATCACCTATCTGGGGGTTATATGGATCGGTGGCCTCGGATCTTTCGCCGCCTTGTTATTGCGCCCTCAGGATTTTCCTCATGCAAACGGTATCGCATTCTTACTTGGGGCGATCATAGTTACAGTTGCCGACGATACCGTTGCCTACTTTTTTGGCTCAGTTTTCGGCAGCCATAAACTTGCTGTTGAGATAAGTCCGTCGAAGTCTTGGGAAGGCCTTATCGCGGGGTCATGTGCTTCGGTAATAGTGGGTGCTTTGGTTGTGCCAATGATTGCGCCGTGGACTCCCTCCAGCGGGTTAGTTTTGGGAATCGTGGTGGCTGTGATATCCCCGCTTGGGGACTTATCTGAATCTATGATTAAGAGGGATCTGCGTATAAAGGACATGGGAAAGCTGTTACCTGGACATGGTGGTATGCTTGATAGGATCGATGGTTTATTATTTGTCCTACCAGCGGTATATTACCTTTTGAAAGTCTTGCATATCAGTTAGACGCCATGTTACTGGAGTGAATTTTGGTTCAAGTAAGTATTGCAGGGTCAACTGGTTCGGTAGGAACTCAGGCATTAGATGTAATAAGTGCCAACAGCGATCAATTTGAAGTGGTCGCGCTTTTAGCCAATTCAAATGTAGATCTATTGGTGGAGCAAGCCAATCAATTTAGGCCAAAATTTATTGGTATTTTTGATGAAAAGTACGTTCCTCAGCTACGAGAAGGGCTCGGTTATTCTCCGGAAATTGTGACGGGATCAGAGGCTTCGGCTGGGATTGCGGAATTAGGTCAGGTAGTGCTAAATGCCGTAGTAGGCTTTGCCGGATTACCGGTGACTCTTTCAACACTACAGAGCGGCAAGCGTTTGGCGCTTGCAAACAAGGAGTCGTTAGTAGCTGCCGGTGAATTAGTTTCTAAAGTAAGGGCCAAATCCGGGAGCGAGATTATTCCGGTCGATTCAGAGCACTCTGCCATTCATCAAGCTTTGCGATCTGGAAATCACAGCGGTGACGAAGTGTCAAGGTTGATTCTCACTGCTTCTGGTGGCCCTTTTAGGCTTTGGGATTGGGCTGATCTTGAGAGCGTCACCTTAGAAGACGCGTTGGCACATCCAACCTGGTCAATGGGGCAGAAAATAAGTGTGGATTCTTCTACGTTGATGAATAAGGGACTAGAGGTAATTGAGGCCCAGCAGCTATTTGCAGTTGATTACGATCGCATAGATGTGGTTGTGCATCCCCAGTCTTTAGTCCACTCAATGGTTGAATTTAGAGATGGATCGGCTATAGCGCAAATTTCTGGACCGGATATGAGGCTGCCAATAGGTTATGCTCTAAGTTATCCAGACAGATTAACTTACAGCTTTGCGGCACTGGACTGGGGTCAAGTTAGGACCCTACAGTTCGAGCCACCCGATCATCAAAAGTTTCCTTCACTGCATCTTGCATATCAGGTTGGGAAACGTGGAGGAGCAGCCCCAACCTGGCTTAACGCAGCAAATGAAATTGCGGTGCGCTCTTTTATAGAACACAAAATCAGGTGGATAGAGATTTTTGAAACGGTTCGGGCCAGCTTGGAGCAGTACCAGGATACCGTTTTAGATTCAATAGAGGATGTTTTGGAAATTGACTTTACAGCACGGCGGGTAACTGAGCAATTAGTTCGAGAAAGGGGAAATAATTGAATTCGCGCCACGATCAGTCGGAAAATACGACTACCGAGGCCTCAGACCTTTCAGCTGCCCGGAATGGACAAGGGCGCTCGGTCATCCGGTTGATTCTTGTCGTGTTCGCGATCGTGGTGGTTGGTTTATATACCAACACCATTGGAACCATCGCTGTAGTCGCCGCCTTGGTGGCGATGATTATGATCCATGAACTTGGCCATTTTATAACCGCCAAAATGTCAGGGATGAAAGTTACTGAGTACTTTTTGGGATTTGGTCCTAAGTTGTGGTCAATTCGAAAAGGTGAGACCGAATACGGGGTTAAAGCAATTCCTGCGGGTGGTTATGTGAGAATCATCGGAATGAATTCGCTTGAAACTGTGGATCCACAAGATGAACCTAGGACCTACCGTCAGGGAAAGTTCTACCAAAGGGTGATCGTTACCTCCGCTGGTTCGGTTATGCACTTTGTGATGGCTTTTTTACTGCTTTGGTCGTTGTTTAGCTTTATAGGGATTCCTAATAATTCGAAAGTTGAAATCGCTGCCGTAAGCAAATTTGACAACAGCGTAGCTCCTGCGGCAAAAGCGGGTCTTCAGCCCGGAGACATTATAGATTCTGCCAACGGCAAGAAAATTACAAGCTCCTCCCAACTTGCACAAATTATCTCCCATTCGGTTGGTAAGGAAGTTACTTTGGTGGTTACCAGGAACGGGACGACCGCAACAAAACATGTTGTGCCAGCTAACGCTAATAACGTGACAGTCTCAGGGCAGCCAATAGTTCCGAAGTCCTCCAAGCCGACGGGAATCATCGGGGTTGAGCTAGTCTCGCCAATTCAAAAGATGAATCCAATTAGCGCAATAGGAGCTTCAGCCACCAATATGTGGAGCTACTCTTTGAAAACTATCGGAGCGCTGGTCAGCCACTTCTCACCTCATGGAATTTCGAGCTATGTTCACCAACTTCAGAATCCATCAACTCAAATCAACTCTCCGGGAGCTTCTTCCAGGTTTGAATCACCAGTAGGTATTGTCAGGTTGGCATCTCAGGCGGTTCGGTCAGGTATCGGTTCGGTAATTTCGCTTCTGTTCTCAATAAACATATTTGTGGGAATATTCAATCTAATACCGTTGCTTCCATTAGATGGTGGACATATTGCCATTGCAATTTATGAGCGGATTCGTTCGACTAAGCAGAAGCGGTATCAGGTAGACATCATGAAATTGATGCCTGTAACTTATTTCGTCCTGACGGTTATTATCTTGCTCGGCGTGACCGCTCTGTACTTGGATATAACTCATCCACTTTCAAATCCTTTCGGATAAGCGGGCGGCGATACGAGTGTTCATTACATTGTCGATGTGTCAAAGCGAAAATAAAATTGTGTCTAACGGATGAGAAATGTATCTTGGAAGGTCGATCTAAATGAGTAGACAAACTGGTTTTTCAAAGCCCCGAAGATTATCAAGGAAGATAATGGTTGGAAGTGTTCCAGTCGGTGGCGGATCTCCAATATCTGTCCAGTCGATGACCACCACTAAGACTTCGGATGTAGAAGGCACACTTTCTCAGATCTACTCACTTTATGGAGCTGGCGCCGATATCGTCCGCTGCACCTGCAATGATGCTGACGCGGCAGAGGGATTAGCTCGAATAGTGCCCAGGTCGCCTGTGCCAATTGTAGCCGACATTCATTTCCACTATGAAATGGCCCTTGCGGCGCTCGAAGCCGGAGTTGCCTGTCTTCGATTAAATCCAGGTAATCTTCGAAAGCCCGAGGAGATAAAACTTGTAGCCCGGGAGGCTAAAAGCAGAGGAGTCCCAATTCGAATTGGAGTAAACGCTGGTTCATTGCACCCGGATTTATATAAAAAGTACGGCACAGCTACTCCAGAGGCGCTGGTTGAGTCTGCGTTATATGAACTCTCACTTTTTAGGGAAGTGGATTTTGACGACGTCAAGATTTCCGTAAAAGCATCTAACGTTCCACTGATGATCGAAGCCTACCGCATGTTGGCTGAAGTAACCGACGCACCTCTGCACCTGGGTGTTACCGAGGCCGGTCCTCCTCCAGCGGGATTGATAAAGGGAACAGCTGGCATAGCTACACTTTTAGCGGAAGGGATCGGCGACACGCTTCGCTATTCTCTCACTGCTGATCCGGTAGAGGAAGCAAAGGCCGGTCGGCAGTTGCTCGAGGCACTAGGGCTGCGTGAGCGTCAAGGTTTGGATTTGATCGCCTGTCCCAGCTGTGGCAGAACCGAAATAGACGTGATAAAAGTTGCCAGCGAGGTCCAGAAGGAGATGGAGAAGCTAAATCTTCCTATACAGGTGGCAGTGATGGGATGTGTGGTAAACGGCCCAGGCGAGGCTCGTGAGGCAGATTTGGGAATTGCGGCAGGTAAGCATAAAGGCCACTTGTTTATCAAAGGGAAAATCGTAAGAGTAGTACCGGAGCAGGACATGGTCTCTGAACTTATACGGGAAGCACAGAGGCTGGTGGATGAGGGCGTGGAAGCACGCTTGGCTGCCGCAGACGAAAGTGCAGCCCGTGAAGCGGAACTCGACAGGGCTGAACTATTGGCCAGCAAAGGCGCCGATGCTAATAATTCGGAGACAAAGGTGGAGTTGATTCGAAAGCGGCTGGCAAATAAAGAAGATGCTTAGTCATAACGGTTTGGCATGGAACTTTGGAAAAGCTTTTTAGTTTTCCAGTTCCCCCCGATCGAAAAGCAAATATCCTTTACCCATGCGAATGACGAGATTAGCGACAAAAACCCAGAGAGAGGCTCCTGCGGATGCTGAGGCGGAATCCCATCAGCTACTGGTTAGAGCTGGCTACATAAGGCGATTGGCTTCCGGAGTATATAGTTTTCTTCCGCTCGGTTTGAAGGTTCTTGCCAAATTGAATCAGATCGTCAGGGAGGAACTCGACAGTGCAGGTGCCCAGGAAGTTATGCTTTCGGCGCTTCACCCGGTGGAGCTATGGGAGCAAACTGGCCGCATCGAAACTATGAGTGATGTTCTGATGCGGGTGGAGGCCAAAGGGGGAAGCTTTGTTCTGGGACCGACACATGAAGAAGCGGTGATTGCAACGATCGCCCCGGATCTGGAGTCCTACAGAGATCTGCCGGTAACTGTCTATCAGATTCAAACCAAATTTCGTGATGAGGCGAGACCGAGATTTGGACTCATGAGGACTCGTGAATTTGTCATGGCCGACGGCTATTCATTTGATGCAAGTGCGGAAGGGATGAAAGCTTCCTATCAGCAGATGTATGAAGCTTATTTACGCATATTTGATCGATTGCAGCTGCCATATGTGCCGGTTGAAGCTGATTCAGGTGCGATTGGAGGCGACGTAAACCACGAGTTTATGGTTCCTTCTCCAATTGGTGAGGACTATTTTGCACACTGTGAAAGTTGCGGATATGCAGCGAACATCGAAGCCGCCAGAAGAGGTCCACAGCGAGAGGCTGAAATTGGTGAGGTGGAGCCCATGTCAGTTGTTTCCACTCCGGAGACCTCATCGATTCAAGAACTGGTTAGATTCTTTCGTTCTCGCGGAGAAAATTTTGAAGAGAATAATTTCTTAAAATCCATAGCTTGTAAAGATGCAGCCGATGAGATTACCATCATCTTAATTCCAGGGGATCGGGAAGCAAGGATTCCCAAAGGGCTTGCTCCGCTTGCGAACTCTGATTTCGACTCATTCTCATTTTTATTCAAAGGCTATATAGGACCCATGCAGATGCAGGAACAAGGGGTTAAAGTCGTAGCCGACTTTTCGGTGCTGGAATCTCAAAGCTGGATAACTGGGGCTAACCTGGATGGGCATCACGTTATAAATGCCCAGCCGGACAGGGACTTTATCGTCGACGAACTTGGCTCGTTCGTGGTAGTCCAGAATGGAGATCCCTGCCCGAGTTGTGGGTCAGACCTGAAACTGATTCGCTCAGTTGAGGCGGGACACACTTTTCAACTCGGACTCGCGTACTCCAGTAAGATTCCTGGCGCAACATTCAAAGCTGAAAATGGTCTAGATGAGAAGTTTTGGATGGGCTGTTACGGAATCGGTATGAGTAGGCTACCTGCTGTGTTGGCAGAACATTTTCATGATTCTTCTGGTTTAATGTGGCCGGCTTCGGTGGCTCCATTTCAGGTTGAGATCTTGACCATATCCCCCGGAAAATTTCCGGAGGTCGTAGCTTATTGCGATTCCATTTATCGCCAGCTCCTCGAACTCAAAGTCGAGGTTCTTTATGATGACCGCGATATCGCACCCGGGGTTAAGTTTGCAGATGCCGATTTGCTGGGGATTCCCAAGATAGTCACAATTGGTCAACGAGGTCTTTCAGCGGGAATGGTTGAAGTTAAGGATCGTCTGAGCGGGGAACGAATTGAGGTTGAGGCAAATCTGCTGGTGGAGCATCTTAGAGCTAATGGAGTGCAATAGTTTTAATATCATCCTTTTAATATCATCCATGGATGGATTTTAGGCCATTGGTATAAGAGGATCCCCTCGATTTGTCCCTTTAGGGGAGATCATAAAATTGTTGCTTCCCACAACCGGAATTTCCACCTATACTTAATAAAAAGCTTTTAACAGTCGTTCAGACTGAGTTCAAGAGTTTGGTTGGATTAGCTATTTTGAGAGCGTGGGCATTTTGCCCGCGCTTTTGTATCTCTGGAAGATATGCAGAGGTTAAGGAGGTGGATTATATGGCATTCGACATCGAAGAGAAGGTGAGATCACTTGCGGAAGGCGCACTCAAAGAGAGTGGTTTGGAACTGTTAGATATTGAGTTTAAAGCTGGTTCGCTACGAATAACCCTAGACAGCTTGGATTCGATGGATCTGGACAGAATTGCGGAAGCCTCCACTTTGATATCGAAACTTATTGATGCTTCCAATGATTTTGATGCACTCGGTTCTTTTACCTTGGAAGTTTCCAGTCCGGGGGTGGAACGAACCCTACGAACAGAGCAGCACTTTCAGCGGTTCATTGGTTCCAAGGCGGCTTTTAAGACCAAGCCTGATACAGTTGTCCCGCGACGATTTCAGGGTGTTATCCAGGGGGCAAGTGATGGAGTCGTGACGGTTGCTCTTGAGGACTCGGCAATTTCGGAGCTCAAAGTTCTTCAGATTAGGATTGACCAGTTAGAAAGAGCCAGGACCGTATTCGAGTGGGGAGCAAGCAAGCCCAAAGCAGGATCGAAGTCAAATGGAAACAAAAAAGCTGTGAAACCGAATTCAACAATTAACGAGATAGCGAAGGATTGAGGGCAAAGATGGCCAAGACTAATTTTGACTTTCTAGAGGCGCTTCAAATGATAGCCAACGACAAAGGCATCGCTGTAGACACTTTGTTGGATTCATTGGCTAATGCACTGGTAGCTGCGTACAAGAGAAGGCCTGGTGCAGCTGAAGAAGCTGTAGTGACCATTGATACTGATACCGGAGAGATACGAGTTTTCGGTCAGGAGTTGGATGACGACGGAAACGTGATCCGGGAATGGGACGATACACCCAACGACTTTGGCAGGATTGCTGCCCAAACCGCCAAGCAGGTAATGCTGCAACGGATAAGGGAAGCTGAGCGTGATCTTAAGTATGAAGAATACGTAGGTCGAGAGGGCGACATCGTAACCGGAATAATTCAGCAAAGCGATAATCGTTACACTCTTTTAGACCTTGGCAAGGTTGAAGCACTTTTGCCGCAGCAGGAGCAAGTGCCTTATGAGCGATATGAGCATGGAGCCAGGGTAAAGGCCTATATAGTCGAGGTGCGCAAGACGAACAAGGGACCTCAGATCGTGGTTTCGAGGACACATCCAGGCTTGATAAAGCGGCTATTTGAGTTGGAAGTTCCTGAGATAAATTCCGGCATTGTCGAGATCAAAGCGGCCGCGCGCGAACCTGGCCACAGAACCAAGATTGCAGTATGGTCCAATGATCCCAACGTGGATCCGGTTGGAGCTTGCGTTGGGGCCAGAGGAGCCAGGGTGCGCATGATCACTAATGAACTCAGGGGCGAAAAGGTAGACATTGTGCCATTTTCTGAGGATCCGGCCGAGTTTGTGCAGCGGGCTCTACAGCCGGCAAAGGTACGGGAAGTTCGATTGGATGAGGAAAGCGGCTCAGCTGTGGTGATAGTGGATGACTATCAGCTGTCCCTTGCAATCGGTAAAGAGGGCCAGAACGCGCGTCTTGCGGCGCGACTCACAGGTTGGAGGATTGATATCAAATCAGAGAGTGAGATTGCTGCCGAAGAGAGTGGATCGGATCAGGAATGGGCCGAAGGGGAATGGGTCGATGATGGTTCCGGCGAGCTTGTATGGCACTCTGCCGAAGGTGGCGATGAAATTAACGCTTCAGAATACGGAATTGATCAGGAGTAGACATATTCTGCATGCCCTATCGTACCTGCGTGGGTTGTAAAGCGAGAAAGCCAGTGGGAGAAATGGTGCGACTGTGCCTGGACCGTCAGAATCAGTTGTTTATATCTGTGTCATCCAGTGGAAGAGGTGTCTGGCTGTGCAAGTGCACGGAATGCTTCGATAAGGCATCCGGCAAGGGAAAGATAGAGCGCGCTTTAAAAGTGAATGGAGTTTCAGGGCTTGAAAAGCAATTGTCAAGCATATATGACAGATTAATCCATCTAGGATAGATGTTCGGTAGAATTGAATGTTTGAGTTTCAGGTGTAGGTTTCCGCACGTCTATATTACTGAACGAGGGTGTGCAAATTCCTTGCCGAGTATCAAATATTGGCTTTTATAGAAGGCCTAGGAGAGGACTGAGTTAGCAGTTGGCTAAGAGAATAAGGGTTTATGAGCTGGCTAAAGAGCTGGGACTGACCAATAAGGAGGCATTGGACCTTTGCGTTTCGCTTGGAATAGGCGTAAAAAGCCATTCATCGAGCATAGAGGATGCGCAGGCCGATAGAGCGCGGCGTAAAGCTGAGCGTGAGGGTTTGGTACGCTCTGAACAGCCACGCGAAGAGCCATCTCCACAGCCTAAGGCAGCTTCAGAACAGCCGAAGTCTTCGAGTTCAGCGGCTTCTCGCACTATCTCCTCGTCTTCTAGAGGTGGATCAGCTCCCCGCTCCGACGCACAAAGCGATACCCAGCCCCGAGAGCCTCAACAGGGTGGAAAATCGATACCCGGTGACCATGGGCGTGAGAACTTTGGTCATCAAAAGGGAGCAAATCAACTATCTTCCAGGGTGGAATCCAATTCGCCGGGTTCAGAAAGTTCCTCAGGATCAACAGAGCGCCACAACGTCCAAGCTAGCCGCAGTTCTGATAGAGCTACCGGGCAGCCGGAAAAAAAGGGTCAAGGCGATGAAGACAGGGCCTCCGGAAACCGACAGAATGAGGTTCCTGGAGGACAAAGACAACCATCTTCCTCCTCTTCACCCCAGGCGTCTCACCGACCAGCTTCAGATGGTGTACGGAAGTCTTCGCGTCCTCCTACATCATCTACGGGTAAACCTATTCCTCCACCTCCTGGTGGTCCACCAAGGTCGTTCTCCGGTAAACCTATTCCTCCACCTCCTGGAGCGTCTAGAAATGCCCCACAGCAGCGCGCCTCAGACGGGGACAGGGCGCGCCCAAATCAACAAAGGGGCCAAGGAAGAGAATTCCAGCCACGTCAAGGTCAGGGTGGAGCAGAACGGAATAACTTTACGCCTAGACAAGGTGGCGGTGGATTCCCTCCCCGTCAGGGTCAAGGACAAGGCGGAGGACAACGTCCTGCCGGAAGTGGACCCAGAACCGGTGGCCAAGGAAGAGAATTCCAGCCACGTCAAGGTCAGGGTGGAGCAGAACGGAATAACTTTACGCCTAGACAAGGTGGCGGTGGATTCCCTCCCCGTCAGGGTCAAGGACAAGGCGGAGGTTTTGGCAACAGGACTGCAGGAGCAGGAGGAAGTGCGGGCCCATCTCGTCAGGGTGGCGGATATGCTACTCGGCCCAGCGCAGCTACTCCACCCCCGTCGGTTCCGAGGGGTGCTCCCGGTAGAGGAAGGGCTCCACAGAAACAATCTAAAAAAAGGCGTCGTCGTAATGTAGAAGAGTTGGAGCCCACGCAGCTCACTGCATACGTCGCCTCCAATGCACCTGTGCCCGAAGGTGAGATAATCATCGAGAGGGGTAGCTCTGCTCAGGAAGTGGGTCCTAAATTTAATCGAACTGCGGGCGATGTAGTAAGGTTCTTATTTTTGCAAGGCGAGGCAGTAACCGCAACGCAGTCCCTGTCTGACGACATGATTGAATTATTTGCTGCTGAGCTGGGGGCTACTGTAAAGCTCGTTGATGCCGGGCAGGAGCAGGAAGCTGAGCTGCAGGCTAAATATTTCGATGACACCGATGAGGACAGTCTTTACGAGTTGGTGCCGAGACCTCCGATTGTCACCGTTATGGGACACGTGGACCATGGTAAGACAAAGTTACTCGACCGGATTAGAGAAGCAAATGTCGTCGCTGGCGAAGCAGGTGGGATTACTCAACATATTGGTGCTTATAAAGTTGAAGTAAACGGTCGCTATGTTACGTTTATTGACACCCCGGGTCACGAAGCATTCACGGCTATGAGGGCTCGTGGTGCCGAGGTCACCGATATAGTTGTTTTGGTTGTAGCGGCAGATGATGGAGTTATGCCGCAGACGATCGAAGCAATCAACCACGCCAAAGCTGCTGATGTGCCAATTGTGGTGGCAATAAATAAAATCGATAGGGAGAATGCCGACCCAACCCGAGTTCAGCAGCAGTTATCCGAGCTTGGCCTTGTCCCAGAGGCCTGGGGCGGTGACACAATAATGGTGGAGATTTCTGCACTTCAGAACATTGGAATCAGTGATCTTTTAGAGCAACTGGCTGTGTTGGCAGAGATCATGGAGTTGTCGTCAACACCTGAAGGAAGGGCCCGAGGCGTTGTATTGGAGGCAAATCTTGATATAGGACGTGGTCCGGTAGCTACCGTTATAGTTTTGCGAGGCACACTGCGCATTGGCGATCCCGTAGTAGCCGGCCCAGCCTGGGGTCGAGTGAAGGCGTTGATTGATTACAACGGGAAAAATGTCACCGAGGCTGGACCAGCGATGCCAGTGCAGGTTCTGGGATTCTCTGAGGTTCCTTCCGCTGGTGATGAATTCAGAAGCACCGTGGATCTATCTACCTCCCGGACTATTGGTGAGGCCAGAGAGCAGCGTATGCGAATGGCTGGATATGCTAATCTTGCCGCCGCTACCCCTGGGGCAAAACTTGAAGATCTTTTTGAACAGATCCAACGGGGTGAAACGGCAACTCTGAACCTGATTGTGAAGGCAGATGTTCAAGGTTCTCTCGAAGCTATCGTTGAGTCGCTTAAGAAGCTTGAGCGTCCCGAAGTAAAGCTGGCTTTCATACACAGAGCCGTTGGAGGGGTTACTGAGAACGATGTAGTTCTGGCGACCGCATCTAACGCAACGATTATAGCTTTCAACGTTCGTCCGGACAGGCGTGCCAGGGATCTAGCGGAATCTCAGGATGTCGAGATTAGAACATATGAAATTATCTACAAGGTGATTGAAGATATTGAATCAGCCATGGTGGGTATGCTAGCGCCTGAGTATGAAGAAGTTGTAACCGGTGATGCCGAAGTGAGAGAGGTTTTCAAGGTTCCGAGAATTGGCGCTGTAGCAGGTTGTTACGTTCTCAACGGTGTTATAACAAGAGGGTCAAAGGTCCGCTTCTTGCGCGACGGTGTGGTTATCTGGAAGGGAACGGTGACTTCATTGCGTCGGTTCAAGGATGATGCTCGAGAGGTTCAATCTGGATTTGAATGCGGAATTGGACTATCGGACTTCCAGGATCTGAGACCTGGTGACATAATTGAAACTTTTGAGGAACGCGAGATACCAAGGACATAACCAGTTATAACTGGTTATGTCTGAATAAAGGTGGGATTACTAAGATGTCGGTTTCTCGGAGAAGCAATAAGAGGAATGCGCCAAATTATCCGAGGGTTGCCAGGGTAAACGAACTTCTAAGGGAGATTGTTGCCGAGGCCATCGAGAGAATTGCAGACGAAGATAATTTTTTGGAGCTAATTACTGTCACTGCTGTGGAGACTGAGCCGAATCTTTCCTCGGCCACTGTATTTATTTCAAATTTGAGTGACAGTCATTTGAGTTCGCTTGAGAAGCTGAGAACAAAGATTCAGGGTCAAATAGCGTCCCAAGTTCACCTAAAGAGAACACCGCAACTTCGTTTTGTCCAAGATGGTGGTGTGGCGAACGGTGATCGGATTGAGGAAATTCTCCGAAGGATCACCCCTCATAAGTATGATTTGTAAGTTTGAGGATCAGAACATGGAAGTGATGCCTCAACGGGGAGTACTTCTAATCGATAAGCCGGCGGGAATGACCTCTCACGATGTTGTGGCAAGGGTAAGAAGGGTTTTTGGCCTAAGAAGAGTTGGGCACGCTGGAACGCTTGACCCGGAAGCAACTGGACTTTTAATTGTGGCGATTGGTAATATAACTCGGCTAATCGATTTATATCAGGAGAAGCCCAAATCTTATGTGGGTGAAGTGGTTTTTGGGACTGAAACCGACAGCTATGACTCCACTGGTAAAGTTGTGGCGCGTTATGATATGCCGGCAGTGACCGAAGAACTGCTGGACAGCGTGGTGGACAGGTTCCGCGGCGACATACTTCAATATCCACCCATTGTTTCAGCTCTAAAAGTTAAAGGTAAGCGTCTTTACCAATATCATAGAGATTCGGAAGATGTTGTGATCAAGGCCCGAAAGGTTCATGTCAGTAGCTTTGGGTATCGGGTCATAGATTCGGCTACGATTCAAATAAGCGTGGTTTGCGGTCCAGGAACCTATATACGCTCGATAGCCCATGATTTGGGCGTGGCGCTAGGTGGTGGTGCCTATCTGCGTAATCTCAGAAGGGTCAGCTCCGGTGACTTTAGCGTAGAGCAGGCTGTATCCTTGGAAAATATCCAACCTTCGACGGTACTTGCTCCTATCGACGCCTTCATAGGAATCGATACGATAGGAATTTCTGGAGAACAATTGGCGAAGGTGAAAAACGGGATGAAAGTTGAATTTGATAGTGGTCTCGGTGACGAGGTTATAGTTTTCGACAAGACCAGGGGTGAATTGACAATGTGGGAGCAGGTTGTCGGTCTTTATAAGCGGGAATCAGGGCAAATCTATAAGGCGGGCGTTATCTTGCCGCTCATCAACTAGGTTTTCCGTTGATGAAGCTTTATTACGATTCGAGTGACGTTAGTTTTCCAGCTGGTACCGCGGTGACGATTGGCGCCTACGACGGCGTACATATTGGACACAGGTATTTAATTTCAAAGACGATTGAGATTTCCAAGGAGATTGGAGCGGAGTCGGTTGTAGTGACTTTTGATCGTCATCCGGCTAAAGTGGTTCGCCCTGAGTCTGCCCCTTTATTACTTAGTGATTTGGGCCAGAAGCTTGAGCTTTTGGAGGAAACTGGAGTAGACGCGGTTTGCGTGATTGAGTTTGACGCCAATAGGGCAATGGAAGGCCCAGTGGAGTTTGTTGAGAAATTCCTAGTTGGAAAGCTAAACGTTAAATATGTTGTAGTAGGAAGCGATTTTCATTTTGGCCACAATCGCCAAGGCAATGTCGATCTACTTAGCGCACTTGGCAGGAGTCTAAATTTCGAGGTGTTTGGAGCGCCGCTCAAAACCGCCTCTGAAAATCAAAGTGAAAACGTTTCGTCCACCCTAATTCGTCGGCTGGTTTCCTCTGGGGACATGGATCGAGCTAGGCAGCACTTGGGAAGAAGATTTGAACTCAGGGGCGTGGTGGTACCCGGGGATCAGCGAGGCAGCACCGAGCTCGGGTTTCCAACGGCGAATGTTTCATTTAGTGACGAGATGGTTACCCCGCCCGACGGAGTATATGCCGGTTGGGTTGTGTTCCCCGACGGAAGTAGATTTAACAGTGCAATTTCGCTAGGAACTAGACCGACTTACTATCCCAGGGGCGGCGCCCGTTTACTTGAGGCTTTTATCTTGGGTTTCGAGGGGGATCTATATCAGAGAACGTTGCGGATAGTGTTCGGTAAAAAGATTCGTGATCAGGAGAGGTTTAGTACCACCGACGAGCTCCAGGAAAAGATATCGGAAGATATTAAGCTGGTTTCCAGCTTCTGCGAATCAAATAGCTTGTAAAGCTGGGTAACCCGGCTAGTATCTTTATGCTTGATTACAAGCGGACGTTATGAGCAGATCCAGTCGGATACTCTCACATAGGTCTACAGGATAAAGGTTTAAATGCAAGATAAAGAAGCAATTATTTCGGAATATCGGCTTCACGATTCGGACACTGGATCACCGGAGGTTCAGATAGCTCTACTTACGAATCGCATTTCTCATCTGACCGAGCACCTAAAGGTGCACAAGGGTGATCATCATACTCGCCATGGGTTGATGAAGCTGATTGGACACCGCCGTAGGTTGCTTGATTATGTAAGAGATCAGGATGTTGAGCGCTACCGCTCACTGATCGGCAGGTTAGGAATTCGAAGGTAGTAATTCTGATGGATTTTCGACTATGACCCACCTCCGTTACTGGGGTGTGGGTCATAGAAGTTTATAGACGTGAATTTATCGGATAGTATAGACAAAGGGTCATTCTTGATTCCTTAATGTTCAAGCTAAGACTTGGCAGGTAAACAATAAAAGCTAAGGCGATTTAGGTACCCAGCTGCCAGTCGCTAGCTCCCAAGAAATTGGTGGTTAGCGACTGGGAGTTGCCAAGGTCGCCGCTAATTAATAAGGAGACAAATGGCTGAGGCCGTTGTCGTATCGTCTCAAATCAGCGAGACAGACAAGATTCTTTCGTTTGAAACAGGCAAGCTTGCCTTGCAGGCAGATGGCGCAGTAGTGGGGAGAATTGGCGACACCATGGTGTTAGCCACAGCAACTGCTTCAAAGACGGTTAAAGAGGGAATCGATTTTTTCCCTTTGACCGTCGATATTGAAGAACGGATGTATGCAGTTGGGCGCATTCCCGGTTCATTTTTCCGCAGGGAAGGTAGGGCGACAGATGCCGCTACCTTAACATCTCGGTTGATTGACCGTCCAATACGACCCTGCTTTGCAGATGACTTTCGTAATGAAGTGCACATAGTCGGTACGATTTTAGGTGCAGATCTTTTGAACCCTCATGACGTACTGGCAATCAATGCAGCTTCGGCAGCACTAATGATTTCGGGGATCCCGTTCCAGGGACCAATTGGCGCAGTTCGAATCGCCTATGATTCAGAGGGTAAGTGGATTCCACATCCTACATATCAAGATGGTGATTCGGCCAGCTTTGAACTAGTTGTGGCCGGAAGAGAAAACTCAGAGGGCTCCGATATTGCAATCATCATGGTGGAAGCCGGAGGAACCGAATCCAGTTGGGAGAATTATCAATCAGGTGCTCCCTTGGTGACCGAAGCGGTAATTGCTGAGGGACTTGAGTTTTCAAAGAAGTGGATCAAAGAGTCCATCGAGTTACAGAGAGAACTCGTCAAGCAGTCAGGTTCTAAGCCGCCGCTTGAGTATGTGCCGCAGATCGACTACAGCGCAGAGATTTTTGAAGCAGTCAAAGAAGTCGGAACTGATGCTTTAGTCCAGGCTAATGCGGTACTAGGTAAATCAGACAGGGATGCCAGTCTGGCGGAAGCATCAGCTATGATCCGTGAGAAGTTGGCCGATCGATTTGAAGGTCTAGAGAATCAGGTAAAGAATGCTATCAAGGCATACACCAAGTATCTGGTTCGTAGGCGCATTGTAGAAGACGGGATCCGGATTGACGGACGGGATCTGGTTACCATTCGACCGCTATCGGCCGAAGTTGGTCTGATCCCGACAGCTCACGGGACTGGGCTTTTCAATAGAGGTGAAACACAGGCCCTTACTTTTTGTACGCTGGGCATGCCAAAAATGAATCAGATGCTGGATTCTATATCCACAGATGAATTCAAGAGGTACATGCATCATTATAATTTCCCACCATTTTCAACTGGTGAAGTTGGGTTTATGAGGGGACCAAAGCGGCGTGAGATCGGACATGGTCTTCTAGGTGAGCGAGCCCTTCTTCCGGTAATTCCCCCTCATGAGGAGTTTCCCTACACGTTGCGTGTTGTTTCTGAGGTGCTCAGTTCAAATGGTTCAACCTCCATGGCGTCCGTATGCGGATCGACGTTGTCATTGATGGATGCCGGCGTTCCGATCAAGGCCCCTGTTGCTGGAATCGCTATGGGATTGATTTACGAGGGCGATAAGTACGTTACTTTGACCGATATCCTTGGTGCTGAGGATGCTTTTGGTGACATGGACTTCAAGGTAGCCGGTACCTCTGAATTTGTCACAGCATTACAGTTGGATACCAAAATTGATGGCATCCCCGCTGAAGTATTAGCGCAGGCGCTGCAGCAGGCGAAAGTGGCGCGGATGCAGGTTCTCGAGGTCATGCGCAAGGTGATCGCTGTTCCAAGGGATTCCGTGAAAGGCAATGCTCCTAAGATCATCTCAATTGAAATACCCCTTGACAAAATTGGGGAGATCATAGGACCAAAGGGTAAGAACATAAACTCTATGCAACAGGAGACTGGAGCCGAAATCGCGATTGATGATGACGGGACGGTAGGTCTGGTCACCATTGGAGCAAAAGACTCTGGAGCGGTGGAGGAGGCCAGAAGACGAATCCTTGAGATTCTGGATCCTCCGAAAGCTGAAATAGGTATGCACTATAGCGGCAAAGTGGTGTCGATCGCCAAATTTGGAGCGTTCATAAATATCCTTCCTGGTCGAGACGGCTTGCTTCATATATCCAAACTTGGTGCTGGCAAGAGGGTCGAAAGAGTCGAAGACTATTTAGAAATGGGTCAGGACCTGATGGTCAGGGTCGATGATGTCGATCCTTCAGGCAAAATCTCGCTTTCTCTGGTTGGTGCGGGGGGAGACGAAAGCGCTTCAGCCCCTAAGACGTCGGAGACCACAACGGCAGATGCGGTTGAGTTTGAACAATCCGGAGGATCGGAACGGACGAAGCCGGAAAGTGAAGCGAAGAGCTCTCCAGCTTCCTCGGTAGTCTCTTTCGAGGCCCATTTTGACGAGGAACTTCGCTCTGAATACGGAGATCTTGGTCCGGGTCCATCTCCTTCGCCAAGGTCGTCTGATCGCGAAGGTGGACACGGAAAAGGTCCCAGGCGAAGTGGTCGACGAGATGGTCGTCGCTAGGTAGCTTGCTTGACGCGGGTTTCAAAACTTGATAGCGGACTCACCATTGTGTCCGCCGAAATGCCATACTCTGCTTCGGTATCAATTGGAGTGTTTGTCAAGGTTGGCTCGAGAGATGAATCGGGGAGTCAGTATGGGGCCTCACATTTTTTGGAGCATTTGATATTCAAAGGCACCGAGTCTCTGTCGGCAAGAGATTTGGCAGTGGTAGTTGACTCTTTTGGTGGTGAAATGAATGCATTTACCACCAAAGAGACGACTTCTTTCCAACTCCGTTTGCTTGATGAAGCGGTCGAGATTGGAATTGACATATTGGGCCAGATACTGACTGCACCAGCCCTACGGCCACTTGATATTGACTCTGAGCGGAGTGTAATCCTCGAGGAGATCGCAATGGCATCTGACGAACCAGCAGATCTGGTACAAGAGATGTTGGCTTCGGTTATTTACAACGGCCACCCTTTAGGAAGGGAAGTGCTGGGATCCCGAGAGAGCATTATCTCAATGGATAGGGCCACTATAGATAAATTTTTTACAGCATACTATGGTCCACCTAATATGGTGGTTGCTGCAGCAGGTCATGTGAACCATGACTTACTGATAGAAAAATTTCAGGCTATGTTTACTTCCTTGCAAGGTGATAAATCTCTACATCGAGTGCAGCCTGTTCCTAAATTTGGTCCAGCGAAGATAATTGAGCGGGATATCGAACAGGTGCATATTGCGTTGGGGTTCCGAGGTATCAGTCGCAGCGATCCTAGGTGGTGGGAACTGGCCATTTTGGATCAGTTGTTGGGCGGCGGAATCTCATCTAGGCTATTTCAAGTAGTTCGCGAAGACCACGGATTGTGCTATTCGATTTATTCCGATCATGTCGCTTTTGGAGATTCAGGCTACATGGAGGTTTATTTTGCCACCACCCCAGGTCAAGTCGACAGTTCATTGCGGTTGATAGATTTGGTTGTCAAAGATTTGGTCTCCCGAGGAGTAACCGAGGAAGAGTTGGCAGTAGCAAAACGATATTTACGGGCTCAGCTGTTGCTTAGTATGGACGATTCGGGTTCCGTCATGTCTCAGATCGGGTCGAGATTGATATGGGACCGGGAACCAAACTCTGTCGCAGAGATGCTGGCGGAAATAGAAAGTGTGTCTCGAGCCGGTGTCAATCATCTGGCTGAGGAGCTGTTGGAGTCTGATATGCAAATTTGTGTGGTTGGGCCTATTGGAAGTGATCATCTAGTTTAGAGGGGGCAGCATGCGAGTTGGTGTATTTGGCGCTGGAGGACAAATGGGAGGAACTGTTTGTCGTGCTGTGGCCAGCGATATAGAACTCGAATTAGTCGCAGCTATAGACCCAAGGCTGTCCGGGATTGACCTGTCCCAAGTGACAGGCATTACCGGGACCGGCCTGGCAATTAGTGGTTCAAAGGAGCACCTCTTGGCTGTCGGAGCTGAAGTAGCAGTTGATTTTACTTCAGCTGACGTCGCTTATGAGAACATGATCTGGTGTGCCGAGAATAACGTACACGGGGTTGTGGGTACCACCGGGTTTACTGGTCAACAAATCGGAGAACTCAAAGCGGCCTTTGAGGAATCTGAGGCTAATTGCATTGTTGCGCCCAATTTTGCTATTGGTGCCATTCTGATGATGCGATTTTCGGAGATGGCTTCTCTATTTTTCGATACAGTTGACGTGATCGAATATCATCACGATTCTAAAGTTGATGCCCCAAGTGGGACTGCGATGGAGACTGCGAAGAGAATTTCCTCATATCGAAACAGCAGAGAGAGGCCATTTGCTGCAGACCCTACCAAGAAATTGGTTCTCGAAGGTGCTAGGGGCGGCAAGTATGAGCAGGGTTTGAACGTGCATTCATTGCGGGTAAGAGGGATGGTGGCTCACCAGGAGGTTATATTTGGAACTTTGGGTCAGACGTTGACTATCAGGCATGACTCTTATGACAGGACCTCTTTTATGCCTGGAGTCTTATTGGCAATAAAATCTGTGTCTGGCGCTTCTGGATTTATGTATGGGATGGATTCGCTTATAGACGCCAAACTTGGACTAGGCGGTCATGGTGAAGGTGGTGATGAAATTGACTCCTGATAGTTCGAGCCGATTTGGAAGAGTGCTTACAGCAATGGCTACATCGTTTGATGAAAGCGGTGAGGTGGACCTAACGGGAACCGTCCGATTGGCAAAATGGCTTGTAGAAAATGGTACAGAGGCCCTGATTGTGACAGGGACTACTGGTGAGGCACCTACTCTTACTGATGACGAAAAGATCTCTTTATGGGAGGCAGTAGCCAACGCGGTTACGGTGCCAGTAATTGCTGGATCGGGTTCAAATGACACTTTGCATTCGATTCACATGACAAAGATGGCAAAAGAAGTCGGCGCAGCCGGAGCTCTGATCGTGACTCCATATTACAACAGGCCTCCTCAATCAGGCATTCTCGCCCACTTTGAAGTAGTTGCAAAGGCTTCAGATCTTCCGGTGATTATTTATGACATTCCTATTAGAACCGGCAGAAAAGTGGAACATCAGACATTGCTTGAGTTGATTGGAAGATGTTCAAATGTGGTTGGTTTGAAAGATGCAAGCGGAGATCCTGGCAACACTGCTAAATTGGTTCCCGATTTGCCTGACTACTTCGAATTGTATTCTGGTGATGATGGTTTAACTTTGCCACTTTTGGCGATTGGGGCGGTCGGCGTAATCGGGGTCGCTACTCATTGGGCAGCATTTGCATTTCAAGAGATGATCACCAGCTTTTTCGCAGGAGAATCGAAGCGCGCTGGGGAGATAAATAGAATTCTTATGCCCTCCTATGAATTTGAATCGAGGCCTGATGCTCCTAATCCGATGCCAGCCAAGGTTATGCTCAACACTTTAAACCTGAATGTTGGTGAAGCTAGGTTGCCGCTTGGCAAAGCGCCAGAATATTTGTCTCGGCTTGCTCAGGAGGTTCTTGACCGAACCAATATTGAGCTCAAGCACCTCGGGATAAAAACAGTAACCGCCTATGAGGGTTCAAATGTCAAGTGAAGTAAAGGTTGTTTTTCTTGGTGGCTTGGGCGAGATCGGTAGAAATTGCGCCATAATTGAGCAAGATGGGAAAATGGTCATTTTGGATTGCGGCCTTATGTTCCCAAATGCTGATATGCCAGGAGTTGATCTCGTTCTACCCGATCTCAGCTACATCAAGAAGAATTCATCCAAACTAGTGGGGTGTGTTCTCACTCATGGACACGAAGATCATACGGGAGCTCTTTCGTTCTTGCTAAGGGATCTCGATATAACTCTGCCGCTATACGGTTCAGCACTTTCACTGGGTTTAGCACGGAATAGGATAGACGAGGCTGGAATGCTTGACAGATGTCAGCTGAATGTGGTTGAGGATCTGGAGATTCGTGAGATTGGCCCATTTAAGGTCGAGTTCATTCCGGTCGCCCATTCCGTTCCACACAGCTTTGCTTTGGCATTTTATACCTCACAAGGGGTAATTCTTCACTCGGGGGACTTCAAGCTGGATCTCAGCCCGGTTGACGGCAGAACTACTGATCTTGGCAGGATTGGTGCAATTGCCTCGAATCATAAGATTCGTTTGCTGCTGTCGGATTCTACCAATGCCGAAGAACTGGGTAGGTCGGAATCTGAATCCGAGGTTGGTAAGACTCTGACTCGTCTTTTCAGCTTGAATTCAGAAAAGCGGATAGTGGTGACTTGCTTTGCCTCTCATATACACAGGATCCAGCAAGTTGCAAATGTAGCCATTTCATCCGGGCGAAGAATATTCACCCTCGGAAGGTCAATGGGTAAGAACATTGCCCTGGCCCGGTCATTGGGACTCTTGTATATCCCTGATGATTTCCTGTTTGATATTGAACATGTGTCAAAGTATCCCGCCAGTGAAGTTTGCATTCTTTCAACCGGTTCACAAGGCGAGCCAATGAGCGCATTGACGCTAATGGCATCGGGAGAAAACAAATGGCTCAAGCTTGAACAAGAGGACATGGTTATAATATCAGCAGATGTAATCCCTGGAAACGAGACCGCGGTTGGAAAAGTTATTGACGGGCTTTACAGGAGAGGCGCAGCAGTGGTTCATGCCGGGGTTGATAAAGTTCATACGTCGGGTCATGCTAAGGCCGACGAGTTGAAGCTGCTACTTTCGATTGCAGACCCTGAATATTTCATACCAGTCCATGGTGAGTTTAGGCATCTGTTTAACCACACCATGATTGCCAGAGACATGGGGGTAACTTCCAACAATATTCTTCTTTGTGAAGACGGCGACGTAGTAGTACTTTCTGACGAAGGTATTGATTTTGCTGGTGAGGTTCCAGCTGGTTATCTTTATGTCGATGGAGTGGTAGGTGATGTGAACCGAGGAGTCCTCAGAGATCGCAAGGTTTTGTCAGAAGAAGGCGTAATCGTAGTTGTTGTGACGGTTGAAATTCAATCGGGTGAGGTTGTAACTGGACCTGAGATCATCACCAGAGGGTGGATTCACGCTGACGAAGCGGAGGGAATACTAGAAGAAGCAAAAGCTGAAGTAAGGAGATCCATTTCTGATGCTGCGTCTCAAGATGCACTTGATCTGGATACTTTGCGGCGCCATGTACGCTCAGCTCTTGCCAAATATGTGAATAAGCAAACCAGGCGCAGACCGATGATAGTCCCGGTCGTTTTGGAAGCGTAGATTATCCTCAATTCGATAAATTTATGTAATTATTAATTACATACTGGTAATTTAGTTACTAGATTCGTATATGCGACGATAATTACTGGCTAGGTTCAAATTGGTGAGTCAAAAGGTTACAAGGACAACGAGGAGCAGTGCAACGACTGGTTCCCGGCATTCAAAAGCATCTTCCAAAAAGCGAACGGCAGGGCCCAGGAAATCTGCCCACAGCAGAGTTTCGCAGAATAAGACTCTGTTTGAGCACGTTACCTCATTGGATGATGCGTTTCGGGGAGTGCTCTATCTGTTTGTCTCTGTGGTGCTTGTAATATCGCTGTTGACATCATTCTTTGGTCCCTTGGGTAAAGATTTGGCGATTTTATCCGGTTCAATCTTTGGAATTGGGATCTATCTCGGACTGGCAGCGTTATTTCTTTGTGGTTTGGCTCTGGTACTTCCCGACAAGATTTCATTTGCTCGCCATAGGGGTTTGATAGGTTTTTTCGCAACCGTGTCTCTTGCATCGATACAGGGTGATCTCTATCAGACATTCAGTGGGCCAAAGATTCGGGTCAAAGGTGGAATCTTTGGATACAGCATCGGTCACTATCTAAGTTTAGTTGCTGGCCGTTTTGGTGGTTTATTGATTCTGACTTTCGCGCTGGTTTTTCTGGTTTTAGCATTTTTTAGAATTGGGCCTCAGGCGGCAATCGTAGCAGTAGTGAGCCGGATCCGTAAATTTGTTGAAACCGGTGAAAGTGGCGAGGGATTCGATGAGTTAGGGATAGAGGATATTTCTGTTGAAGCTCATCAACAGCCCAATCAACCTGCCTCACGCCGATCGCGCAACCCAAGGGTGTCTGATGCTGCTGAGATATTAGGCATACCGGAAGATAAGAGTGATTTGATACTTTCAGGTATGGTTTCGTCCTCGCCTGGAGCTTCTGATTCTAATCTGCTCAAGAA
Organism: Actinomycetes bacterium; assembly: GCA_021803345.1. Lineage (GTDB taxonomy): Bacteria > Actinomycetota > Acidimicrobiia > Acidimicrobiales > Acidimicrobiaceae > SCQM01. The sequence goes on from JAJZLS010000088.1 coordinate 97,270, forward strand.
CTCAAAAACTAAGGTACCCAGTTCCGACACGGTTGAAATGAATTTGGAAAAGGTGGCTGGCAACTGGAAACTTCCCAGCCCCTCTTTGCTTAAGCGTGGTGCAGTCAAGAATCTTGATAAAGACGAATTGACTATGCGCGGGAAAATTCTCCAGAATTCTTTGGCGACTCACGGGGTGCAGACAAAGTTGGTCGGAATGACTGTCGGACCAACGGTTACACGGTATGAACTGGAGCTTGGCGAAGGTGTCAAAGTGGCAAAGATAACCGCCTTGAATAAAGACATAGCCTATGCTATGGCCGCAGCCGATGTGAGGATACTTGCGCCAATTCCAGGGAGGTCGGCTATTGGAGTTGAGGTCCCCAACCAAAACCGGCAGATCGTGAGCCTGGGTGATGTGCTGAATTCCCAGGAGGCAGTGGTAGCCATCCATCCCCTGGAGGTGGCATTGGGCCGCGATATTGCCGGGCGAGCGGTAATGGCAAACTTGGCTGAGATGCCCCACGTATTGATTGCAGGAGCGACAGGATCCGGTAAATCCTCCTGCATTAACTCCATTATCACCTCAATCCTTATGAGAGCGACTCCGGATGAAGTGCGGATGATCCTGATCGATCCCAAGAGGGTTGAGTTGGGTCAGTACAATGGCCTTCCCCATCTGTTGACACAAGTGGTGATAAATCCGAAAAAGGCAGCCAATGCGCTCTCATGGGCAGTTAAGGAAATGGAACGAAGATATGACCTGCTTTCTGAAGTTGGAGTAAGGGATATCACTGGCTATAACCAGATGATCGAGTCACTGGCGCAGGAGATGAGCCAGAACCCAGTAGGGTCAAGTTCTCCGGTCGATCAGATACTTGATGACTCCCCGTTATTCACTGGAAACAACGGAGGTACTCTTGAAAAGCTGCCATTCATAATTGTAGTGGTTGATGAGCTGAATGACTTAATGATGGTTGCAGCCCGTGATGTGGAAGAGTCAATATGTAGAATTGCCCAGATGGCTCGAGCGGTCGGAATCCATCTTCTCATAGCGACTCAGCGTCCCTCGGTGGATGTCATAACTGGAGTTATTAAAGCAAATGTGCCTTCTCGGATGGCATTTTCGGTTTCCTCACTTGCTGATTCCAGAGTCATTCTTGATCAGCCAGGTGCTGAACGCCTAGTCGGAAAAGGCGACATGCTGCTTCTTAATGCATCGTCTAATGTACCTCGAAGAATTCAAGCCCCCTGGGTTTCGGAAGCGGAAGTGCGGGCTGTTGTAGGTCACTGGCTACGGTCTTCTAAGCCTCAGTACGTAGATGGGGTGGAAGGATCCGATTCCCAAGGGGAGTTTGGTTTTGACGGGGATGATTCGGACGAATTGTTGGATCAGGCAATCGAGCTGGTTGTGTCGTCACAGCTCGGCTCAACCTCTATGTTACAGCGGAAGCTGAGGGTGGGTTTTGCTCGAGCCGGTCGGATCATGGATTTACTTGAATCGCGGGGGATTGTCGGTCCTTCCGAAGGTTCTAAACCCCGTGTTGTGCTGATGAGCAAGGAAGAATTGGAGAACCACAGGGAAGAAGGTTATTTCTAATATCTTCTTCATCCATTTAGGTCTAGCTTGTTGTCTGAGTTTTTCGTCTCGAATTTTGCTGCCCATATATTTCTGGAGGTTTTAGGGTTATGAAAAAAAATGATTCCTGGTTGAGCTCAACCTCGAATTCTTCCTACTATAGGGGCAGCCGCAGGGGCGGGTCCACAAGGTCCGTGGCAAGATTTTCCCGACTGATAGCTCTGGTTGTAGTACTGTTAATTCTTGTTTCGATAGTACAGCTTCTTCGTTCAGTCCCATTGCCCAGGGCTTCGCAGACTCTCTCTGATGCTGTGATACCAGGTCAGAGACCGTCGTTGCCATGGCCCTCAAGTGGAGGTGCCGAAGTAGCAGTTCAAAATGTTGGGATTATTGGCTCGTTTAATCCCGATATCAAAATCCAGCTTGCTTCGGTTGCAAAGATAATTACCGCTTTGGTGATCGTAAAGGACCATCCCCTCTCATTGGGAAGTACCGGACCTTCGGTCACAATTACCTCCAAAGATGTAGCGAACTACCGGTATATGGTGAGCCAACAGGATTCGGTGATGGGTGTCGCGGTAGGAGAAACTCTCACCGAATATCAGATGTTGGAAGCATTGTTGATTCCATCTGCAGATAACATTGCTGTAAAGCTGGCTCAATGGGATGCCGGCTCCACTTCAGCATTCGTGGCAAAAATGAATGCCTATGCCAAGTCAATTGGAATGAACAGCACAACCTTCAAAGATCCAGCCGGACTTAGTTCCGGTACCGTTGGCACAGCTCCGGATCAGGTCAAGGCGGGCTTGAAACTTCTGCAGAATCCAGTGCTGTCTCAGATCGTGGCCAAGCCACAAGCTACTCTTCCCGTTGTTGGAGTTCAATTCAATGTCAATTACAACGTAGGTCACGATGGATTCGTTGGAATTAAGACCGGGTCAATCGGTTCTGCTGCAAATTTGGTCTTTGCGGCCACTGGGTCTTCGGGCTCAAAGGACCTGATTGTAGGTTCTGTAATGGGTCAGCAAGGTGTACAGCCACTCGCATCAGTGTTAAACCTAAGTCGAAATTTAGTCAACGCGGCTCGTAAAATTCCCACTCAGGAGCAGGTGCTGAAAAAAGGTCAGTTAGTGGGAACTATCAATGCGCCTGGAAATAAGCCGGTATCTGTTATTGCTACGCAAGGGGTCTCCTTTTTAGGGTGGCCGGGGCTCAAGGTAAATTACAAAGTGCGTTTTATAAAACTGCCAAGAAACATTGCAGCTGGTGCTAAGGTTGGAACACTCACTGTTTCGGTGGGTGCGCAGTCTCACACTGTTGAATTAGTCACTAGTTCTGCGGTGAAGGCTCCTTCGTTAGCTTGGCGACTTGAGAGGTTCTAAGGAGCAACAGTGATTGCTAGGGTACCAGCTTCGACCGCAAATATTGGACCGGGATTTGATACCCTTGCTTTAGCAGTGTCGCTTTATCTTGAGGTGGAGTCGGAGCCGTCTACCAGTTTTCAGGTAACTGCTCATGGCTATGGTCACAATGGCCAGGTTGGGCAAGATCATTTGGGGGCCAGGGTTGCGGAATATGTGTTGGGGCACTCTAATGTTCACTTGACGGTCAGGTCGCAGATTCCATTGGGGCGCGGTCTTGGTTCGTCAGCTGCATTTGTTGCCGCATGCGCAGCAGCTCTGGAAGCTGAAGATCCATTTCAGGTCGCTTGTCATTTTGATGGTCACCCCGAGAATGCAGCAGCGTCTGTATTTGGCGGGTTTGTTACGGCAACGCGGATTGGGGATGGCTTTATAAGCACCAATTTGTTGCTAGATCCAGAGGTCGCTTTGGTGGCTGTGATTCCGGATCGTGAGTTGGCAACTAAATCTGCCCGGGGAGTATTGCCAGACAATATACCCTTTACCGATGCATCGTTTAATCTTGGGAGATTTGGACTATTAGTTGCTGGATTTGCTGATATTGACCATCTCAGACGGGAGGCCACCGAGGATCGTTTGCATCAAGATTACAGGAAGGCTCTTTTCCCTGAATCTTCCTTTTTGATTGAAGCTCTAATCGCTTCGGGATCGATTTGTGCCTGCTGGTCTGGTGCTGGACCCACGATGGTTGGATTTTGTCGAAAAGATGACAGAGAAGCGGTCGCATTGAAAGCAAATACGTTGCTGTCGAGTAAAGAATCCGGGTATTCGGTAAAGGCGCTTGAGGTCGATAACCGGGGTTTGGTGACTTCAATGTCATACAGATCAGGTTTCGAACCGCTCGAGGTTGCTAGTTTGTTATAGATGACTGTTTCATTCTGGATTGAAACCCTCGGGTGCCCAAAAAATAGAGTTGATTCAGATAAACTTGCGGGAAGGCTTGGTACCTCCGGTCTTCGTCCGGCTGATAACTTTAAAGATGCTGATTTGGTAATTGTCAACACTTGTGCATTCATTGAAGCTGCCCGGATGGAGTCAATCGAGACCATTCTTGAGCTTTCGGATCAGAAAAAGCCGAACGCTAAGGTTGTTATTACGGGTTGTATGGCTGAACGATACAGCGAAGAACTTGCTTCAGAATTGCCAGAGGTGGATTTAGTCGCAGGATTTGGCCAGGAATTGCTGGATCCGGCGTGGTTTGAGCCAATTTCGGTTCCAGTTAAATTGTCAGTAAATTCGAATCGGCCGGGCTCGAAATACGACTTCGATTTGCTCAACCTTTCCAGGCCACATGTTCAGACTCCTTGGGCATATGTAAAGATTGCCGAGGGCTGTAATAGAGCATGTGGGTTTTGTGCAATACCATCTTTTAGAGGAAAGCAACAATCTAGAACGATTGAGGCTATTGTTCAAGAGGTGGAGAGTCTGGACGTCAAAGAAGCGGTTCTGGTAGCTCAGGATTTAGCCTCATATGGCTCAGATCTTTATGGTTCTAAACTTCTTGCTGAATTGATTACAGCACTGAAGGATAAGGTTGATTGGCTAAGGCTTCTTTACATTTATCCTTCTGAACTTAATCAGGGATTAATCGAGGCCATTCTCAGCACTGGCATAGCCTATTTTGATCTTTCGTTGCAGCACTCTTCCCGCCCACTTTTGGCCAGAATGAAAAGGTGGGGATCTGGAGAGAAGTTCCTTGAGAGAATAGAATATATTCGCTCCCTCGCTCCTGAAGCAGTATTCCGATCCTCATTTATAATCGGTTATCCAGGAGAGACGGAAAAAGATCACGATAATTTGCTTCGGTTTATCAATGCTGCGGAGCTCGATTGGGCAGGTTTCTTTACCTTTTCAAATGAGGTTGGGACATATGCCAATCGTCTAGACGAAAAGGTCAATAGAGGGTTAATGATGGAAAGATTGGCTGAAGTGTCGGAGTTGCAAGACCAGATAACCGCAATGAAAAGAAGCAACAAAATTGGCACTGAAGTTCTTGCGTTAGTCGAGACTCAGGGAATTGCGAGATCTTACATGGAAGCGCCGGAAATTGATGGCGTTTTGAAGGTCGATCCGAACCTTCAGGTAGGCAGTTTTGTAAAAGTAAAGGTTACTGGTTCCGAAGGTCCGGACTTGTTGTGCGAAGTAGTGAGATAGCAATGTCTTTCAGTGGAACTTTCGGTCCAAGTGCTTTGGCAACGCCGTCTAATTTCATAACCTTGCTGAGGGTGATAATTACTCCATTGCTGATGTACGATGTGGCCAAAAATGGTGCCACCTGGACAGCGTTTATCGTCTGGGTAGTACTTGCTTCAACTGACAAGCTAGATGGTTTTTTGGCAAGAAAGCAAGGTACGACTCGCTCGGGCGCGTTTTTAGACCCCTTGGCCGACAAATTAATGGTTTTTGGATTATTTGCTGTTTTAGTGGCAAAGAGTGAGATTTGGTGGCTACCGGTAATAATTATGGCTGTGCGTGAGACTTGGATGTCCCTATATCGCTCTGTCCTTGGAAGAAGGGGTATCTCCGTGCCTGCCAGACCTCTTGGCAAAGCGAAGACCTTTGTACAAATAATCGCGATAGGACTTGCGTTGATTCCGGGTTTTTATGCGTTTGGTAGAAGCGAGATTGCTGCGCTAGTGTGGATTGCAACGGGTCTGGCCCTCGTAAGCGGGTATTTTTATTATGCCGATGGACATGTGCAAGGTTCCAACTAGTCCAAGGAGTAGTTGATGCAGGTTGAAATAGTGGCGATCGGCACTGAGCTGCTGTTGGGTCAGATAATAGATACAAACTCATCTGCAATTTCTCAAAGACTTGCTGAGGTTGGAATTGATTGTTTTTATCAAACCCGCGTGGGTGACAATTTGGAAAGGATTATCCGAGTCCTTGAGATCGCCCTCGATCGCAGTGATGCTGTAATTGCCTGTGGTGGCCTGGGGCCTACTCAGGATGATATAACACGGGATGCGCTAGCTAAGGTGATGGGAGTTCCTCTGATTCATGATATGGCTATAGAGGCAAAAATAAGAGCCATGTTTGAGTCCCGGGGACGGGTGATGAGTAGGAATAACATAAATCAGGCGATGGTCCCCGCTGGAGCGTCTCCAATTGAACAGATCAAGGGAACTGCACCGGGATTGATTTGTCCCGTGGGGGATAAGGTAGTTTATGCGGTCCCAGGCGTTCCTTACGAGATGGAGGATATGATTCGCCGAGTCATAATTCCGGATTTGGTTCGCCGTTCTGGTGCCAAGGGAATCATCAAGTCTCGAACACTGCGTACATGGGGATTGTCGGAATCAGCTCTGTCAGAGTTGATTGGCCCAAGACTGGATCTTCTTGATCAGGGGGACGGGAATACCACGCTTGCTTTTCTTGCCTCCGGCATTGAAGGCATTAAGGTGCGAATCACCGCAAAGGCCGAAACCGAGCAATTAGTTGAGCGTCTTCTTGATCAGGAGGAGGCAGAACTTCGTAAGATCCTGGGTGGAATTGTATTTGGAGTGGATGACACCACTATTGAGTTGGCTGTGGCTGAAGAACTCAAGAGCAGGGGATTGACGCTAGCTTTGGCGGAGTCTTTAACCGGGGGATTGATTTCGGCTCGAATTGTGAATGTTCCAGGTGCATCCGAGTGGTACCGCGGCTGTTTGGTGAGCTATGCATCTGAGCTAAAGCATGATCTTCTATCCGTGGACCATGGTCCAGTTGTATCTTCGGAAGCTGCAATTCAGATGGCTGTTGGCGTCAGGCGACTTTTAGGAAGTGACGTAGGACTTTCAATCACCGGTGTAGCTGGTCCTGAATCTCAAGATGGCAGGAGTGTCGGCACAGTATTTGTTGGGGCATCTTCCTCAGTGTTTGGGGATCAGTTTACAGAGCTTAAGCTGCCTGGGGATAGGGACAGGATTAGGCAGTTTGCAACTATATCGGCCTTGGATTGGCTTCGAAGAATTCTCTCTGGGATTGTCCAGCCCTCGGGATTGCAATAATTATCTTTAAAAATAGATTGCAATGTCGAACGTATGTTCGTATAATCTCATATATGTTCACTAATTGGTCCCGGAGTGTCACAGCCGTTGTCTATGTTTTTGGTGGTCGCTTAATGAGATCCAGATCAATATTTGTGATGAAATTAGTAGTGAGTGGAAAGAATGGTGAGTGAGTTGCCTAAGGATGAGATGACAGATCGCGGCAAGGCGTTGGACATTGCTTTAGGGCAGATCGAAAAGCAATTTGGCAAAGGGTCAATTATGAAAATGGGTGAGAATGCCCATATGAAGATTGAGTCTATATCGACAGGTGCGCTTTCGTTGGATCTCGCCTTAGGAGTCGGTGGATTTCCACGAGGAAGGGTGATAGAGGTCTTTGGACCAGAGTCATCTGGAAAATCTACTCTTGCTATGCATGTAGTTGCCGAGGCTCAGCGTAATGGTGGTATCTGTGCTTATATTGACGCCGAGCATGCCATGGATCCTGTTTATGCAAAGGCAATTGGAGTCGATATTGATGAGCTTCTGATTTCTCAGCCTGACAATGGCGAACAGGCGTTGGAGATTGCAGATATGTTGGTAAGGTCGGGAAGCTTGGATGTTTTAGTAGTTGACTCTGTGGCAGCGTTGACTCCAAGGGCTGAGATTGAAGGAGAGATGGGGGATTCTCATATCGGTCTTCAAGCTCGACTGATGTCTCAAGCTTTACGGAAATTGACCAGTAATTTGAACCGCTCACGAACTATAGCAATATTCATCAATCAGCTCAGGGAGAAGATTGGAGTAATGTACGGTTCCCCTGAGGTTACCCCCGGTGGACGTGCATTGAAGTTCTACTCTTCAGTAAGGATTGATATTCGTAAAATCGAAGCTATCAAGGATGGCGCTGAGATTGTAGGTAGCCGGACTAGGGCAAAGGTGGTAAAAAACAAGTGTGCACCACCATTTAGGCAGGCTGAGTTTGACATTATGTATGGAGTTGGTATATCGAGAGAAGGATCATTGCTTGATGTTGGGGTAGATCTTGGCATTGTGAAGAAATCCGGATCGTGGTATACCTACGAGGGTGAGCAATTAGGCCAGGGGAGAGAGAAGGCTAAGGAGTTTATCGCTAGTAATCCGAGCGTGATGGCAGAGCTTGATTCAAAGATACGGGGAGCAGTAGGTATCAATCTTGATGTGGCAGAAGTTCTTGATGGTTTTTCAGAAGAGGATGATGAGCCAATTTTTATCGAAGAATAGCTGAAATGGTTCATGAATTAATAGTGTTGTAAAGGGGCTCACGCTTTAGCGTGGGTCCCTTGCTAGTGTGGTAGATCGTGGGTAATAAATATTTTATAAGAACTTTTGGCTGTCAGATGAATGAGCACGATTCTGAGAGGATTGCCTCGGTGCTGGAATCGGACGGCTATGTGCATAGCGACAGTCAAGAAGATGCCGACGTGGTGGTATTCAACACTTGTTGCATCAGAGAGAATGCTGACAATAAATTTTATGGAAATCTCGGTCAAATTAAAGCGCAGAGAGATCGAAATCCAGAATTAAAGATCATGGTGGCTGGATGTTTGGCCCAAAAGGATCGTGATGTAATACAAAAGCGTGCCCCTTGGGTGGATGTGGTTTTTGGCACCAATAACATTTCAAGGGCTACAGAGCTTTTAAAGCTTTCGAATGAAGCCGGTCAGGTTATTGAGATACTTGATGGCATAGAGTCTGATGAAGTTGAGTTTGCTTCCGCGCTGAATGCAGTTCGTGCGAGTAATTACCAGTCATGGGTTACAATTCAGATGGGTTGTGATAATAATTGTGCCTTTTGTATCGTACCTTCAGTCAGGGGTAAAGAGGTGTCCCGGGGCTTCAAGGCAATTATCGATGAGATTACTCAGCTGGCCCGGGAGGGAGTCAGTGAAGTGACACTGTTAGGGCAAAATGTGAATTCTTATGGACGCGATATAGCGCTCTCACTTCGGAGAGACAGCACCCTGGCCACCGAGATTGCCGGTCCTTATTGGCATCAAGATCGCAGAGCCAGGCCGTTGTTTGCCGATCTTTTGCGCGAAGTGGGTGCGATTGAAGGCATTTCTAGAGTTAGGTTTACCTCTCCGCATCCCAAGGATTTACGTTCTGAGACGGTTGCTGCAATGGCTGAAGTTCCCAGTATTTGCGAACATCTCCATCTGCCACTGCAATCCGGGTCTAACAGGATTCTCTCTATCATGCATCGTGGCTATAGTGCGGAGAAATATCTGGAAAAACTGGAGATGGCTCGGCATGCTATTCCCGACCTGGCGGTTACCACTGACATAATTGTGGGCTTTCCGGGCGAGACTGAGGATGATTTTGAGCAGACTCTTGAGGTTGTGGCTGCAGCCGAGTATGACAGTGCCTACACGTTCATATTTTCTCCAAGACCTGGAACTGAAGCTGCGGGAATGGTGAAAAACTATGTTTCGGAAGACGTAGTCGCAGAAAGATTTGAGCGTCTTAAGGCTGTAGTGGAGCGATCCGCTGAGCTAAAGCATGCCCAAAGGGTCGGTCGGGTCGAAGAAGTTCTAGTGGATGGACCGTCTAAGAAGAACTCAAGAATCTGGTCTGGTCGTACCCGTCAAAATAAGCTTGTTCACATATCAGTGGATAACTCTAAATACGCAGATCAGGTGCCATTTTTGCCAGGAGCGTATGTGAAGGTACAAATTACTTCCGCGGCTGCTTATTTCTTGCGTGGGGAGTTTGTGGAGTTGCTGTCGATGCCTAAAAGGAAGCGTATACTTGAGTTTACGATTGGTTAAAATTGCAAGTTGGTTTTCTAGATCAGCATTGGTCTGGTCTGATATCATATTTTGACTGATTTTGTGTGTCGGGAATCAAGCAATTATTGGCGAGGGTGGATATGGCTGATTTAATGCAAGACTCGGTCAGCACTAATGAATTAACTGATCGAGGAGTTAAGAGTGAATTTTCAATAGTACCTACAAAACTAGTACCGTTTGCAGTCCTTGTTATTGTGGGACTTATCATAAGCATCGCATATAACTCACGATGGGCTTTGGATTTCTACCACGTTACCGGTGGAGGACTTTGGACTGCAATTGATCTGTTTGTTGGGTTTGTGGTGGGTCCGATAATGGGGAAAATGTCAGTTCCAGCTCGGATTGAATTTTCCTCTAAATTTATGCCAAAAATGTTGGTGATTATGCCGACTTTGGTGACAATGACTTTGGGAGCGGGATTTCAACTCGCTCGTCGACTCGGGAACCTTTCATTAGGCGCGCCGGCTCATGGCTGGTTGGTCGCATCTTTTATTGTTGTTGGCGTGATGACCCTAGTTGCTTTGGGAGTTCTTGAACCTGCCAACATTGCGGTATTGGTGGAGTTGAAAAAGGAGCATCCAAACGGGGAGGTGATAGGTCGACTAATGAAGCGATTTATCTACACTGCCGGTATTACCGGGGCCATGCAGATTGCGACTCTTATTATTATGACTCGGGTGGCCACGCTATGACTACAGAGAGCTTGTCTGGAATTTCGTCTAATAGGCAACCTGTGAAGAGTTCGAAGATGCCCCCAGTCACTGAAGTTGGGGTCATAGCGTTGGGTTTGGTGGTAATCGGCGGTATTTACATGTCGTCTTATTACCCAAAGAGGTCGCCTATGGTTTTGCCCACCGTACTGGTTGTATTGGCACTAGCCTTGATCTGCTGGAACTTTATTTCGATTGTTCGTTCGAGCGACCTGCCTAAGTTTCCATTTGTGAAGGTAGGTAAGTGGACTTTATTAGTGTATGTGGTCATTGCAGGTATGTTGGAATACGTATTTGTATATGACGGAACTGCAGGCACGCCACTTGTATTGCTGAGCCTGATGTTGTTGGTTTTTGCGGTGGACGTTCCAACCATAGTGGCATTCACGGTGGCCAGATTTTACAGGAGTCCAAGTGTCAAGTAGCGAACATATTTTTATTGGCTTTACTCGTTAGCTTGGTTGTACATTTGATTTGTTCGAAGTTTAGGTGATTGAGATTTCCCTCCATCCGAAGCTGATTGCTTTGGTGGGTCCCACCGCGTCGGGCAAAACCGATTTGGCACTCGACATTGCAAAGAGGCTAGGGCACATCGAACTAGTGAGCATAGATTCGATGACTATTTATCGGTCGATGAATGTAGGCACCGCTAAACCGAATCTGTCGGATCTTGGCGGGTTACCGTATCATATGGTGGATTTGGCGTACCCATGGGAGACGTTCTCCATGAGCCAGTTTCAGGAGCTGGCAAACTGGAAGATATCAGAGGTCAGGGAAAGGGGTAACCTACCTCTATTGGTAGGCGGAACCGGACTTTATTTGCAGGCTCTGATAGATGACTTCAAAATTCCAGCTCAGTGGCCAGATATCAGGGAGCGTCTTGAAATTGCCGCCAGTACTGACTGGGGATTGGCGCAACTGTTTCGAGAGTTATTAAATCTCGATCCCGTAGCGGCCTCGAAAATGGAGCCTACCAATGGCAGGAGAATAGTTCGTGCGCTTGAAGTCACCCTGGGGTCTGGAAAACCATTTTCGCAGCATGGGCCGGGATTGTTTGTAAATTCATGCAGTCACCAAATGGACGCAGTAGGAATAGATCTACCCAGGGCTGAATTGTTTGCGAGAATTGAAACCCGGCTTGATGCCCAGCTGAGTGCCGGTTGGCTGGACGAGGTGGAAATGTTGTTGGGTAATGAAAATGGGATGTCCAGGACTGCCAAGCAGGCACTGGGGTACAAGGAACTGATACAAGTCGTCCAGGGTGAATTAAGCCTAGATGAAGCGCGCAGCATGATTTTGGCTAGAACAAAACGTTTAGCTAAGAGACAGCTAGCATGGTTTAAAAGAGACCCAAGAATTATTTGGTTTAGCGAAATTGACCAGGCTCGGGCGGCATTGGAGTTGATTGTCGCTGAGAATGTTACGGTATGAGCTTCGTGAAGGTTGAATGGATGCCTGAAATTGGGAAATGAAATATTTGTATCAAAGCATCACGGTTTAGGTAATGATTTTTTAGTTTTGCTAGATATGGCAGACAGGTTTAGATTTACTTCTCTAGAAATAAGAGCGTTGTTAGATAGGCGTATTGGGATAGGGTCGGATGGCTTTATCAGGGCATTCCCAGCCAGGCCCGATTCGCAGGCTGTAGCATCCATGGAACTTCATAATTCTGATGGTACCCGGGCTGAAATGAGTGGTAATGGCATTAGATGTTTGGCCCAGGCATTAATTGATGCCGACATAGCTCCACATGGCGTATTTTCGATTGACACAGATGCTGGACTTATTGAAATCCAGAGTGGTTCAAGCGCTGGCGATACCATAGCTACCGTCTCGGTTGGGATGGGGATGCCGCAAATTAAGGAAATTTCAGGCTTGAGACAACTTGGCCATCGGTTTAAGGGGGTGAGGGTCGATATCGGCAACCCCCATTTGGTATTGATTCCTGAGTTTGAATTGTCGGTCGAGGGCTTGAATGATCTGGATATCGCAAAATTGGGTCCTGAGCTGGAGTCCAAATTTCCAGGTGGAATGAACGTGGAATGGATACTGGTAATGCCGAATCGCAAGGACGTTCACCTTAGAGTTTGGGAGAGAGGGGCCGGAATAACTCAGGCTTGTGGAACTGGGACCACAGCAAGCAGTTTCGTGGCGAATCATCTGGGATTAGCGGAGGAACAGGTGACTGTTCATAATCCCGGAGGCGATCTCATGGTCAATATTGGTAATGACCAGTGCTATCTTACTGGCCCAGCGCAGAAAGTAGGAGAGATCCAAGTATCCGCCAAACAACTAAGAGATATGGTTTTGTTAGTTAAGTGACACTAATCGATCGTTCATTTAAAGAAAAGATCATCCTGGTTGGAGTCGTCTTTCCCCCATCGAGTTCAAGCGACGTCGAGCAGTCTCTTGATGAGCTTGCGCTACTAGTTGACACTGCGGGCGCTGAGGTTGTATCTCGGGTTATACAGCGACGAACTGAACCTGATCCGGCAACTTACATTGGTCGAGGTAAGGCAGAAGAACTGCATATGCTTTCTGAAACCCTTGACGTAGATACTGTGGTTTTTGATGACGAGCTGTCGCCAGCTCAGCAGAGGAACCTTGAGAAGATTCTAGGTCGAACGGCAATTGATCGGACTGCTGTTATTCTAGACATCTTTGCTCAAAATGCCTCTTCTATTGAAGGTAAGACACAGGTGGAATTGGCTCTTTTGAGCTACCGGTTACCAAGATTACGCGGTAAAGGGAAGAGCCTTTCGCAGCAGGTGGGAAGGATTGGCACCAGAGGACCCGGGGAGACCAAGCTTGAGGAGGATCGACGGCGCTTGCTGGTTCGAATCTCTAAACTGAAGTCGGATTTGAAAGAACTCACCAGCAACCGGAGAGTACAGCGCCAGGCTCGACTGCGGTCTCGAATAGCCTCAGTTTCTCTGGTTGGCTACACAAACTCAGGAAAGTCGACATTGCTTAATGCATTGACAAATGCCGACGCGTTTGTGGCTAACAAACTGTTCGCTACCTTGGATCCCAGGACCCGTCGGCTTGAGCTTCCTGGGGGAGAGCCGATCCTTTGTTCTGACACAGTTGGATTTGTCAAGAAGCTGCCGCATCAGCTGGTGGAAGCTTTCCGGTCTACTCTTGAGGTCGTAGCTGAGTCAGATCTTTTGTGTCATGTGGTGGACGCGTCGAGTCCGGATATAGATCGTCATCTAGATGCCGTTCACCTTGTCCTCGACGAAATTGGAGCGGGTGAGGTCGAAGAAATTCTGGTGATGAATAAGATCGACCGTCTCAGTGACACAGATTTAGAGGATTTGAAGTCGCGCTATCCTGATGCACTGTTACTTTCAGCACTTAGTCGAGTTGGCCTAAATGAATTACTTGAAGCGATAGCAGCTAAGTTGCGATCACTGAGCAAGCTTGTTGAACTGGAGATTCCGTACGAACGGGGAGATATAGTAGCACAGCTGCACCGTGAAGGTGAGGTGATATTTCAGCGGGAGTCAGATCGGGGTTATCGGATTCGTGCCCGCCTTGAAGGTCCTAGTCTTGCCATTTTCCGCCAGTATCTGGTTTAACATCCTCCCCTCCGTTACTGAAGGAGATTCCTGAGAACCAGTTATGCTCATGCCACTAGCCCTTCAGGTGGTTGACGCTTCACTGGGCCGCTGTGCTCAGCCCCTGTGGGCTTTTGCTGCAGTGTCCATCTGCGTCCTGTGACCCCCCAAAGGGGACCCAGTCCTGTGGTGAGAATGTTCTTTGCTGTGTTGATGTCTGCATTAGTGGTATGTCCACAGACGATGCAGCTAAAGACCGCTTGGCTCTTACGGTTGTCTTTAGCTACTTCTTCGCACTGGGGACAGGTTTGAGATGTGTGCTTAGGATTTATGGGTATAACAAGTACGGGAGAACTAACGTTAGCTGCTTTGTCCTCCAGTCTTTTTCTAAATAGCGACCAGGCTTGGGATCTATTCAGCCCTCTCTTCTGGGCTACGTTCTTATCTGGGTTGTCTTTGGTTCCCTTAGAAGAACGGGACATGTTCTCAACTTTTAGATCCTCTATGACAATCAGGTCATAACTACAGACCAATTCAGTAATAGTCTTTTCTACCCAGCAGCTGAGAAGCCCTTGAGAGGGCTCGCCGTGAGGAGTGAAGATTCAGTACTGGCGCCGAATCCGGGTTTGTTGGTTTGAAACATTGCCTTGAGTCTTTCAAGATGAGAG
>JAJZLS010000039.1 GCA_021803345.1 Actinomycetes bacterium
CGAAACGGCTATTCTCCCGTCTTCAGGTGAAAGGTCAAGTATCCTGGCAAGGAGGGAGCCAAATCCTGCGCTGATCTGCGCAGTTGGACCTTCCCTACCGCCTGAACCACCGGAACCGATAGTAATGGCAGACGCAATTATCTTGACCACAACTGCTCTAAGTCGTATTTTTCTTGGATTGTGATGCACCGCATCAATTGCAGCGTCTGTTCCATGTCCCTCGGCCTCGGGGGCCCAGGTGAACACGATGAACCCAGATAGAAGTCCACCTAGGACTACCACAAGTGGAATCGCCCAGGCTCGTATATAGTGAGCCGAGCCGGCAATGTTGCCTTCTCCGGCTGGAGTTGGAACCGTGTATCCTGCCAAAATAGTAAGAAAGAAATGCGTTGCTAAACTAAGTGCTTCATAAAATACGACTGCTCCAAATCCGGCAATTATCCCTATTATCGACGCCATGATCAGCCATTTCGAAAGATATGACATCGACTTGATCTTTTTTGAAGCAGCATTGAAAAAGTTTTTAGAACCGGAAACCCCGGACTCAGGTTCTTTCTTTTTGCTTAGTTGTCCATCACCACCGGAGGAATTGGGACTCATTGGGCTTCAGCCCAGTCCACGCATTTTTTATAGGCAGATCTCAATCTATGGAACGATGCGATAGCGAATCTTTCAAATTTCCTCAAAGTTTGCATCGTTCATTGTCCTCAAGGTAAACACAGCTACTGTTGGTAAATTTTTACAAAGACATGTAGCGGGATACTTCCTATATTTGCATATAGCAAGTATATACATATACAATGAGTGCAGATGCCAAATAATAGCTATTCAGGTTCAGCCGAAGACGATGAATTGATTGATGCGGTTTTAGCTGCAAGCCGTGCTCTGGTAGCTGTAGCCGCCAGGTCTCTCAATGAATTGGAAGAGGATGTCACATTGGTCCAGTATCGGGTGCTGGTGGAATTGGCAGCCAGAGGGCCTCAATTCGTAGCAGATTTGGCTGACATTCTTGGAGTTATTCCTTCGACTGCCACCAGAATGTGCGACCGCTTATTGACTAAAGGACTTATTACCCGTAAAAGGTCGACAAGTGATAGGAGGCTGGTCAAGGTTTCATTGACTCAGTCTGGCCGCAATCTGATTAGCCAGGTTACACAGAAGCGGCGGGAAGAACTTTCAGAGATCCTGTCTCGAATATCCCCACTAGAGAGGGAACCGGTACTGAATGCTCTCAGGACATTTGCTGACGCTGCCGGAACAGTGCCGGAGCAGGAATGGTCACTCGGTTGGAGGCTAAGTGCCGGTCCTAGAGAGGAAAGCAAGTCGCAGTAGATAAGGGATCCAAAGTAGTTACAGGTCGATTTATTTAGTTACTCTGCTAAATTTATTTCAAGCATCCTAAATATTGTCTATCCAAGATCTGGGTAGGGTGTGCAATTTTCAGCATTGCTCGCGCGGTTTGCGGGAGAACTACTTTTGGCATAGAGATTTCCATCTACGTCCGCATTCCTCTGCAGCTAGTTGGTATTCCGGCGGTAAGTGTGAATAAGGTGGCCGTATTGGACCGGCGTCACAGTAGCCTGCTGCGTTGATTCGGACTTTTTCGATTTGGATATTGTAAGACGCGAAGATCTCCGGCTGTTGAATCAACTGCGCTATAGGTTCATTGGCCCAGGCAATTTCACCTGACCTTAGTTTTATTTCTTCTGAATTCTCCATTTCAATCGCTCGCATAAGTTTGATGCACGGAGCCGGACCCATCGAGGCTGCCGTTGCCCAGCAAGCAGTTGTTGTTGTAGGTGAGAGTTTAAAAAATTCTTCGGCAGTCATATCGCTGGGGACGAAATTTATTCTGTTGTTAGATGCCGAAATATTTTCAATTAGGAATCTAGAGTTGGACACTTTTGCTGCCACCACAGTTGGGGCATGCTTTGCAATCTGCTCCCAAAATTCTGTAGGAAAATTGTAGCGAAATGCACGTGCATTCGCGTAAACCATAATTGGGAAGTTTGGGAAAGCCTGGGATATCGTAGCATAGTAATCAACAGCCATCTCGGTAGTTAGAGGTTGCCACATGGGAAGTCCCAAAAGACTCCCTGTTGCCCCAAGATCTTTCAGGTATTTTAAGCGCGCTACCACCTCATGCAGGCCTAGCGCGGTGGCACCAATGAAGGTGGGTATGCGTCCATCTACTGTTTCTACGATACACGTGGCCAGACTTTGGAACTCCGACCGTGTGAGTGTGGCACACTCACCGGTAGTTCCAAGAGCTATAACCCCGTCGGCACCATCATCTATGAGAGAATTTAGAAGCCTGGACGTTTCGGGGAGGTTTACTGTTGACAAGGCATCCCAGCTGTCAGCTCCAGGTAAAGCAGGCGTGGGAATAATCGCATACATCCCTCGTATATCATCAGCAGCTAGCATGTATGTGCCCCTTCTAATTTCGAAAAGCATCTGGAGGTGGCCCAGCAGTACCCCATAAGTCTCCTTGCCATTCAGGTCCCCAGAATCTGGTCTCGATATCTTCATCCGGCTCTGAAACCTGCTCAAGCTCCGCGTAATATTCGATTATCAGGCCTGCTGGATCGCTATAATAAGTGAAAATGTTGTTGCCTGGTCCATGGCGCCCAGGGCCCCATAGGCATCGAGAGCCGGATTTTGTTAAAGATCCCAGGGCCTTCATTACATTATCCATTTCCACAACATCGTAGGCCACGTGCTGAACCCCAGTTTTAGAGCTGAGATTGAAGGCTAATGAATGGTGATCAGTATTGCACCGCATGAATGACATTCCGCGTGCTGTACGATCAGAGACTCGAAATCCGAGCTGACGATAAAATTTCTCCATGGTTTCCGGTTGGGTGGTGTTGAGGACCACGTGTCCAAGCTTACGAGGGGCAACCAGTGGAGCGGAGTATTTGTCAGTTACCTTTTCAGGCGACCAGATTAGCTCTACTAAGTTTCCATCTGGATCTTGGAGAGTCGCGCTTCGTTTGTAGCCAGGTTCCAGTGAGTCTCCAGGCGGTTGCACCACTGAGCCGCCTGCTATTTCAGCTTCACTAGTGGCAATCTCTAAATCGTCACGATTAGCTACTTTAAATGCTAAGTGGCCCAATGACAGAGATTCTGCTGGACGCAAAGCAACAGCGTGGTGGCCACTTTCTTGTGCTCTCAAATAGTTAATTCCGCTGTTTGACTTCTGATCAAAAAGCTGAAGACCCCACTTTTCCGTGTAAAACTCTGTTACTTCTTCGATTTTAGGAACACTAAGTTCAATATGATCCAGCGATTCAACCTTGATCATTGGGTTATTCCTTCCTAAGGAATTCGATTATTTCCCATAGGAAAACTTTTTTAGAAACTAACAGGTTTTTGCAAACCAGTTGACGATTTTCCCCGGTTGCCACTAGTTAGTTTATCCGTCTCAACGTCAAAAAACTAGTGACGCTGAAAGTGCTAAGAAAATGTTCCGTTTTTGAAAATTGTTTGTATATACTTCTCGGTTTGTACTTTCGCTAGACAGGGACAGTTAAGACCAGGTGGACTGAATGCTACGGGAAGTGAACCTATCCAAAAAGATGCGAATATTTATAATTATTATATTTCGGTGTAGTAGTTCGATACAATAGCGTCTGACAGCCAATTTTGCCGATGCACATAAGGACAGGCCAATGTCAAATGTAAAGCCAGGCAACTACACCGATTCAGGTTCAGAAAGATCAACTACTATCAGTCATGCAGAGAACAACACCCAGCAGCTCAAAGGTGAGGTGCTTATTACCTCGATGCAGGATAGCCTGAAGCTCGGACTAGTTCCCATCAATATCTACAACGATGAGGAAATCTATCGCTTAGAGCTCGAGCGAATTTTTCTTAGGAACTGGATTTTTCTGGCTCATGAGAGCGAGATTCCCAACGTCGGAGATTATGTCCAAAGATCGATAGGGCAAGATTCATTCATTGTGGTACGTGATAGTCAAGGAAAAATTCGAGTCCATCTAGATGTTTGTAGACATCGCGGAGCCAGGTTGTGCGTGGGCGATAGAGGAAATACCGAGGTTTTCCGATGTCCCTATCATGGATGGACTTATGATACTGACGGAAATTTAACAGGTGTGCCGAACAGAACTCAGGCTTATCAGGGACTAAAACTGGATGAGTGGGGGCTAGTAAGTGCGCCAAGGGTGGAATCTTACAGAGGACTGGTTTTTACCTGTCTCGATCCGGAGATAATGTCACTAGAGGATTATTTAGGAGATTTTCGTTGGTATCTTGACATTCACCTTGGTTTATCCCCTGAAGGCATGGAAGTCATTGGGGATCCCCACAGATGGAATGTTAATGCTGACTGGAAGTCGGGATCTGATAATTTTGCAGGCGATAGCTATCACACCCAATCTCTGCATCGTTCGATTCTCGAAATTGGACTTGCATCAAAATCTGCTGCAGGATCCGGAGGAAGCCCCAACGATATTCATGTGACCGAATGCAGTGGGCATTCGACAAGCATTCGCAGAAATGATCCTGGCTCGGTCTTTTACTGGGGATATCCTGAAGAACTTCATATGACCTTTAGCAAAAGTGATCTGTCATTCGAACAGCGCGAGCTCGCGGAGCGCTCGGTTGTGCATACCGGAACCATATTCCCAAATCTGTCGCTAATCCATATCGGAGGAACCGATGATCCAGCTAAACCGATCGCTGCTTGGTTTAGCCTTCGTCAATGGCAACCGCGGGGCCCTGGGAAAATGGAGGCCTGGAGCTGGACTCTGGTTCCAAAAGAGGCATCGAAGGAGTACAAGCAAAGAGCCCATCGGGTGGCAGTGGCGAACTTTAGTCCATCAGGGAACTTTGAGCAGGATGACGTAGTCGTTTGGGCTGGTGTAGCTCGGGCGGGAAGAGGAGCTTATGCCTCTCATATAGGATTACATCTCAATTTCCAGATGGGAATGGAAGGAATGAGCCAAGCACGGCAGATGACTGATTGGGTTGGACCCGGTGTTGTATACGACTCAAATCTCGAAGAAGGGGTTCAGCGCACCTTTTTTAATAGCTGGCTGAAGAGTATGGTTCGCTAATGATTGACAGACAAATAAAAGACGAAATTGAGGAGTTTCTCTTTACTGAGGCAGAGGTCCTTGACGATCGTAAACTCAAAGCATGGCTTTTGATGCTTACAGACGATATTGAGTACGTTATACCAACCCGTGTTTCGAGAGATAGGGACTCTGACATCTCGCAGTTCAGTGAAGAGTCCTATCACATGTTTGATGATATTCACTCTCTAACTGCACGTGTGGCCCGTCTTGGAACAGAATTTGCCTGGTCTGATAATCCTGCACCTAGAACCCGGCGATATGTTACCAATGTTAGGTTAATTCAAGCGAGTGAAAAAGGCGCTAGTGTTAAAAGTAACTTACTTTTGTACTGGTCTATTGATGAGTCGCAACACCTCATTTCTGGAGAAAGGCATGATAACTTTCGTCGAGAAAATGGCGGATGGAAGCTATCCAAGAGAACGGTGTTGCTGGATCATGTCGTACTTCCAACTCCTAATCTTGCAACTTTCCTCTGAATATGGGTAACCGTTTAGTAGATCGGGTTG
The DNA here is from genome assembly GCA_021803345.1 of Actinomycetes bacterium. Classification (GTDB taxonomy): domain Bacteria; phylum Actinomycetota; class Acidimicrobiia; order Acidimicrobiales; family Acidimicrobiaceae; genus SCQM01. Next base: position 5,609 of record JAJZLS010000039.1, read on the forward strand.
TCTTAGTGACTGGTGGAGGTTCTGGCCTTGGAAGGGCAGTAGTTGATCGTTTTTTGACCGAAGGTGCGAAGGTGGGAGTTCTCGAGAGGAATCTTTCCCGAGTTGAAGAACTGGAAAACGAGTACAGCGATTCTGTTGTTTGCACTGTCGGTGATGTCTCCTCCGCAGATGACAATGTGCGAGCTGTGACGGCAACCGTCGAGAAGTTTGGCCAGCTCGATGTTTTCGTGGGAAATGCCGGGGTTTATGATCATCGGGCTTCACTTGAGTCGCTAAGCATGGGTCAGATTGATGCTGCTTTTAGAGAACTGTTTGACATTAATGTCAAGGGATTTCTATTGGGTTCAAAATCTGCTATTCCGGAGTTGCGAAAGGCAAAAGCGCCTTCAATAATTTTTACTGCTTCGGTATCAAGCGTTTCAGCTGGATTTGGGGGCTCCCTCTATGTTGCAGCTAAGCATGCCGTTGCGGGAATGACACGCCAACTGGCATATGAACTAGCTCCACGCATAAGAGTAAATGCCGTTGCTCCCGGTTATGTTCCAACTCAGCTTGGAGGTTTGGAATCTCTTGATGCATCAGGTGTGAAATCCAATCCAGGTTTGTCTGCTTTAGATTTGCCTCTTCAGGTATTGCCTACCCCCTATGATTTCACCAGCATTTACTTACTGTTAGCTTCTGGAGAAAGTTCAGTTATGACGGGATCAGTAATTTTAGCTGATGGAGGTACGTCGATATGGGGACCAGGACCTGCGGTTAGATGAGCATATAATCGACAACTCAGGCAATGCCGAGAAGCTTGATTGCGTGCTAATCGATAGAGGAAAGTTCGTATGTTGGAACGTTAGGTGAGTGTGTTTTCGAATTTGGAATTTATTGAATGCAAGGAGGAACATGGTTCGCCAAATAGTTTTACTTCGATGGAGAGAGGGTATTAGCGAAGAGGAAAAGACTGAGGTTGCCCTTGGTTTGCGCTCTCTGGAAGAAAAAATTGAGGGAGTACGCGCCATGAAGATGGGTAGCGACTTAAGGGTAAGATCCGACAATTTCGACTTCGGCATCTCGGTAGATTTCGACGATAAGGAGGGCTACCTAGCCTATAGAAAGCATCCAGCGCACTTGGAGGTGGTAGAACGCCTTATTGGTCCGGCAATGGCGGAGCGAGCCGGTCTAGTGTTTGAATGCTAAAAAGTTATAGAACTATGTCTAGTTACTACGGTTTTAGTTAAGTCCGTCGATGGTTTTCAGGCACTGCTTTATAGCTGCTAGACTCAAGCGCTTTGTGACTCATCCAAAGAACGCGTAAGAGACTTGTACCTTTCGTTCCGGTGCGGACTCTCTGTTCTATGCGAGGTGTACCGGGGAGGTGACAGCCTAAGTGGTCATCGCTGGAATTTTCGACCACATATCCAAGTTCGAAAGTGTAAGACTTCACTTTGCTGGGACTGAAGGGTTACCATTCACCAGCCCTGATCTGTTCATGAATGCAACTGACCGGTTACCGAGTCAGTAATGACGATAAAACATGCTCTGACATGGTGATTCGCGAAGTGGTTTCAAATGTGCTGAACTGTTTGGTATGGAACACATCCAAAAGCGGTCTCAATCCGAACTAGAGGCAGAAAACGAAGTACTTCGTGGCGAGAATGAGAGACTCAGTGGCCAAGTCGCTGAACTGACTGCCAAGATAG
>JAJZLS010000058.1 GCA_021803345.1 Actinomycetes bacterium
ATTCGTTTCAATCCGTGATGCCGATTTTTTCGTGTGATACCAAGTGGCATCTATGACCTTCTAAACTTCGGGCAACTTTAGTTTCAGCCACACCTTCATTTATCAGGTTGTCTCCTACTGAGCATTTTTTGATTACCTGCTCTCGGCTATTTTTCTCTTCATTTGTTGGTAACTTCCATTTGTCAATTCTGGGCCAGAATTACACAAAATGGAATCTACTAACTATTACTAAATGTCGCAATGAATGAAAACCGGTTGGGTTTGATTTAGAGCGAATCAGTGCTTACGAATCCAAGAAGAAAGGCTTAACTTCGAATAAGAGCCCCCTCTTGCTACCCAGGGCCTGAAAGCAAATCCTAACAATAACAGTCATGGGTGGTTCAGTTCAACTTGGAGAATCTGAACGGATATCGTCGGGGAGGCAATATTGCCAATTCAACAATGAGTGACTTTGAGTGCAGTCAAATTTGGCTACGGTCCCAGGGCCGTCATTGGAATCACTGCAACGCCATCTGGCCGAACGTAGCCGTAACCACTTGGGGTGATCACTCCGAGAACGCTCGGTTGGCCAGTCAGCTCGCAGTCGATTTTGGACGCGAATTTCAAAAGTGATTTGGCTGCTTCATCAATTCGTGCTGCACCCAGCTTTACCTCGAAAGCTCCCCATCTGCTATCCCGCAGTTGCACGATTGCCTCGACTTCTAGACCGCTTTTATCTCGGTAGTGAAATACTTCTCCATCCAGCGGTTGAGCGAACACGCGTAGATCGCGGACAACCAACGATTCGAACAGCAGACTTAGCGCTGAGAGGTCTCTAACCAGTCTGTCGCTTGCGGCGCCGATCGCAGCGACTGCAAGGGAGGGGTCAACGAAGTGGCGCTTCATCGAGTGCCGCAACGGGGTTCGAGACCGCAAATGTGGTGACCATGCCGGTTGGTTTTCAATTACCATGAGTCGTTCCAACGCATCAAGGTAGTCAACGACCGTATTATGGGCCAGCGGGCCATAATCTCCTCCGGTATCGATAGCCAAGACGTCGATGGTAACTTCTTGTAGCGACATTGTGCGCAAGCGATCGCAGGAGGCGCTGAAGTCTATCAGGATCTCGACGACCACCTGCAACCCTTGGAACGTCGACATGGCGAATGTTATCGAGGTAGTCACGTACCGAGCGTGCTGCCGCAGGTGTACTTAGTTCGAGATGTCGTGGCCAACCGCCTCGCACAATGAGATCAGCAAGATCCGCAATCGACATATCATGCTGCTGTGATCTTGGCGAATTGCCATCCATAAGCTCCCTCAGGGAAATTGTGCCTGCGGAGTGACCGGTCTCGAATATTGTCATTGGACGCATTTTCAAGATCGAGAATCGGCCAGCGCCGCTGTGGCGGTTGGTGTCATCGTTCGGAACTGACGAACCGGTAAGTATGAACTGTCCAGGCGCCTTGCGCAGGTCAAGAGTTCTTCGAACTTCATTCCAGATTATCGGGTATTCTTGCCACTCGTCGAGGAGCCTAGGAGAGGCTCCTTCTAGTATCAGCGATGGATCAATGTCCAGCGCGAGTTGGGCTTGGATGTCAGTGTCTAGCATCACCGAACTGTCGGCACTTATGGTAGCTTAAAATGTGTTCATGATAGTTTTGGAAAGCTTCTATCTAACTTTTTTCATGCAGGGTTCTCTTAGATACGACAGCTAGAACCTGCGGTAATAGCTGTTTTACACAATTGTTTGAAAATCTACTTGACACTCGTATTGTCGGTTATTATGATGACGACTGTCGACACTTTGTGTTGAGAAGGTAATTTGCTAACGTAATCGGAGAGGGACGGGGGATGGAGCCATACAAGGTTGCTCTAATTCAGCAGGAGACAAAAGTTATTGTCAATCCGAGTGAACGGGATGGCATTATCGAACAGAATCTTGACCGCATTTTTGAACTAATTCAATGGACTTTTAATCGAGTTGGCGAAGTTCGCCTTGCCGCATTTTCTGAATATGGGATCATTGGGCAATACAGACCCCGGACGGTAGATGAATGGATTGATCTCGCTGAAACGATCCCCGGTCCAGTCACCGATAAGATTGCTGAGCAAGCCCGAAGGCTGGGGGTGTATATCGTAGGAAACCTTTATGAACGTGACGATACCTGGCCCGGCAGGCTTTGGAACACTAACTTCATTATCAACGATGAAGGCAAGATAATCCTCAAGTATCGTAAAAACAACGGTCCCAATAATCTAAATACGGTTTATACCGGACCCGGCGATGTCTATGACGAGTACACAGCACGTTACGGCGAATTGAGTATGTTCCCGGTCGTCGATACACCGATCGGAGTTTTGGGTACTCTTACTTGCACAGACATTATATTCCCCGAGATGGCTCGCTCATTAGCACTTCAGGGAGCAGAGGTCCTCATCCATCCGACAGCCGAACCATGGTCTGATGTGGATCAGATGTGGGACATTTTTAGGCGTGCCAGGGCCTATGAGAATCTTGCGTATTTTTTATCGGTATGCGCCGGAGCATTTTTGGGGTCAGATCGGCCCAGAAACGGATATCGCGGCAATTCACAAGTGATAGACCATATGGGACGAGTTGTCTCGATTGCGGCAGGTTCCGGAGAAGCTGTTTGTGTGGGGCAAGTTGACATCAATGCCTTGAGAGAGATGCGAAGCAGAAAGCCCGGCTCAAGTGGTCATGAGTGGAACCAGCTAGTCGAGTTACGGAGCGATCTTTTTGCCGAGGTCTATAAGCGGGCACAGAGGTGGCCGAATAATGGCTGGTCTGACAAATTAATTAAATCAACTGTCGAAACTCGGGAAAAAGGTCGAGAGATAATTGATTCACTGCTCGAAAAAGGCTTCCTCAAGAAGCCGGATTATTCCTAACCTGAGCTGCTAGGTGAACGCCATGGAAATTAGAGGTTTGGAGGAGTCGTTGCCCGAAGCGCCACTGAGTGGTAGTGACACTGTTTATGTCGAGTCGGACCACGTGAGCATCGGTTATCGGAGCAAGCGGACTGGCATCTACAAGCCTGCTTGCTCCGATCTTAATTTCAACATCAAGCGAGGCGAGTTTGTTGTAATTATCGGTTCCAGTGGTTGCGGTAAGACGACTTTTCTTGAAGCTGTAGCTGGATTGGTTCCCGTAACAAGGGGCGAAATTCGTATTGGAGGTCATGCAATTAAAGGGCCAGGGAAGGAGCGTTCGCTTGTATTTCAAAGTCCTTCCCTATTTCCGTGGCGGAACGTTAGAGACAATGTGTTGTTTAGCTTGCAGGCGCAGCGGAACCTAACTCCAGAAACAAAGGCCCGAGCAGAGGACCTTATAGCATTAGTGGGGCTTAAAGATGTGATGGAAAGTTACCCTCATGAACTTTCAGGGGGGATGAAACAAAGGGTCAATTTAGCACGAGCGCTGGTGACGCAACCCCAACTTCTTTTGCTGGACGAGCCCTTTGGGGCGTTGGACGCTCAAACTCGGGAAATGATGCAGCATGAGCTTGTAAGGATTTGGCAGGCTGCTGATCTTGGCGAAGCCCGTAATGCAATTTTTATAACTCATGATGTAGAAGAGGCGGTATTCCTGGCCGATCGGATTTTGGTATTTTCAAAATCTCCTGCTTCGTTGGCTGCTGATATTCGAGTGGAGCTTCCCAGGCCTCGTTTGCCTGCGCATAAACGCAGCCCAGAGTTTCTGAAGTTTCAAGATCTGGTACTTAGTTATCTCTATCAGGGTGACTCTAACCCTCGGGAATCGGCGGAGGATTCGAGATGAGCTTAGCGACTTCCGATAGAGCGCCGTCAACCACCGAAAGCGACGATGGACCTTCGAGGGGTATTGTCAACTGGATTAGGAATCACACCAAAACTGCATATGGGGTCCTTGGAGTAGCGACGGTTCTAATTTTATGGCAGTTGACGGCGGTTACTGGGCTTGTGAATGTGACAATCGCCAGCGATCCGACTCGAGTCATTGCTGCCGAAATATCGTTGTTTTCAAGCGGGCAAATCTGGGGTCCCCTTGGTGGTACAGCCATAGAAGTGGGCTGGGGTATGTTGATCACCCTGGTAGTCAGTATTCCATTGGGCCTGATACTTGGGCGAGTCCGAGCACTTTACGACATGACTGAACCGATAATAAATATTTTGAATTCGGTGCCCTATGTACTTTTTCTTCCGGTAATTATCTTTTGGTTCGGTATCGGAGTCCAGTCAAGAATTCTGTTAGTGATTTGGGCAGCTACCTTGCCGTTAATTATTAACACTACGGCTGGTGTGCGAAACCTGAATTCGGACTACATCCGGGTTGCACGGATGTGTTGTGCGGGAAGGTGGACGTTTTATCGATCGGTATTGTTTCCGGCGACTCTGCCATACATATTGACTGGTATTCGTTTGTCAATCGCCAGGGCTTTGGTTGGAGCAATTGTAGCTGAGTTTTTTCTTTCTGGAGGAGGTTTGGGGTATTTCGTCCAGACTGCTACCTCGAATTTTGACATGAATGAAGCAATGGCAGGGATATTGATTATGGCAGTAGTAGCAGTGGTTCTGACTCGACTAATTGGTCGGCTGGAACGTCGTTATACACATTGGTCACAAGGCTAGGGGACAGTAATGAAAAGAGTAGGGAACGTGGGATTGAAGGGGAAATTGTCGACAACAGCAGCCGCCATCAGTGTGGCTTTGTTAGCCGCATCATGCGGTAGCGGCTCAGCATCGTCGAACAGCTCGTCGACTACGGCTGCGAAGTCGAGTGCAACAACTGCGGCAGCTTCGGCGGCACCAATTTCAATTACTATTGGCGATACGGCTATTGGTGCTGGTTATGCCGATATTTATGTTGGGATACAGGATGGGATTTTCAAGAAGAATGGTTTGAATGTCAAACTCGTAAAGCTCAACACCAGTTCTCAGTTGGTGCCGGCACTTGTGGGTGGCAGTGTGCAGATAGGTGTTGGAGTTGCAGATGATTCGGCGGCTGCAATAATGAAGGGTTATCCTCTAAAGTTCATTGCATTGTCTGAAAGTCACTACAATCTGGAACTTTGGGGAGACTCAAGCATAAAGTCAGTTGCGGGTTTGGTTGGTAAAAAGGTAGCGTTGTCGGCTCCAGACTCGGAGAGCGATTTCGGACTGACTGCGTTGCTTGCAGCGAACCACATTCCAAATAGTGCGGTACAGCGAGTGTATACCGGCAGCATCCCTGGAATGGTGGCAGCCCTCGAAAGCGGATCAGCCAACGCTCTTTTGACTCAGCCTCCTCAGGGTACCTCTACGGGCAAAAAAGGCTTTGTGAAAATAGCTTCGTTGTCTAATTTACCCTTTGCTGTTGGTGCCTACACCGTTACCGCTGCATATGCCAAAGCGAATCCGACGGTGCTACAGAGGTTTGCCAAGGCTGAAGTTCAAAATCTTCAATTCTTGAGAGCACATCCAAATAAGACGATCGCAGCAATCGAGTCAAATAGCGGGATTAGCAATGCGGCTCTGGCAAAGTATGCGTATAACTTCTTCCTGAACGTGTGGACAAAAACTCCCACCGTTGACCCGTCGTTAATACAGGCAGCGTTTCAACGGGCCGCGCTCAAAGCAAAGAAGACTCCACCAACCAACATAAATCAGTACATCGACAACAGCTTTGTGCAAGCGGCACTGAATTCGGCAGGCTAGTCGAGTATTTGATTCAAGGTTGACTGCGGAGTTGACTGGGTTAGGCTTAGGGAGTTTTAATTGGAAAATGGATGGGATCGCTTTCTAACCGAGCGTGACAGGGCAGTATTGAATGCAACGTCGTGGGCCAAGAAGGAAAGTTTTGGACTTGGCTCACGACCAGCGTTAATTGTTGTTGATGATTACTATGCCGCGCTTGGCCTTCCGAAAATGGATCTATTTGATGCGGTTTCGGAATGGCCTTCTTCGTGTGGGCTCGAGGGTTGGAAAGCAATAGATGCGACAGTCTCCCTGGTTGAAATGTCACGAGCAGCAGGTATTCCCATTTGTTTCACAACTTCATTTCAGCACAAGCCAAGTCCATGGAATCGCAAAGGGTCTTCTGCTCGGAGAAGAAACCTTTCTGGGATAGACCCGTACGCGATTGTGGATGAACTTGGAGTTAGCGAAGAAGATATTGTGATCGAGAAGTCTGTGCCCAGTGCATTACAGGGCACCTCGCTTGAGATCATATTGAGATCTCTTGGCTGTGACACCGTTTTGATATGCGGCGAAGCAACAAGTGGTTGTGTAAGAGCAACGGTAGTGGATGCTTGTTGCGCTGGATTCAAAGTTGGGATCGTAGCGGAATGCTGTTTTGACAGGTTTGAAGCTTCACACTGGATGAGCTTATTTGACATGGACCAAAAGTATGGAGATCTGATAGATCTCGATTTTACTCAGGCTTATTTATTAGATATTTCAAAGAAAGAACGTATTTAGGGGTCGATTGAAAATTGAGATTGTGAACGTAAAGGCAACCGGGGTCAGTTGAGGGAGTTTTGTTTTATGTCAAAGTTTGATTTACGCGAATGGCTCAACGCAGCAACTAAGGATCAGCAGGTTGAGGAGATATTTGGGGCTGATGCGGTGCTGGAAATTGGTGCTGCTAGTCAGCTCAACTACAGGCGTAAGAGTCCAAAGGCCCTTTTGTTCGATCGAATCGTTGGGCATGAAGCTGGGAGACGAGTTCTGACTGGAAGTGTTTCTAATCCTAGATTAATGGGAATGACTCTTGGATTAGGAGGAAATCTTTCCGATCTCGAGTTGGTGGAACAACTAAGAGGAAAGCCACACCAGTGGGCATCCTCGGCATCTGAATTTGCAGCAGTTGAAGTAAAAGATGGCCCAATTTTTGAGAACATTGTAGCAAAGGAAGACATCAATTTTCTTGAGTTTCCTTCTCCACTATGGCATGAACTTGACGGAGGACCATACATTGGGACTGGTTGCGCGGTAATTACTGTAGATCCAGATTCTGGAGTTTTGAATATGGGGGCCTATCGAATCCAAGTTCAGGATGACGGAGCTTCAGTAAGCATTAATATCGAGTCGGGTAAACATGGATCCCAGCACGTAAGGAAATGGTTTGAGAAAGAGGGACGTGCGCCAATTGCCGCGACCCTTGGTCAGCACCCTGTATTCCTTATAGTTGCTGGCACTGAAGTTCCATTTGGTATATCGGAGATGGACTACGCTGGTGCTATCCTTGGGGAGCCGCTTACATTTGTGCGCGGGCCCGATACTGGACTGCCAATCCCAGCGGAAAGCGAGATTGCATTCGAGGGATGGCTTTATCCAGATCGAAAGCGCCCCGAAGGACCATTTGGAGAATGGACTGGTTATTACTCGGGCGGAATAGCTCCAGTGCTTACAGCTGAAGTGACGGGATTGTTTCATCGAAATAACCCTATCAATTTGGGTGCGCCTCCGGGTAAACCACCTCATGATTATTCCTATATGCGCTCGGTAATGAAGTCCGCTATGGCGACCGACGGTCTGATAAGTAGTGGACTTGCTGGGGTTCGTGGGGTTTGGTGTCACGAAGTAGGCGGGGGTCGGTCAATAATTGCAGTGGCAATCGAGCAGAGATATGCTGGTCATTCGCGCCAGGCCGGTTATCTGGCAGCTCAGCATCCAGTAACTGCTTATATGAACCGTTTCGTGATAGCAGTTGATGACGATATAAATCCAAGGGACTTAGACGAGGTGATGTGGGCTGTGTCTACACGCTGTGATCCTCAACGAGATATCGAGGTAATGCGATACAGCTGGGGAAGTCGAGTCGATCCACTTGGCTTGCCGGGACAACCTGCCTATAATTCCCGGGTTCTAATCGATGCCTGCAGACCATTCGAGAGAATTGATAGTTTTCCAATAGTTGCGGAGTCAAGTAGCGATATTCTTCGCAGGGTTGCAGAAAAATGGCCTGGGTTAACTCAGTGATGACGAACTCATCCAGCATCTACCATAGGCAATTTGGTTTAACCTTCGCTATGGCAACTAGATATCGCATTAAGAGTTGTGGCATCTTTATTTTGGAAGAATACAGCTGGTAGAAAAAGGCGACATGAGCGAAGCATATGGCGAGGTTAAAAATCCAGATACTAGTCCTGTCAGCGATGATGCGCAGCGTAAATCAGCTGAGCATGATATAGAAGTGCGACGCGGTGGACTTGAGATTTCACATAGCAAGCCATTTGACCCGTCAATAGTTGATAGGGATCGGCGGGAGTTGATGCTGCTCAGCATACGTGATGCGGGAGATAGGGCACCACTTGCCCAAGAGATTTTTGATGAGATTGCAATTGAAATTGTTGAAGGAAGACTCCGGCCTGGGGATGTACTGAATTCTGTGGAATTGGCACAAAGGTTTGGAACCAGTCGGACCCCAGTGCGTGAGGCGCTTGTTGAACTTGAAAGACAAGGAATAGTTGTTGTTCCGCCTCGGCGGCGGCCCTATATAGCCCAGCTTACATTGAAGCAGATTAAAGATGTCTACGACATTAGATCTGCTTTGAATGCATTGGTGAGCGAATTGATCGTTGAGAGACTTGATCAGAGTGGGCTTAGAGAGCTTTGGGATTGGTATTACGCACTTGAGGAAGATGTTGCTAATGGTGAAGTTGACCGGTATTTCTGGCACAATGTCGGTTTCCGTTTGGTCGAGGCTCGCCTATCGGTAAATGATGACCTTCAGCGGATACTTGGAACTTTGGGGCTTAGAACTTTACAATTCCGCCATCTGAGTCTGTCGCTGCCAGGAAGGCTTCAGCGATCTCTGGATGATCACAAAAGGTTGTTGGTTGCTTATGAAGAGAAGGACGCTCAGTCGGCTATAGCTGCGACGAGGTCTCTAATCATGCTTGGTTACAGGGCAATTGAGCGTTCTGGATTGGTGTCAGCTAGCTACGGGAATATGGAGGAGAATGAATGACCGGTGAATTCGATAAGAAATTGTTTGGCAGTGCAGTTGACGTTCATGGTCACCTGGTGTCTGAATACCTGGTTGACGATCTGAACGCACTTGAGAGACTTGGCCTCGCTGCTGAAATTACGGAAGGCGATTTTTTTCTAAAGCATGGAGGAGACAGGTTGGGCCCAATACGTCCAGGCATGTCAAAATGGTCCAAGAGACTTGAGTGGATGGATGCCAAAGGCATAGCCAAGCAATGGGTCTCGCCCTGGATGGATCTCTTTACCTGGACCTGCTTTAGCGATAGTGAGGTATTAGAGTGGTACCGGTTGATTAATGAGTCAATATCGAGGTCGGCGGCAATGTCCGGTGGGAGGCTGCTGGCGCTGGGTGCGGTTCATTTAGGTGACAGTGAGCATGCGGTCCATGATATTCAGCTGCAAGTGGGGGAATTGGGCTGGGCTGGGTTAATGCTCAATACTCACCCAGGAGAAGTCGATTCTTTGGGGAGTCCTGAGCTCTTTCAATTTTGGGCAGCCGTAGAGAAAATGGGGCTGCCTGTTTTGCTTCATCCGCCGTCTAACGGTCCTTCATGTCATATCACTCCCAACTTGCTACAGAATATAACTGGCAGATTGGTGGACACCACAATGTTGATGACTGATCTGATTTTGTCAGGATTTATAGAGCGCTTTCCTGATCTAAAATTGATTGTTGTCCATGGTGGAGGTCTTATTCCATATCAGTCATTTCGACTTGATGGACTCAGTAGGGCTGGGCTGATGCCTCATGGTTCAACCGGTCGGCCAGTCTCACAAGACCTTGGTAAGTTTTACTATGACACAGTTGCGCTGGATCCCCTGAGCATTGAATTATTAGTCAGGCGGGTAGGAGTAGAGCGCGTTTTGCTTGGAAGCGATGCTCCGTTTCCAATTGCGGATCCCGATCCGGTAAAAACCCTCCTGGATGCGGCGTTGTCGCCTGAGGATTTGTCTGATATTTGTTGTAACAACGCCGCAAGACTCCTTAGTTCAGGTGATTCTGCCCATGGCTAAATTTCAAATTTCCACTAATAGAGCGACTGTCGATATACCACAGGGCAGGATTTCATATTTTCGCCACGGCGAGGGTTCGCCACTGGTGCTGTTGCATTCGTTGGCGCTAAGTGCAGATATGTGGTTACCGGTGATCGAGGATTTTACCCGCTACTTTGAGGTGATTGCGCTCGATCTAAGGGGCCACGGAATGAGCACCTACGATGGAAACGATTTCAGCGTCGAGGATATGGCAGACGATCTTAAATGGTTCCTAGATTCACTGAATTTAGCCAAGGTTCATCTACTAGGAATGTCTATGGGTGGATGCGTTGCTATCAGCTTCGCGTCCAGGTATCCAGAGTATGTGGATCGTTTAGTTTTATGTGACACTACGGCATACTATGGTGACGACGCAGTACAGGCTTGGAAGGGCCGTGCATTAACGGCGTTGTCGAAGCCCCGAGTCATGCAAATTCCTTTTCAGACGGATCGCTGGTTTTGCGATAGATTCCGCCGGACTAATCCGGAAATAGTCTCCCATGTGGTGGATATTTTCCTAAGAACCAAGCCCCAAGTTCATGCTCAGGCTAGTTATGCACTGGGAAATTTTGACAACAGAGCCAAGCTGTCAGATATAGTTTCTCCAACTTTGGCGATGACTGGCGATGAGGATGGCGCAACACCTCCGACTATGGGTGAACTGCTGGGAAGAGAAATTCCCAATGCATCATTTAGGTTGTGCCGTGGTTTGAGGCACTTCGCGGTAGTTGAAAGCCCATCGGTTCGTAGCGCGGCAATCAATCACTTACTTGGTATCGATGCCACGCTCAATGAGATAGTCGACGCTACTCCATGCTGTGAGGCTTTTGGAGCTTACTCAGATACAAACCATCAGGAGAAAAGATCTTGAAATCTGCACCATTTAAATATTATGTTCCATCTGAAATTGACGAGGCTTTGGAGCTGCTGTATCAGCTGGGGGATGAAGCAAAAATATTGGCTGGGGGACAAAGCCTAGTGCCAATGCTTAATTACCGGCTCCTTTCACCAGCGAATCTTTTGGATATCAACCGTGTTTCCGAGCTGAAGAGATACAGCTTGACAGACGAAGGACTGAAGATTGGAGCGGGTGTTCGGCAGCGTGAGATTGAACTTTCGCCTGAAATTGAACTAGCGTTTCCAGTACTTCATCAGGCTTTAACTAACGTAGCTCACGTGCAGATTCGCAATAGGGGCACAATCTGCGGAAGCTTAGCGCATGCTGATTCTGCAGCTGAGCTTCCGAGTGTAATGGTGGCTTTGGGTGCTCAGATGGTAATTAGGTCGGGCGTTGGAGTTAGAGCAGTCAAAGCCGAGGAGTTCTTTAAATTCCATCTAACCAGCGACTTGGAACCAGCTGAGATTCTAACTGAGGTTCATGTACCAAAATTACCGGCGAAAACGGTTGGAGCATTCGAGGAGGTGACTCGACGAAAGGGTGACTTTGCACTAGTTGGTGCCGCGCTGCTTGGACAATGGGACGCCAATGGTCAAATTCAAAATTGTCGGATTGTTTGCTCCGGAGTAGCTCCAGTGCCTCTGCGGCTTAGGTTTGCCGAAGATATCGTAAATGGCACCGACCTATCGGATCAGGTTCTTGTAAATGTGCAGCAATCAGTGATGGATAGCCTTGACCCGACCGAAGATATTCACACATCTTCTCACTACCGAAAAATTGTAACCGGAGTAGTTGTGCGAAGAGGATTATCGAGACTAGTGGACCAAAGGGGTGCAGCAAATGGCAGTAGATGAATCGAGGGCCGATCCTGTTGAGGATAAATCTTGGATATCGGTAACTATCAATGGATCTAAACAAGACTATTTAGTAGAACAAAGGCTTTCACTTGCAGATTTCATAAGAAACCAGGTTGGTCTCAAGGGTACTCATCTTGGATGCGAGCACGGCAGTTGTGGTGCTTGCACCGTGATCATTGACGATCGGGCCGTGCGTTCGTGCCTGATGTTTGCGGTTCAATCTGACGGCTCGTCAATTGAGACAGTTGAGGGGTTGGCCATCGACGGAGTTTTGAGTCCCCTTCAGGAGTCCTTTCAAGCCAACCATGCTCTTCAGTGTGGCTTTTGCACCAGTGGATTTCTGATGTCGTTAGTTGCACGTCTAAGAGAAGGCCCTATTGATACCGAGTCTGAGGCGAGGGAGGCATTGAGTGGAAATATCTGTCGATGTACAGGCTATTCGGGCATGGTTGCAGCCATACTCGAACAATCAAATTCAATCCAGGGGATCAAGGAAAATTCATGAGCCAGATCAGCGAAATTAAAGAAAACCTTACTGTCACAAATATTGGCAGAGGTATGATCAGGAGGGAAGATCCAAGACTCCTTACCGGTCAGGGGAAATTCATCGATGATCTTCCATTTAGTGATTTCTATGAAGCTGCAATCTTGCGAAGTCCGCATGCTCACGCCAGGGTGGTTTCAATTGATACGGAAAGGGCGCTAAAACTCAGCGGGGTAATTGCAATTTATACTGCCGCTGATTTGGAGCCGATCATGAAAGATCTACCTCCTAAGGTTTCTCATCCAAAGTTGAACTATCAGATCAGGCTGCCAATGGTAAAAGAGTATGCCAATTATGTAGGCGAGCCGATTGCTGTTGTGGTGGCAGAGAATCGTTACATTGCAGAAGATGCTGTTGATCTGATTGAAATTGAATATGAAACGTTGCCAGCTGTAGCGTCAACTCATGCGGCGCTAAGAAAAGGTGGTCCGAAAGTTCATATCGGCTCCGAATCAAATGTGGCTGTACACATTATTCAAAAGGCTGGAGATCCCGAAGCTGCTCTTAAAACTGCACCTCATGTCATTCGCGAAACTTTCAAGATTACCCGCGGTGGTGGGCATTCGATTGAGGGTAGGGGCGTTGCTGCCCGCTTTGATCCCATTACCCAACAACTTACTGTATGGGACAATACCCAGGCACCTCACTATGTTCGCCAGATGCTAGCCACGATCTATGGAATGACAGAAGACGAAATAAGGCTAATTGCTCCTCAGGATATTGGTGGAGGATTTGGGCCCAAGGCGCAGTTTTACGGTGAAGAAGTTGTGATTCCATGGATAGTGATGCAGATGAAGCATCCTGTAAAGTGGGTTGAGGATCGATGGGAAAATTTCATCAGCGCGACAATGGAGCGGTCCCAAACCCACCGAGTTGAGGTAGGTTTCGACGAAGATGGCCATCTGCTGGTTTTGAAGGATGTCTTCGAGCACGATCAGGGAGCCTACTGCGTTGGCCTGCAGGTGCCAACTATTACTATGTCGACTCTGCCAGGACCCTACGTAATTCCAAACATACACAGTGAGCTAATTTCCTGTTATACAAATATCGTTCCAACCAGCTCACTTCGTGGTGCAGGTCGTCCTCAGGCCGTGACAGTGATGGAACGGATGATGGATAGAATTGCTGAGCATCTGGGGATGGAGCCAGCCGAGATTCGCAGACGTAATTTGATCCAGCCCGATCAATTCCCATACGCAGTCGGACTTCTATTTCGTGATGGAAGCCCGCTGACTTACGATAGTGGAAATTATCCTGCACTGCTTGAGGGCGCGGTAGACCGGATTGACATCGTCAAATTCAGACGAGATCAAGCTGAGGCAAGGTCCCAGGGAAGATTTTTGGGTTTGGGTCTGTCGATGTATGTCGAGGGTACTGGAATAGGGCCATACGAAGGGGCTCGGGTCAGGCTTACAAATTCCGGAAAGATCCTGGTGACTTTGGCGGCATCACCCCAGGGTCAAGGATATGAGACGGTGTATGCCCAGGTGGCAGCTGATGCAATCGGGGTTGACATAGATCTGGTGGAGGTGCGTCATGGCGATACTTCATCCATCCCCTATGGACAGGGAACATTCGCTTCGAGAGTCACAGCTACTGCTGGACCAGCAGTCTGGGAAGCAAGTGAACTGCTGAAAAGCGATCTACTTGCAGTCGCTGCCAGTCTGCTCAAATGCGACGTATCTTCGCTTGCGCTATCTGGTAACAGCGTCTTTATCGAGAGTGAGCCGGAGAGAAGGGTTTTGCTCTATGACATTGCGCTGGTTTCCAACGTTGGCAGGCATGGTATGTCGGTGCCGCGGGATTTACCGATAGCTATCGAAAGAACTGCTTATTTTAAACCTGTTCAGGCTGTTTATTCGAGCGGGATAAGTGCCGTTATTGTTGAAGTCGATCCTGAAACCGGAAAGATTGAGATTCTAAAGAGCCTGTTGGGCCATGATTGCGGTAACGTCTTGAATCCGATGATTGTCGAAGGTCAGATCCTTGGGGGACATGCGCACGGAATTGGAAATGCAATATACGAGGAAGCAAGGTATTCTGAAGATGGCCAGCCGCAAGCTGTTAGTTACCTTGACTATGCTCTGCCAACTGCCATTGAGGTACCGACGCCGGAGCTTTTCCATGTGTTCTCACCAAGCCCCTTGAACCCATTGGGAGTCAAGGGGGCCGGAGAAGGAGGCACTATTCCGGTGCCTGGAGCTGTGGCTAACGCGGTCGAAGATGCATTGCGTCCATTTGGGTCTCGAATTTGCGAACTTCCTCTTACTCCGGAACGGGTTCTTAGGGCCATCTATGACCACGATTAGTTTATCGAACGTTTGAGCAGCCGAGGAGAAGGCGGATTGATGCCAGCTCGCAAGTGAAGTTAGCTGAGATTCATGATTTGGGGTTGAGCCCCAACAAAGATTAGAGAGGCAAATGTGACTCCAGAACTAAGGTCTTTTATAGAAGATTTGTATGCCAAGGGTAGAGAGTTTGATCAGGCAGAGCCAGATTGGTCCCGCAGATGGAGAAATATTGATCCACCGGTTGGTGAGTTTTTATGGATCCTAATTAAGGCGATCAAAGCTAAAGAGGTGCTTGAGTTGGGTACGTCGAATGGATATTCGACGATCTGGTTAGCTGATGCAGTGCGGGATAACCAGGGGAAGCTGGTTAGCGTTGATTTTGATAGGGAATTGATCAACCTTGCGCAATCAAACCTAGATGCTGCAGGAATATCTGACGTGGTCGAGTTGCGGTGCTGCGAAGCAGGATCCTTATTGAGTGATTTACCGGATATGTCCATCGACGCTCTATTTTTGGATGCTGAGCGTTCCGACTACGCCGGGTGGTGGCCCCATCCGGAGCGTGTGCTAAGACGTGGTGGAGTTTTGATTGCCGACAATATGACTTCTCATCCTGAAGAGCTCGCCACCCTTTATGAGCAAATTCAGTCTTCAGGAGTTTTTTCAACTGCGGTAGTTCCTGTTGGCAAGGGTGAACTAGTGGCGGTGAGGGATTTGGGATGATTGGGCTGATAGGGAGTGGTTTCTGATGGTCACTCAGCGGATTCCATGGGTAGTGGGAATTTCTGGTGCCAGCGGGACTCCATATGCTGCCGCAGTATTACGCGGCCTCCTTGACGCTGGTGAAGATGTCGACTTGATAGTTAGCAGGTCAGCCCGACTGACGTTACTTGATGAGGCTGGAATACGGTTTCATCAAACTAATTGGCGTGCTGAGCTAAAAAACTGGATTGTCAGGGATCTGGATAACGTCGTCAACTGGCGCATTGATAACTTTGCTGCCGGACCCTCCAGCGGATCGTATCGCACAAAAGGAGCGATCATCGTGCCCGCTAGTACCGCCTCAGTTGCAGGTATATACCTGGGGATCAGTAAAGATCTTTTACAGCGAGCAGGGGAGGTAACCCTCAAGGAACCTCGTCCACTGGCAATAGTGGTATGGGAAACACCATTACGTCAGGCAACTTTAAATCAGCTTGCAGCTCTGTCAGGTGAAGGCGCGATTATTTTCCCAGCCAGTCCAGCCTTTTATGCCGGATCGGAAAGTGTGCAGCAACTGGTTGATTTTGTTGCGGGGAAAGTACTTGACGTCTTGGGTGTGGATCACAATTTATACAGGCGTTGGACAGGGGGAGCTTTCACAGTGACCACTCAATTCGGCGTGATGTGGGAAATGGAGGACATCCTGGACCGGGCTTGCTAATTGATTTTCAGTCGATGTAGCCGGTGGAGTTCTGCCATTCGGGCTTGAGAAGTAGCCAGTGAGACGTGTGATTAAAGCTAATTCTTTCTGACTTTATCAAAGCAACTTTGCGACTGGCTATGAGGTTGTTGTTTCTATGGCTCATGCCATATCTAGAGGAGATATTCGGTTTTAGTTCATTGCAGGTTGAGGCTATACCTTGCAATTGAGTGATGGAGGGGAAAATGGATGAAGTTAGTGGTAGTGCCGACGAGGGTTCTGATTCGCCGGGATCGATAAATTTAAGCAGTAGCGCTGTTTCTAAGAGTGTTCTTGACGTTCCGTTTGACGGAAGGGTTTCGCTAACCCAGCATTCTTTGATGTCGGTGCAAAATATATTTGCAATGACGGGAATGTTTTTGTTTCCGGCGATTCTTGGTGCTACCTTGCATCTACCAACCGAGAAAATTGCAGAGCTTTATGGGGCCACATTTGTGGTGTCTGGCTTGGGAACGCTTTTACAAGCTATGCTCGGCCTAAAGTTGCCAATCGTACTGGGACCCTGGGCTGCGGTGTTGGCGGGACTCATTATTAGTGGCGAGATCAACGGTCTCAAGGCAGCTTTTGGTTCCCTTTTTGTCGCTACCTTGATTTGGGCAGTACTGTCGCTTCCAATTAGAGGTATTTCATTCATAGGGTTTGTCGGACGAATTTTTAGAGAGCCGATGCTCTATGGCGGGGTTAATCTGATGCTGATGGTAGCGCTCACCAGTACTACCGTTGTGAACTGGATTGGTACCCCAGTGCAACCAGGTTTTGGGGCTGCCAACTGGATTGGTGGTGGAGTCGCGATAATTGTGACTTTTGCGATCTTGCTCTTCGGCAAAGGGTTCTTGCGGTCTGCAGCTATGTTCAGCGGGATAGTTGTTGGTTCGGTGGCCTATTCGATATTCACACCTATTCATTTCACCAGAGTTAGTCAGGCTTCCTGGATCGTCGCGCCAAAATTATTTCCATTTGGATTTTCGGTCAACTGGGTATTGGTTCTGCTTTTCTTCATATTGATTCTTTCGAGCATTGCTTGGACCCTTTCGTTATACAATGTGGCAGCAGAGTGGAGCGATGAGACTCTCTCTGGGCAGCGAATGGCCTGGGGTATTTTTGGCCAGTCAATTGCTGCAATAGTTGCATCAATATTGGGCACCTTTACCCTGGTCGCATATCCTGACAACCTGGGAATTGTGCGTACCAGCAAGGTTGGAAGCCGCTATATAACAGCTACTACCGGGGTTCTATTAATTATTGGTGGATTCATCCTGAAGTTCGATGAGATCTTTGTCAGCATTCCCAGTAACGTAATTGCAGCTGCCGCAGTGGTCCTGTTTGGCGTAATTGCGATGTCAGGTATTGACACACTCACTCGAGTGAAATGGGACCAGTTGAACTATCTGGTACTTGGAGTTCCTATTATGCTCGCTCTTGGTGGTCTATTTGTAGCGCCAACGACAATTGCTCATTATCCACTTTTAGCTCGTGAGATTATCATCAACCCGTTTTTAACTGGGCCTGTTTTGTTGATTGTTTTACACTTGATAGTAAATAAAGTGGTCCGACCATTGATGCAAGGTTCGGCATCCGCTATCAGATAGGGTCAGCTCGAGTTTTACTAAATGGGATCCACAGGTGGAATGCAGCCTGTGGATCCCATCAGCTGAGATATCAGATCGTATGATTGGTTACTGGGCGAGTTAGTCCGTAGACATTGCAAAAATTTCGTTATCTCTTTTTTTGAAAATTTATAAGATAAATCATCATGGACCCGATTGCTAGGGGTCAAATTTCGGTAGTGGTGGCCATACTATTGCATTTGCGAATGGTAACTAAACTGCATCGTTCGTTTTCAAGTTCGCCTGGGACAAAAGAAATGTTACCAGGATCCGTATCTAGTGCCAAAGTAGCTACTTCCGCTCCGAGATGCCTAGCTTTTACGTTCAAAGTTGTCCGATATGTCTATTGGCTACTGGTAGTGAGCCGTAGCCAATAGGAGGAGTGCCTCCGCTTCTTCTAGTTATAACCTGTGCACAGCGTCGAACGGCTTGACCTGCTGAGTCCACATTTGCTGAATTTAGCTGGCTTGAAAATGCAAGCGAACAAACTACCTGGGTAACTCTTCCATTTGAGTCAAAGATTGGTGCCGCTACCCCACCTTGTGCCGTATTGAATTGCTGAATACTTTCAGAGTATCCTTTATCGCGTACCCTGGATAGAGCTGCATTCAGCTCCTCTACAGTGGTGATGGACTTTTCAGTGAACTGGGTTAGTCCATAGTCTCCTACCAATCGTTCGACCTCAGTTGGCTCAGTCCATGCCAGAAAAGCCTGCATTATAGCGGGAGCGGCAAACGGAAATCCATCACCTACACTTACGGTAACTCGTACTCCCGTGGTTTTTTCTGCGGCGGCCACGACGCGATATCCACCACCGCGTTCTCGTTCAACAATAAACACCACAAAACCAAGTTCTGCACTTGTAGCCTCGATCTCTTGCTGTGCTATCTCGTTTCTCACATTATCTGTGATACCGGTAAGCACTAAAAGCTTGGGACCGAGAGTCCATCCTGGCGAGTTGTCACGACTCGTGACCCACCCAGCTTGTTCCAATACCGCTAAAATGTTGTAGCAAGTACTGCGATTTAATTTTAATTCATTTACTAGAGTTCCAGGGGCAACCAATTCCGGCCACCCTTGTGCTAGCCTTTCGATTATTTTAATTGCGGCAGATACGGCCGGTACATTGGTAGCCAAGTCTAAAGTCACTGCTCCTTCTTGCAATAAGTAACTTTGCGGTTATTTGATTAAATTGGGTTCAAGATATGTGACCATTTGGCTTCCACCGTTCTCAAGTATTCGGGGTTTGATTCCGCCACTTTTGGAAACGTCGTCAAACGTTCGAAAGGGCGGCAAGCATCTACGATTGCCCGATTGTTATACGAGGGTAATCCGGGAACCAACATTGGGTCAAGTTTACTTCCCCATGTTTTATGTAAAATTTCAATGTCGGTTGCTGGATCGCAACGAGTCGACATTGCCCAAATTACCTGGCCTAAGTCACTTGGGTCAATGTCGTCATCTACAACAACCACGAAGCGGTTCATATAGGCTGCAGCTGGGCATTGTGCCGTCAGAAAACCCACTTGACGGGAGTGCCCAGCAAAGCGTTGTTCCAGAGATACTGCAATAAATAGCCTGCCGCCCCCGGACTCATGTGCCCAGGCAGAACGAACACCAGCTACCCCCATAGCAGCCAGTTCATCCTGGATCATCGCGGACTTCAACATGGTTCGCATGTATGAATAGTCGTGTGGAGGTTTATTCGGCGGAGCACCTAACAAGATTGGATCGTCGCGATGATAGAGTGCCTGAATATCTATGGCTAAGGCTGGTCGCCCGTCTCCGGAATAGTATCCAGTCCATTCTCCGAATGGACCTTCATTTCTGGTGTTATCAGGGGTAAGCCAACCTTCAATTACGATTTCGGCGCCAGCAGGAATAGGAAGGCCTGTAACTGGTCCCAATACCACTGGCACATGTTTGCCAAGAATTGCTCCAGCGTAATCGAGTTCGAAAATCCCTGACGGAACTTCAGTCCCGCCCACTACTAAAAGAAGGGGATCGTGACCAAATGACACTGCAACTGGTGCTCTACCTGCCTTCTTGAACCATCTATCAATGTGTTGGGCCCCATGTTTGCCTGGGACTGCTGCCAAGGTCACAGATTTTCCGTCATCTTGGACTTCCATTCTGTAGCAGCCACCATTGTATTTCCCGGTTTCTGGGTCGCTTGTTACAACAAAACATCCGGTGCCGATGTATCGTCCGCCGTCATCTTCATGCCATCTGGGGACTGGGAATTTCAATAAATTAATATCTTTGTCTTCGATATGATTTTCAAAAAACGGTGCAGAATCTATGATTGTGTGACTAAATGATTTAGAATCCGCCGCCCACTTTGAAGGCTTTGAGTGTAAAGCTGCTACGAGTTCAAGGTTGTTTAAGTCCTCTCCCAGGTTCAAGGTTCTGCCCAGCCTGCCCGGCGTGGTAATACTTCCGGTAAGAATTCTATACCCAGGTAAGTAATCAACTATATTATCGAAAAGAAGTGCATTGGACATAGGTTTTTTATAGTTTATTTCTGCAATTGCTCCGATTTCAAGGTCCCAGTCAGCTCCATTGATATGCGTTATTTCATCTTTTGCTATAGCTTTATCTATAAATGTTCTTAGGCTTAACAGTGGTTCCATGCTTTAGCTGCCTCTCGTATAGGTGATTTTATTTCAATAAAAGTAGCATCAGGGCTGATGGCATAATTGAGTTAAGTTTTTGCATAAAGGTGATTTAATTACTTGTCAGAGCTCTTCAGATTCTAAAAATTGTGATTGCCGTTGGTTAGTCCGATAACTTCGTTGTAATTGAATCTTTTAGACTATGGCCGGATTTACTGAATCCATAAAGATCGTAGGTATATTCGCCCTTAATGATTGATTTTTTAGTTCCCATTTCCTTCAAATAGTTTTGTTCTGCAGTTGCCAAAACCATGTCCACGCGGTTCTTGGGTATTACCACTCCACCATCCCCATCAAGTATGATGGTGTCGCCTGGCATGATTTTCACGCCTCCAAGAGTTATCGGCACATTCATCTGGCCGATTTCATCTTTTGCAGCCGCCCGTGCGCTAATCCACCGAGACCAGATCGGTAATCCCAGCTCGCGAATAGCGTCTGTGTCTCTGACCGCTCCATTGATGAGAATTCCAGCTACCTGGGCCTTTTGCGCTTGGAGCGCGAGGAGCTCGCCGATAAGAGCCAGCGGCACTGGAGATTCCATGGAAATAGCCAGTATTTCGCCGGGAAGGATATATTTCATAACTTCATGCACAGAGCGGTTGCCACCGGAGCTGAGTAGCAAAGTTCGTGCTGGTCCGGCGATCCGACTAGTGGGAATTATTTGTTTAAGATCTAAGTCAATCAAACCATTTTTATTTGATGCTTCGTAGATGCTCGCAACGCCAAAATTTGCAAATCGTTTATACACATCATGGCCAAGATCAGTTTTAGTGCTCATAAGGTTCGATCCAATCTTTATCTTAGTTTTAACTCGTCAATCTGTAATAACCAGACTTCTGCAACTCCGATCGCTTAGACCAAAATGGTTGACATGGGGTGTCGTACAGACTAGTGTCTATTGCACAGAACATAAGGTCTTGTCAGGCGGTCAATAATTGCAGATTTCTTCAGACTTTAGCATTGAAAGCGATCCTAGTCACGTTTTTGATATTTTTCTTGATCCAAAGGTGATGAGGCAATGCATTCCAGGTTGTACTGACCTTGAACGAATTGATGACCTCCATTATCAGGGTGGCCTGACAAATGAGGTAGCACACGTCAAATTCAGTGCCCGATTCGCGGCCGAAATCGTTGAGCTTGACCGGCCTAACCGAATAAAGGCGGTTTTGTCAGGTGAGGATCGTCGCCTGGGTAGTTCTATCAAAGTTACTATCAGTCTGGATTTGAAACCACGTGATACTGGGTGTGATGTCGCCTATCAGATGGAAATTGCACTATGGGGGAAGCTTGGACGACTAGGAGAATCCATCATTAGAAGACGTACCAGCGAAGTTGAGAGGGATTTTGTTTCAGCCGTAGTGCGCGCTTGTAACGAGTCGCAAGCGCAAATATCTGTCGGAGAGCTTTCAGCCGTATTATCGCCGTCACCTTTGCCTGATGAAGCGCAAAGATTAAAGGTCGATCAGTTTGCAGTAAATGGAAATACCGATTCGGTAGGTTTCTTGGTGCGGGTCTGGCGACTGGTTAATCGTTTCAGGAGAAAAAAATGAGACCTAATGTATTTCGACCTCAGAGCCTCCAAGAGGCTTGCAGTCTCTTAGAGGAACACGAAGAGGCTTTAGTTTATGGTGGTGGGACTGCTCTTCAGATTCTTCTAAAACAGGGGATTCTTGTTGGAAGCTCCTTTATCGATATATCTGGGATTCCCGGACTCGCCGAGATAAGTTTTACAGATGACTTTTTGCGGGTAGGTCCGATGGTAACCTTGCGCAGGATGGAGCGGAGTGAGGAGATTAGGGAGCTATTCTCGCTTGCGTCATCTGCGTATGCCAAAGTTGCGAACCCCAGAGTCCGCAATACAGCGACTGTAGGCGGAAATATTGCTCATGGTGATTATCGACTGGATCCTCCCGTGGCTTTGCTTGTACTTGGAGCCAGCGTGGAACTTACCTCGAGAAATAGTATTCGCAAAGTTCCATTAGAGGAATTCTTTGTTGACTTTCAAGTTACTGATATTTCAGCAGGGGAGATTGTCACAGCGGTTGAGATTCCAAGATCTATTCATCTTGCCGGTTCCAGTTTTGTAAAGCTTTCTAGTTTGAGTGCAAACGATTGGCCAAGTGCCTCTGCTGCTGTGGGATTGATGGAAAATGACAACGGTGTTCATACTTTGCGATTGGCTTTGGGTGCGCTGGCAGCCACTCCGGTGATGGCAACGGTCGATATTAGAAATCTCAATTTGGATCAGACGCTGGAAGCGTCACTATCTAAAGCGATGGAGTTGATGGATCCCATTGCTGATGTGCGAGGAAGCGTGAAGTACAAGTTGAGATTAGGTCGTGTCGCAGTTGAGGAAGCGATTAGAAGCGCTTGGAAGGAGGTACCCAATGGGCGGTGATTTGACAAACTTGGAAATTGAGAATGACGCAGCAGCAGTGGGCCAGAGTTGGCAGCGTTCAGATCTTGAAGCCAAGGTAAGGGGAACGTTTCGTTATACAGCTGACCTGCCAGTTCCAAGGTGTCTTTACCTCGGCGTTCATCGCGCAAGTCAACCTCATGCAAGAATTCTAAATATTGACATTAGTAGTGCTTTAGAGATGCCAGGGGTCGTGAGAGTGGTAACAGGCGCTGACCTGTTTGGTATCTATGGTGAGCTAATTTATACCGGACCTGCGTTTGCGGACCAGCCCCCAATTGCAATTGATAAGGTTCGCTATGTAGGTGAGCCGATAGCGGTTGTAGTCGCAACAGATTTGATTACAGCTCGAGCTGCTGCGGATGAGGTTTATGTCGAATATGGTGAGCTTCCAGCAGTTCTGGATGTCGACGATGCAATAAGTGGAAGTGACTATGTCCACGAGCATCTTAGGCCATCGTCAGTATTTAGTGATCTCAAGCACCTCCAGGGGCGTGGTGAGACAAACGTGAATTATGAGTATAACCTGACCTCCGGTGACGTGGAAAAGGCGAAAGCTAACTCTGATAAAACCGTATCTGGTGAGTTCTGGTGTCCACCCACGTCGCATGTGGCCATAGAATTGTTTAGCACCACAGCATGGGTGGAGGGGAATCGTTTGGAAGTGGTTACTACCACTCAGACTCCCTCGTATGTACGACAAGCGCTTGCATCGATGCTGGACATCAGATTGAATCAAGTCAGAGTGAGGACTCAGCCTTTGGGTGGCGGCTTCGGATCGAAAATGTATGACCGGTTGGAGCCGCTAGTTGCAGCAATTTCCTGGACCTACAAACTGGCCGTAAAGTTGGAGATTACCAGGGAAGAGACTTTTGTATTGACGACTCGACATGGTGTAGCGGTCAGCTCTCAAATGTCGGCTGATTCTATTGGGATGATTGTGTCAGCTGAGGCGGATGTCCGTTACGACACTGGCGCATATGCCGATATCGGTCCGAGGATTGCCTCGAAATCGGGAATGGTTGCCTGTGGACCATATAAGGTTGCAAATGCTCGCGTTCGCTCCCGTTGTATTTATACCAATAAGACATCTGCTGGACCGTTTCGAGGATTTGGAGTGCCGCAGGTTACTTGGTCGCACGAGTCCCTTGTAGATGAACTTGCAAGAGAGTTTGGCGAGGATCCTGCCCAGTTTCGCAGGAAGAATTTGCTACGGGAAGGCGATGTTGCGCCGATGGGCACGGTCATGCACAGCGCAGATTTTGTTGGATGCATGGACGCCGTTACAAGCGCAATTGGTTGGAATACGCCCCTTGAGCGAGCCCGTGGACCATGGAGGTGGGGACGCGGTGTGGCTGTTGGTATAAAGGCAGTTCTGACTCCTACGATTTCAAACGCGGTACTGCAGCTTAATCAGGATGCCAGTGCCACCCTGTTAATATCTACCGTTGACATGGGTCAAGGCAGCGACACCATTATGGCCCAAATTGTCGCAGAGATTCTTTGTCTCGGACCAGATCAGGTTCGGGTCGTAAACCCAGATACGGACATCACCCCCTATGACACCATAACTGCTGGTAGCCGATCCACTTATCACACTGGCAACGCTGTAAAGAAAGTGGCCGAACGCATGAGGGAGAAGCTCATTTCTATCGCCGCTCAGCTTTTGGGTGTTTCCGAAACTGATTGCAAACTGACTAATGGTGGTGTGGTTGCCAGTTCAAGCCAGAAATATCTCTCGATTGATGAAATCATGCAGCTGCATTTTGGCGCTATTGGCACAACCTTGACGACGGAATCAAATTTCACCACTGAATGGATCCCCTATGACAAAGAGACTGGTCAATCGGTCAAGGTCACCGAACATTGGTTTGCTGGAGCGGCTGCAGTGGAACTTGGCGTTGACACCAGGACGGGCAGAATCCATATAGCACACCTAGCAGTTGCGGGTGATGTTGGCCGGGCAATTAACCCTGCACTGGTAAAGCAGCAGCTTGAAGGCGGGGCCATAATGGGATTAGGTCATGCGCTGTTTGATGAGATTGTGATGGATCATGGCCAGATGATAAACGGGACGTTGCTTGACTATCAATTGCCATCCGTAAAGGACCTTCCTGACCGGCTGACTCCAATAATTATAGAGAATCCGCATCAAACCGGACCTTTTGGGGCCAAGGGGGTTGGAGAGACCGCAATTATTCCAATAGCTCCGTCAATAGCTAATGCGGTCCGGGATGCCATCGGAATTCGTTTTACTAGATTGCCACTTACGCCAGAACGACTGCTAATGGCGATGGCTGGAGAAGGGGACTGAGAAGATGAATATGGTTTTTCAGATCAATGGTCGAGACGTCGGAATTGAAGTTTCCGACAGCGAGCTTCTGCTCGACACTCTCAGGCACATTGGATTTAGCAGTGTCCGTGAAGGCTGCGGGGTTGGAGCATGCGGGTCATGTACCGTTCTAGTAGATGGGAAAAGTGTTAGCTCTTGTTTAGTGTTGACGAGTAGGTGTAATGGCTCCTCAATTCTGACAAGCGAAGGTCTTGCAGATGACGATCCTGTGGTTAGCCAATTCATAAAGAATGGCGCGGCCCAGTGTGGTTACTGTATACCTGGCTTTGTCATGATGGTAAGCGAACTCCTTAGCGAGAACCCGATTCCGACGGAGCAGGAGATCTACAATCACCTGGAGGGAAATATTTGCCGCTGCGGCAGTTACCCGGAGATTGTCCAGGCCGCTATGGATGCGTCAAAGGCTAAGCAGACTTCAAAGTTAACTTGTTAGCACTGAATTTATCTTCCGGTGTCAAAATGTGGTCGTATGCCGGGAAGCGGCATTTACTTGAGTATTGAGTTGACTCACAAACTGTCTGAAGCTCCAAGCCCAGGCTTGGACAGAGGTGAAGTTTTTGAAAGGAACATCGACATTGGTAATTAGCCAATCCAAAGCTGATATGATGTCGATTAATTTGGATCAATTTGGATTTCTTTGGACTCGATATTGCCGACTGGTCGGACCTAATTGTACATTCTTCGATATCAATCCCGTATGAAGCTACTCGACAATAGGTCGTATCTGAAGTTCACTTATCACGCGCTGAGTTGATTTGGGGATCCGCCGTGGTTAATTGGCTAGCTGTTTGACAGTAAACAGGAGCTATGATAGTGTCTCGCATAGAGGAGATATTGTCTCGGCTAGACAGAAATCCTTGGGGGAAAGTTTCGAAGTCTGCTAGCAACAGGTACGGGCAAGCGATTTCCTCGAGGATATTTTTGTAACACCGAGATAGATGTTCCCCCATTTATTAGGGAGTGAGTTTTATGTCGAGATTTAAAGCCAATCATTTGGCGATAGCATCTATCATTTCCATCAGTTCGATTGTGCTGGCGGCTTGTGGATCGGCATCTTCGACCACAAGTAGCTCTAAGCCGACTTCTACGAGTGGTTCGTCTAGCACTGCTACTACTGTGGTGAATGTTGCGTTTGATCCGAATGCTACAGCCTTGCCAGCTTGGGTAGCCCAGGACAAAGGTATCTTTGCTAAGAATCACCTTGATGTGAAATTTACGAAGATTCAAAATCTTTCCACTTTGCCTGGTGCTCTTGGCAACACATTTAACATCGTGTTGAGTACTCCTACCGAACTGTTGAGCGCAGCAAAATCAGGACTTCCAGTTGTTGAAGTGTCAGGATCTTCCATCGGTACTCCAACCAATCCAACCGGGGAGGTGATGGTAAGCCCAACAAGTGGAATTCATTCTCTAGCTGATCTGGAAGGTAAGTCTATTGGCACCCTGACGTTAAATGGAACTCTTACGTATGCCCTCGAATATGATTTGTTAATTCACAAACTTAACCCGAAAGGGATCAAGCTTGTCACTATGGCTGCGCCCACCATGGCTGATAACCTTAAAGCGGGAAATGTGCCAGCGGTGATTACTGTTCCGCCGTTTATTACTGCACTTAAGAAGGCTGGTAACATCCCTTTATTGAATCCATACGACGCAGTTGGATCAAAGCTGGCAAGTATATTTTGGATTGGTAGTAGTAGCTGGGCAAAGCAACATCCTCAGGCTATTAAAGAATGGGTAACCAGTCTGGATCAGGCTCAAACTTACATAGCTCAAAACAATACTGCTGCAAGAGCAGTATTGGTCAAGTACACAGGTTTACCTGAGGCAGTGATTAAGAACTTCGCTTTGCCGATTTATAATACCTCTCTAAGACCTAATGATTTGGCCAGATGGGCGACTGTAATGCAAAAACTCGGTATAATAGCCAATCCACCGTCCATTAGTTCTTTGATGGTCAACGGGTAGTTTGGTTAATTTTATGGGGGAAAGAAGTCGCAATGACCCGGTAAATGGCAGTTTATTGGGTCAGGGTGATTCTGTATTTGAAGTTGAAGATCTCACTGTTAGTTTGCAAACTGGCGGGGTGGATCGAACGATCCTGAGTTCACTTTCGTTCACTGTTGCCAATAACGAGTTTTTATCGGTAGTTGGTCCATCGGGAACTGGAAAGACGACTTTACTACGTGCAATGGCCGGTTTGATACCATATTCCGGAAGTATTAAGTTTCGTGGTAGCCAACTGTCTGGTCCAGCCGAAGGTGTAGCACTGGTTTTTCAAGACTATGTAAATTCCTTGCTCAGGTGGCGGACAGTGGGTAGAAATGTCTCACTTGGTGTGGAGGGCAAACTGCCGAGGGATGAATGTGACCAAAGAGTGACTGAGGCCTTAGAAGTAGTGGGGCTTAGTAAATTTAAGGATTCCTACCCTTGGGAACTGTCGGGAGGCATGCAGCAGAGAGTTCAAATAGCAAGAGCTTTAGCAATGAATCCGCAGGTGCTATTGTTCGATGAGCCGTTTGGATCACTTGACGCTATGACGAGGGAATCATTGCAAGATGAGTTGTTGCGAGTTCGCGCTCATTACCAAACTACCTGCGTTTTTATCACTCACGATATCGATGAGGCCGTATATTTGGGTGACAGGTTAGTGCTATTGGCTGGAAGTCCCGCGACGATAAAGTACCAGCTTGATATACCTTTATCTGATGAGCGAAATCAGATAAATACTAAGGAATCAAATGAGTTTCTCCGCCTCCGCAGAGAAGTCCATGGTGAAATGAGACGAGTTCATGGCACAAACCAAGACGAAGTCTAGGTTTATTGGCTGGTTTGCCCCAATAATCCTCCTTATTTTGTGGCAACTTTCAATTGTCACTGGGATTATTCGTTTTCGTTATTTTCCTAGCCCAGTCGCGGTTGCGCAAGCATTTCTGAGGCTTGCAAACTCGGGTCGGTTTTACGGCAATCTATCACACACGGTCATTGTCACTTTAGTGGCTTGGATTATTGCGACAATATTGGGAGTTTTATTTGGTCTTTTGATCGGTCTATCGTTGCCAGTCTGGAAGGGGGTTATGGCCAGCGTGGATGTTTTGCGCTCATTGCCGATAATTGCACTCGTTCCGGTTGGGGTAATTATTTTTGGATTTACCTTGAGACTTGAGATTGTAATCGCCACATATGCAGCGCTATGGCCAATTTTAGTAAATACGGTCTCTGGAGTTCGTCAAACTCGTTCTGAGCTTTTAGATATTGGAAGAATTATCAGAATGTCTCGAGTTGAAAGGGTCTGGAAACTGATTTTACCCTCGGCTCTTCCCCTTATTTTGGTAGGGCTTCGATTAGGTCTCGGCCTGTCCTTAGTATTGGCGATAGTAACGGAGATCGTTGGCACGCCAAATGGGATTGGTTACGCACTGATAAATGCTGAGCAAGCTCTTCATCCAGCTCAAATGTTTGTTTATATCCTTGTGACTGGCGTCATTGGATACCTCTTAAATGGGTTATTTATTTTTTCGGCTCGTCGGATACTGTCGACCGAAAAATCAGCTGAGAAGAACTAATGGAGCAGTCTGTAATGAGAAAAGTAGCTCGGATGACAATCAGCAGGCGTGATGATGGGAAAGGTGTGGCACCACTGAGAGGGCTTGTCCCCCTGGTTATTCTGCTTGCAATCTGGCAACTGTTTGGTAGTACACATTCAGTATTTTTTCCTCGTCCAAGTCTGTGGTGGGATGCTGTTGTCAAGATCGAGCGAAGTGGTACGCTTTGGCCATCCTTGGTCGCTACAAGTGAGACATTTATTGAGGCGATTATTGTTGCAACGCTAATCGGTGCTGTGCTTGGAATTGCGATTGGGAGTGTTAAATGGGGTGATAGTGCTTTTAATCCAGTTTTGGATTTTCTGCGCAACCTTCCTGCTGCAGCAGTGGTGCCTGCTGCAGCAATAATTTTGGGAACAAACTCCAAGATGGCCTTGGTAATTGTGGTATTTAGTTGTATTTGGCCGATACTTTTAAATACAAGGGCGGAGATCCGGCGAGTTAGTGTTGTTTTGTCAAATGTGATTACAAATGTAGGTCTAAGGGGATTTCGTAAACAAAGTGTGATAGTCGGGTCGGTTCTGCCGTCGGTGCTTCTGGGAGTTAGGGTAGCTGCACCATTAGCGTTGATCGTAACTATATTGGCGGAATTTATAACCAATATTTCAGGTCTGGGTTCTCTTCTCGTTTCTGCTCAACAAAATTTTGACTCACCTGAAGTATATGGACTGCTTGTAGTGGCAGGTCTACTTGCACTTTTTGTAAATATAGTGGTTAGCTTGGTGGAGGCTCCCATCGTGAGACGGCATGGACCCAGTGTATAGCTGGTATTGGCGGGATTCCGCGAACCTGTGCATGACATTGCCCGCATCAAGGAGTTGCGAGCGCGTGCAATTAACGAGCGAAGGGCGACCATCAAATAAATCTTCTAGTCGAATTCCTATGAAATCCATAGCCTATGGCGGTTTTTGAGATGTCCGGTTGGCTGTTTAGTCGAAGTTTTTCGCTGTGCTGCAGTAGGAGGCAAGAACCGGATGGATTTCGCATCAAGAGATTAGGGAAGTATCGCTAGCTCGCTTGGTCTGACAATTCAGGGAGGTGGGTTATCGGTTGATTTTGTATTAATCAATACGTATGCGGAGGTCGCTCATTGGTGCTGGGGTAGGTATCTTGTGAGTTTAACATCTCGCATCCTGCAACGATTGACTCTGTCGTGGTTTCCCTAGTTGGACGGGAGAGATACTTCTGTAAGAGTCGAAATACGTCAGCTCATTGTAAATAGACTCTAAATTTGGACGGAAATCCCGATTATGTTGGCCTGTGAGCGTATTTGCTGCAGCTGTCAACGCAGGTACTAAATATCCGCATTACGGTATGATTGCTTCAATTTACAACGATACTAAGCTCAGTATTGGGAGTAATATCTAAGCGATCGTCTATGGCTCGAAAGTGGGATCGCTCTCTACCTGAACGTCAAGCAGAACTGGCGATGAAAGGCTAGATAGCTTGGGGATCAGACTGGTAAAGGCGTCGTCTAGCTGGGATTGATTTTCGATTCTGAGACTATCGCGGCCATATCCTTGGGCCAATTTTGAAATGTCGATGTGACCGAGTGGTGGCCAGACTTTCCTACTGTAGCTTTGCATCTCTGCCAATCGGTCCATAATTGAGTACGACCCGTTATTCATGATTATGAATAACACCCCAACCTGGTACTCTACTGCGCTCCAAATGCTTTGGATTGAGTATTGAGATGAGCCATCCCCAACAATCGCTATGACCGGACGATCACAACCCATCCTGAGCCCAACTGCTGCTGGCATCGCAAAGCCAAGACCTCCCATTGCTGCGCTTAGAAATCTCATCGATCGGCGAACTTTTATACGCCTGTGCAGCTCAGGTTTGCTAGACGGAGACTCTTCAACAATAATCGTCTCAGGCGGAACTCTAGACGCCAGACTATCGTACACATTTGCCGCCCGAAGTCTTTGATGAATCTCCGGTTTTGCTGCTTTTTAGATCTTGGGGGGGTAGGCCGAATCTTGTCTCGATTATTCGTGCAACCTGGGAGCAGATGTCAGATATTGCTCCCAGTACTGCCAAGTCAGCGGTGCTTGACTGCAGTACGGAAATGTCATCTCCAACAACGGCTATTTTTGTCCCCCTTTGCACGAATGGGCCATCCTCGAATGGGTATTGGCGGAACGCGGGAGCACCAACTGCCAATATCAAATCGTAGTCTGAGAGAACCTCCCGCAGTTTGGCTCTACCGCTGGGCAGGTGTCCGGCAAATAGCGGATGATCCTGAGGAAATCCAGCCCGTGCCCCGAAGGCTTCCTGAAATACCGGAGAGTTTAGCTTATCAGCCAATTCAGTGAGAGACCTCCAACTATCAGGATCGTCGGCGTCAGCGCCTACCACCAGAGCAGGTGTGCTCGAGTTGGAGATCATCTGGATCAGTTTTTCCACCCCCTGCTCCGTCTGGATACGAGCTGGTTCTATTTCAAGTGGCGTGGCCAATATGGGATCATCTGATAAATAATCCCAGTCGTCCATGGGAACTATTACCAAAGCGGGACCATTTCGGGATCTTGCTTGCTGCCATGCTCTAGCCATCAGAGTGGGTACATCTCTTGCAAGTATGGGTTCGTAAACACTGAGAGGATATTTACCGGCCAGGTCTTTTAGCTCACCAGCTAAAAAGGGGTTATTGATCAAATGTCGCCGATCTTGCTGGCCAATGGTAATCACTAGCGGGGCTTTGTTCACTCGGGCAGTTGCAATTGCTCCGACTGCGTTTCCCAGCCCTGCAGTAGTGTGAAGTAGCGCAAGCGCGGGAATTTGGGTTGCCAATGCGTATCCAGTTGCCATGCCGACAACTGAAGCTTCGTGAAGCCCGAGCACAAAATCGAAATCACCTGGCATGTGGCGCAGGAGGGGGACCTCGGTTGAGCCGGGGTTGGAAAATATTGTTGTCATCCCAAGCTTTCGCCACAACTCAAATATTATTTGGCCTACTGTGGGTGATTCTGGATTTATTCCTTTTTCAGAGGTCATCAGGCAGACCCACTGATTCCCGCCCAGCTTCTTCTACCCGTTCGAGTACTTCGGCCTGGAGCTCTACAAATCTGTGCATCTGTTTAGTCTCAAGGTGTGATCTAGGTCGAGGAAGATCTATCTTAATTTCTGCAAGTATGGTAGATGGCCTGGCTGAAAGGACAAAAACCCGGTCGCTTAGATATACTGCCTCACCCACATCGTGGGTTACCATTAGTGCCGAGAAATTAGATTCGGCCCACAATCTCTGGACCACATCTTCAAGATGATTTCTGGTGAGGGCATCTACTGAAGCAAAGGGCTCGTCCATCATTAAAACTTTGGGATTTGATACCATCGCCCTGGCAAGTGCCGCTCGCTGCTGCATTCCACCGGATAACTCCCAAGGGTACCTGGTGGAAAATCCCTTCAAGCCGACCTGCTCAAGTGCTTCTTCTACTCTAGTTACGCGTTCAGGTTGTGGGTACTCCTTGGCTCCAATTGCTACATTTTTCCCGATTGTCAACCACGGGAAGAGACTCTTGTTGTATTCCTGAAATACAATTGCCATTCCTTTTGGAACCTCGGTCACCGGCCTGCCTTCAAAAAGTACTTCGCCTCCGGAAGGCATCCTAAGGCCAGATGCTGCCCGTAATAAGGTGGTTTTCCCGCTCCCTGAAGGGCCAACCACGCTTACAAATTCGTGGTCTCTAAGTTCAAGAGTTACATCTTTAGTAACTTCGTTCATTGAACCGTCACGGCTTCTGATTGAAACCTGAAGATGATTGATGCTCAGTACTGGTTCAAGCATTAGCCGATCCCCCAACTGTCCCACGCTGCCATGATAATATTCGCCTTTCGAGCATCAAGAAGGAGGTATCGAAGATCCATCCCAGTGCGGCGAGTATTATCACTCCGCCATAACTGCCATTGATATTAAATGATTGCTGAGCATTTGCGATGAAGTATCCAATTCCAGAACCCCCACCTAGCATCTCGGCCACCACCATGATGACAAGTGAGACACTCAATGCGATCCTCAGGCCGGCAAAGATCTGCGGACTCGCTGCTGGAAGAACCACTCTAAGAAACAAACTACGCCCTTTTAGACCATAGGTCTTGGCGGTATCGATCATGGTTGGCTCAATTGTGGAGGTTCCGTTGGCGGTATTTATTAGAATCGGCCAAATTGCGCCGGATACGATGGTGGCTACCACCATATGCCCATTGAGACCAAAGATGACTACCGCAACTGGAACCAGAAGTGGGGTTGGAAGAGAGCGGAGAAAGTCAAACACTGAAGTGGTCCAGCTTCTAGCTGACTTGTAGTGTCCGACTAACATCCCAACAGCTATTCCAATTACTGCACTTATAAGAAATCCCTCTAGGGTGCGTTCGATTGAGGGGAGTATGTCAGTTTCAAATATCGGCCCGGTGATCAAGTGTAGAGCTGCCACAATTGAGGTGGTAAAGCTGGGAAAGATAGTTTTATTGATAAGTATTGCTGCCAGTTGCCACAGTAAAATCAGTGCTAGAAGTCCTAGCCATCCGAGTGAGAAGCTATAGAATCTGGATTTTTGTTCCGCTGTAGCTACGTTCTGAGTTGATGTCAATTTATCTCACCTTGAGTTCGCCAGGGAAGTACTCGATCGACAATATTCATGAACAGTACATTTAGAAGCCAGCCGATAAATCCACCTACAATAATCCCGGCAAACATCTCCGAAAGGGCGTTGGCCTGCTGGGCTAGCAGTACAAATTGCCCCAGGCCTCCGGTGCCTCCCACCAACTCCACTGAGATGGTGACTATAAGTGCGATACTTATTGCGATCTGAATTCCTCCAGCTACCAACGGAGCAGCTGCTGGAAGTATCACTCGAAACAACAGTTCCAAGCCCTTTAGTCCCAAGGCACTTCCACTTTCCAAAAAGCGGTTGTCAACCTGGCGTACTCCTGCTCGGGTGTTTATGAAGATCGGCCAGAATGCAGCGAAGCTCACCAGTCCTACCGTCATCTTCAGCCCTAGTCCGGCAACCAGAATTGCAATTGGAATGAGCGCTAGTGAGGGAAGGGGGCGCATCATCCTTACCACGGTTTCGCTTGCTGCATCTGCAACTGGTGAACGGCCTACTAAAGTCCCGATTACCACTCCTGCAATAGTTGCGATAAGCATTCCAATTACCCAGGCTTCGAGCGTACCGAACAGACTTTTTGAAAGTCCTCCGAAGTTCTTTATTAGGGCTGCAAACGTAGAAGGTGGCGAGGGAAGTGCATTTTTATTTACTGCTCCGCTCAAACTAAGCAGTTCCCAGATGACAATTGCTGCCACAATTCCACCAATTGAACGGGCCGAGTTTCCTCTGTTTTTCCGAAATCGACCCGTTCCAAGGTCTTTGTTTGCACTTGTTGGAATTGCTGTAGTCACACTGTTGCTTTCACACCTAGTTTAGTTGAGTCATAATTCACTGATTTGCTCCAGACCAAACCAGCTGGCTGACAGGAATGTCAGAGGTAATCCAGCCGAGCTTTTTCATCAATGATTCTTGTGTTTGGATGCTGGATGTGTCAAGAGTTGCATTCCACACTGGCAGTCTAAGTTTCGAGGCCACTTTAGCTGGAATCTTGGTGTAGGTAGGAATGATCGCCTGGACTGCAGTCGGATTCTGCTGGGCATAGGTAAGTGACTCATTCATAGCAGTTACAAATCTCTTTACCAGTCCGGGATGGCTTGCGATTTCTGAAGAGGTGGTGAAATATCCAGCTACCAAAAGGCTGGGCTGCATTCCCTCGAAAAGTGGAGACAATGTCTTACCCCCGCTTGCAGCAATGGCTGATACAAATGGCTCTACTTCAGTGACAGCCTGGACTTGGCCTCCGCTTAGTGCCGAAGGCATGTTCGGAAATGGCATAGCAACTACATGTACCGATGAGGGATTTACACCATTTTTGAGTAGTATTGAATCCAGTGCCAGCTCGTTTTCTCCCTGGGTGGCATTGGCTGCGATAGTCTTTCCAGCTAGTTGAGAGATTGAGGTTATCCCACTCTTTCCACTTACCTGGATTGCCGACCAAGCTGCAGATGAAGTAGCTGCAGCAGAGTCGCCAGAAGCTACAAATTCAAGTGGCAGGTTATGAGCTTTGGCTAGTATCAGGTTTGCGGTGGCTCCGAATCCGAATTGTAATGTTCCCCCCACTACTGCGCTGGCTACTGCAGCCCCACCTTGAAGTGCATGGGGAACTATCGTAAGTTTCTGTTTAGCAAAGAAGCCTTCCTTCATCCCCAGATAAAGTGGTGCGACGTCTGCAATTGGAAGCACTCCAACATTGACCGTTTCCGGAGTTAATGCCTTGGTTGTCGATGAACTGCTTGATGATGCTGAACTTGTGGTGGTAGATGCAGAAGAGCTGCTGCTTCCGCATGCAGCTAAAGTAAGTCCCATCGCAGCAACAAGTGATGCTGCGATAGTTCGACCTGTGAACTTAGCTTTGATGGTCATATGATTTCCCCTTGATTGAAATGTAGTCATTTAGTCCCAAATAACTGCTGATTGGCTGTGTAGGTGTTTTTGATTTGAGCTACTCGGCTCAAATAAGGTTTCTAGATCCAGGAATCGGCTGCGGGTGGTTCTGTGCCATAGGCGTCAAGCCAAGATATGACAGGGTTTCGTAGGATACCGAGTTTTTCAATCTCGGCTTCT
The DNA here is from genome assembly GCA_021803345.1 of Actinomycetes bacterium. Classification (GTDB taxonomy): domain Bacteria; phylum Actinomycetota; class Acidimicrobiia; order Acidimicrobiales; family Acidimicrobiaceae; genus SCQM01. Next base: position 35,370 of record JAJZLS010000058.1, read on the forward strand.
ACAATGTCTCCTGGCTTTAGATAAAAGTCAAATGGGTTATCCCTACTTGCAGCTACTCCAGCTATTGTTCCTGTAGTCAGTAGGTCCCCAGCGCTATATATCTGCGGTGAGTGATATGCGACTAGCTGGGGGATAGATACAGACATGTGGCTGGTATTTGACTTCTGGCGCACTTGTCCGTTGACCCTTAGTTCCATCTCCAAGTTATGGGGATCGTCAATTTCGTCGGCCGTGACAATGTAGGGTCCGATAGGACAGAAAGTGTCTATTGCCTTTGAAAATGAGAACACCCCGCTTTTCATTTCATTTCGCTGGATGTCACGTGCGGTTACGTCATTGAAGATCAGATAGCCAGCAATGTGTTCAAGTGCTTGGTCTGAAGAGAAGAACTTTCCAGGCTTTCCGATCACAATCGCCATTTCCAGTTCATAATCGAGCTCTTTGGTCAGCTGCTCCGGATAGACGATTGGATCTTCAGGTCCAATGATGGCGTCAACATTTTGGAAAAAGACGATGCCTTTATTTACCGGGTGAGACCAATTGACTCTTTCTAAGTCTTCGTGATGCTCTCGAAAATTTCCCGCGGTGTGGAAAAACTTCTTGGGAGTTATCGGTGCCCG
>JAJZLS010000005.1 GCA_021803345.1 Actinomycetes bacterium
TAAATAATACAAGCGTGTGTAGCATCGAATGAATATATTCTCCAAGTCAGTTATAATAAACCCAACAGGTAACCCAACAATCACAACGGGGGTTCAAATTGGGTTCTATGCGGCTGAGGGCAAAACCAGACATCTGGGAACTTCGTCTTTATCTAGGTAGAGACGAAAAGGGAAAAGTAAAACACAAGCACGTAACCTTCGTTGGCACAAAACGGGCCGCCGAAAGAGAGCTTGCGCGACTCGCCATGGAGTTCGAATCTAATCCTCAGCAGCGTAACGAAGACGCAATGCGTTGGGGAGATAAAACCACCTTCAACGATGCGATTATGGCTTGGAAAGAGAACGGTTGGCAAGATCTATCACCTAAAACTGTTCGTGATTATGAAGGATTTTATAGGCGTCATATCCGAGATAGTATTGGTCGTAAGCGCATAAGTTCGACGGGAGTTTTCGAAGTCGAGGCCTATTTTCGTTCGCTAGCCGACGGCGGCCTGGGATTATCAGGAGTCAAGCACGTTAGAGGTATTTTGCACAAGGCTGCAAGATTGGCTGGAAAATGGTCCGGCGGAAGCATCCCCAATCCCTTAGCACTTGCAGATCTTCCAAAGCCTCTATTGCAAACTGAAGCTGTACGAGCTCCGACACTTGAAGAGGTCAAGACCATTCTCGAGTGTGCGGAGAGCGGATCTGATGTGCGCGTGGCCGCAATGATTAGGGTTATGGCAACGACTGGAATGAGGCGTGGGGAGGCAGCAGCACTCAGATGGTCAGATATTTTATTTGACCGAAATCAAATGGTTGTTGACGAGGCAATAATAACCGCTAAAGGTTCATTGCTGGTGAAGTCTCCTAAAACCAGAGCTTCGATTAGAACCGTTGCGGTCGATTCTGAAACCATTAATGCACTTGCAGCGTTCCAACAAGATCAGGCATCATTTGCTCAAACCTGCGGATTGTCACTTGACGACGACGGTTTCGTGTTCAGTTATTCACCCGATGGTCTAGTTCCACCTCATCCAGACAGTATTTCCCACGCCTTCAAAAAGATCGTAAAACAAGCTGGGGTAGCCTCTGATATTCACCTTCACTCACTCCGTCATTTTCAGGCAACGGTCATTGATCCCATTGTTTCCGAGCGTCAGAAGCAAGCCCGCCTTGGCTGGTCTACAAGTCACATGGCAAGACATTACACCGATCCAATCTCAGACGAGGATCGTAAAGTAGCCGACGAAGTAGGACGACTGCTCAATAGCTGAATCTCAAGTAAGACAAGTCCCTACAGTTCACCATTTCAATCGGTACCTGTCAGTCCAGATTCTCTTACACCTAAAAATGCATCCACGTCTTTTCTTAGGAATCTGATTGTTCCGTTTATGACAAAGTGGGAGATCGGAAAGTCACCTCGCTTGAGCGACCTGTGAATCGTAGCCTTTGACACGCAAAGAACTATTGCTACTTCATTTACCGACATGAACGGTTTTGCTCGAGTAATCACATGTCTCGACATGACAGCACCTTTCTGATCAACTGGGAATTTGTGAAATCAAGAAATGCTTTCCTCTCAAATCCACTGTCTTTCTCTAAATTCGAACTAGGCATTACCACATTCCTTCCAGTTCTCTCTCTTCCATAAACTGCTCCCAGGCAAGTACTCTGGCCTCTTCATGATCTGCCCTAAGCTTTGACGCCCAATAAGCATCAGCAGCACATAGCCAACCCTGGCCGACGAAAATAAGTTCGACTTCAGAACCAAAGAAGCCGTCATTGTCCTGGTATTCCTGGTGTTCCATATGCTCAGCTGCTTGCCAGTTACTACGGATTTCTCTTAGGTATTTGAAGGTGACAGAGAACCTACGAGATTTTGTCAAAAAGTGTCCCCGGTGTCCTAAGTCATGAGCCCACATTGCCAAATTGAGTGAACTGTAATTTGGATCTTGACCCAGTTCCCAAGCTGTTTGTGCCATCTTTCGTAAATGTGGAGATACTTTAGCTAATTCAATTTGGCCAGCATCTTTGAAACGCTTTTCGAACCCAGCTGATTCTGTAGCTGATTTGGTTGCGTATTTGGCCAGATAGTTAGCTACAGCTTTTGTAGATCCGGGTCCATTAGATCCCGCATCAATTGCCCGAGTATCAATTTGCTCACCCCAGGTAATTATTCGTTTTTCTTCACCAAATTCAACCGGAACCCTTACCCGCTTTACAGCGAGCCTGAATGCCAGTTCCAATTTGTCCGTCGAAATAGAAATCGACGGTTTTAGCTCCACATTCTCTGGATCATCAGCACGGATAACTATATGGAGATGAATCAACCCACGTCTTTGAAATTCAATTACCTTGACATATGAGATTCGTACCAACTTCTTTAGCTCAGCTTCAGAGATTCCCATCAGCTTTGCAAGTTCACGTCGTAAATATATTGTTGTACGTTGCCAAGCCTTAGTTGACATTGCGTTCCAGATCACAGCACCTTTGTAGTCATAACACTCAGGACAAAGAGGGGATCCGACAATCTCATCATTTTCCCTATGGCGCTCAGTGCAACTAAGTGTCATTCCATGGGGACAGTAACTCCTTGGTCCTGGGTGACAACGCTCTGGTTTTCCAGCTGAAGATATTGACCTATGAACCGGACCAAAACTAGGTGCAGTAAGGGTTGCAAATATCTGAGGGTGATTAGAAACTTCCTCACTGATTCCTTTTCCACCAATAAGTCCAGATCCGATCAACTGACGGGCATCACCTTTATAAATCTTTGAACACGATGGACAAAGGTTATGACGCCGTGATCCACAGGCTTTTGAATATAGCCCTTGGTAATTATCTGGTTTCAGCCCCAACGCAGCACTGGCTATATCTCCATCTAGCAAATGCGAAGCTGGTGCTAGATGTATTGGTCTTGAACAGTACCTGGAAGTCTTAGCTGCACGATTGAGTGCTTCCCAATTTGAACCCTCTGACACTTTTGAGATCAGTTCATCTACCAAGAAGTCACTCATCTCCATTATTTCCATCCCTTTCTTGATGGATTAGCAGAATCTCCTAAATCCGACGAATCTCCCGAATCTCCTGAATCCGACGAATCCGATTGATCCGGTGTATTTACTGAATCCGAGGAATCCGACGAATCTCCCGAACCCGACGAATCTCCTGAATCTCCTGAATCCGATTGATCTCCTGAATCTCCTGAACCCGACCAACCTCGTAACTCAAGTGCCGCTTTTATTACCTCTGACTGAGTATCATCATCAAGCCAGAATGATCTGAACAGCTTTGGTATAGAAGATTCCCCAAGTACAAATCCAACTCCACGGTCATGTAGTGGTATTGAACTTGCCGAGTAACCTTGGCTTGCCCAACCATTACCAAGTATTGTGTCTGAAGCATCACCGGTTGAACATCTAAATGCCAACCTGACTGGAATAAGATCACGAAGTAAACTTGGTACTGCATCAGTTGAGGGCTTTTGTGCACTGAGTATCACTACTATCCCAGCTGCTCTACACCTAGCTATCAAATCTTGAAGTTTGTTGTAGAACTCCTTTGCAGCTCTAACATCAACATTTCGAAGGTAATAGGGCAACTCATCTATCACTACAACTACAAGTGAAAGTCCAAGATCTGGAGTTACTTTTTTGACTCTTAGTTCTTCAAGTACCCTGTACCTTTCATTCATCAAATCATGCAAAGTATCAAGCATTGAATTAGCTGCATTTATGTCAGTTCCCACAAATCCCTTAGCCAGTGGCTTCCAGGAGAGAAGTTCCGGTGGTTTACCGTCAAAGATGTAAAGATCTACAGTTGGATCTTGAATCAGATAAGCCAGAAAGTTTGCCAAGGTAACTGATTTTCCAGATCCCGGTTCACCACCGAGCAAGAAGCTACGTTCAGCTAAATATAGGGTTACTATTTCACCCTCTTCATCAATTCCAATCGGAACACCTGCCAGAATCGAACGAATCTCTCCTGGTTTTCCTGGCCACAGAGCTACACCATCTGAAAGTGGAGATCCCTTTATCAGTTTGAGATATACAACTGACAAATCACGGTTATTTGGCTCAACTCGTACTGCACCAAGGCGATGATGTACCGCTAACTCTGGTGCAATTCGCTCTAAATCACTAATGGTCGTTCCACTCTTTAGCTGCAGCGTCAATCTGGTGCTTGAGCTTTTACGTTCTGCTTTTTGAACAACCGGTATACGACTTGAAATAGGCGAGTTTGAAAGTGCAACTGCCGTCTCGAGTTTGTGCTGCCACCTCTGACGAAATAGAAAGCCAAATACTGCTCTACGAATTGTTCTAATTGAGAACAGAAAACAGATCACGCCAACAATGATCACAACTGCAAATACTGAACCTACACGCTTATCGAGATAGAGGTAGCTGCAGTAGATCCCTAACAAAACTCCAAGTTCCATCCATCTTCGAAGTATCACTTTTACCAACCAACCAAGAGCCTCATCAATTAGGCCGCTGTTACTGCTAAGATCTTGAGACATTTTTCTGATTCTCCTTTTGGGTAACTGCTGATATAAACATCAAGATTTTGGAATTACCCCGGAAGTGTCACCCTCCGGGGTATAGCCCAAATAGCCAAAATCAAATTGCCTATGACTTAGCCTGAACCGGTTCAATGCGTTCAGCACGGAAACTGATTCCAGCTCTCATATCTGATGATTGCCAAGTGATAGCAAGTAGACCGGTAATGCGTACCTGTCCACCGCTAACTATTCCAACTGGCCTTCCAACCGTTCTGACTTTTATAACTTCAGCTCCATCAGGTCCCAGTGCCACTACCTGAGTAGTGAATATGGGTTGTCCTGATTGGACGTCCATCTTCGGTTGGTGTGTCGCAAAGTCATTCTCTGCAACCGGATCGGTACTCGCCACAAATTGGTAACGAGATACCTCTACGGGAATTTTCAATGTTCTGCCTTTCGCTCAACTGAACTTCGGGTCCAGTGTTTTTCCATATATCTATACATATGCACGAGCCCCTGGTTGAAAATGGGTAAATTTGTGGTGTTTTGCGATATTTTTTTCCAGAAATGAAAAATGACATTGTGACCAGGGAAACTTTTGGAGCTAATTTCTCACACAATTGTCTTATAAGGCGTTCAGAGACAGATTTATGAAAATACCGAGTTGGAAATGATTGCAAGAATCGCCAAACTTTGGAGGCAGGACAAGAACCGAAGTAGAGCTTTTTCAGTCCTAAAACACATGACCGAAATCGACTGTTGGAATCAAAATGAAGCCGACACAGTTCTTACAACCTTCGCCTATTTTCGCTCTACGGCAATCGATGCAGAATTGAATTACCGGAGCACAGGCACGAAGCTAGATAACGAATAGAAATTGCCGAACGAATGACTTGACTTATGATGTAGCTTTGGCCCGTTGGCTTACCTGCCTATGGCGCATGCCCCCGGACCAAAGCCCTAGTCAGCGTGTCATTACAATTTTCTTTCCTATTTAAAGGTATTGACAATTCTCCCGTGAGTATATATTATCGCGAGCGCCGACTCAGAATAAACCCAGTTAGTAGAAATGTTGGCGGTCAGCACTTGAGTTGGCTGAGAGGAAGTTCGAGATGAAGCTACGAGTGAAGTTATCCGCTTTCGCTGGGCTAACATTCCTTGCCACTGTATTAGTGGCGTCGCCCGCTAGCGCGACTACGAGCAGTGGGATGAGCAAGTTACCGGGCGCAACGCAACCTCAGACCCTACCTCTGGTTCCAAAGCGATCAGCAGGAATCAGTCCTGACAGCATTTCTCCTTCTTGCGATTACACCGCTGATTTACCGTGGGAGTACGAAGGACTCGCTAATGCTGACGCGTGGGTGTCATGTAATACGTACGTGCAATTTCTGTATGTGACGTCCGAACTGCAGAGATTGAGGTGGTACGGCATACAAACGCTTGCGAGTAACGGCACCACCGAGGGGGACTCGGACTATGTTTACACTGGTGAGAACTGGAACTGTCTAAATGTTGGAACTTACACATATTACAACAATACAAGTGCTGAGGTAGAAGAAGGGGGAATCTACTACACTGGCTCCGGCGATTTGGCCGCAAGATTTACCTGTTAGCTGACTCTAATTAATGATGAGCGCGAGAATACTCCATAACCGCTGTAGATTCCGATGAGATCAAAAGAGATAGGCACAACGGGTGTGGCATTTATGGTTGGGCTATCGCTTTTAGCTGGAGCGTGCCGTATGGAATCTAGTAACCAGAAAGGTGGGAATCAGGTCGAAGGGACGTATCTCCTTACGTTTACAGTTGACCGAACTCCATGGCACGGCACGGCTAGTGTTAGCCGAGTGCAAATCTGGATGTTGCATCGAGGTGATGCACTGGATGCATTATATTCGACGGACGTGTCGGCGGCTGGCAGAAATTCTAAAGTAACATTATGGACGCGCAGTCATCAAGTTATGTGGACATGGACGGTCAATAACGTACAGAGTTGCAAATCTTTGCAGCCGCCCACACGACCTACGGTATCAGCTGTAGTGACGGATTCTGTCGGTCCGATACCGATTGGTCAACCTCAGAGCGGGTTTGTAAAGGTTTCTGAGAACGGCAATTTATCATCGTACTTATCCCATCAGGGTCCGATTGATGTGATTGTAACGCAGACCGGCGATCTGGCAACTCGACAGGTAAGTATGATACTTCTAAAGTCAAAAACTACTGTCGTGCGCGAGTATGGAATCTCATTTCGTAAAGCGCGCTGGCCTTCAGGACTTCTCCAAAATCCCTGTCGATAACATTGTTGAAGGGTGTCGATATGCGATTAATTGGCCGTTTCATTGATCCGGCAACTTACTACATGAAGGTACATCGCCGTTTGAAGTCTTCATCTGGTGTATCACCAACTCCACGGGTCAAAGTGCGAGGTCCTCTTGTAGAGTCTTCAGATATGATCTTTCCATCCGCAGAAGAAAGTGCTCTTCTGTACGACCTTGCAGTGGCAGTGGCAGGCACGCACGAGGTTCAGAAGTTGGAATTAGGGAATATTACGTTGATTGTGCACAAAAAGAGATTTTGGAACGGTTCATGGATATTGTTTGTGAACATGAGAAATAATCGGGGATTGAGATATCTGGAGCACAGAACTATGATAAAGCGAATGAACCGTGAGGTCAGGATTGGGCAAATTGAGCGGGAGCTATGGCAGCTGGTTGCGCGTTTCAGTTACAGAAGTCCTGGGCGTGGAAGTAACTGAAACATGCCCTACTCACCTTGGTGGTACCTCGAATACGCAGGGAAGTCTGAGCGCTCCCCTGGTGTCCATGAGCTGAGGAATACGTGTGGGTAACGGTGCAGTTGTTTGTTTCAAATGTGTCTTATACCTATAAGTGGGAACTCTCAAGACTACCAAGTAGCGCCTGTCGTTTTTCTGCGCGTATAGCAAAGTATGACAGCATTCGGAGGATGTATAGCCAGCAAGGTGTTGGTGATGGTGAAAGTGGGGTTGGATCCAATTGGTTGTGCAAATTCCATTGGCTATCGAGAAGTAGTGAATACGGCTAGGCTAATCTAGACAACAGCGGGTTCGTCCCTGATCCATCCCAACTATTGCGATACCATCCGCTAAAACGTTAATCCTTACTGGAGCTGTATCTCTAAAAGCCACCCAAGTGGCAAGCGAAAGCAGGCTGACGGAGGACGGTTTCGGTTTATATGGGTGCTTCATATAGGACTCATAACCCGATCTTATATTGCTGTTGATGGTTGCTACGAAAATGGAATAAATAGTGATTTGCGAAGCTGTTGACCTTCGTTATGCTTGGAGTAACAGTTGACTTGAAATCTGGTGAGACCGCTAGCCACTGAAACCTTGAGGGATTCTCGAGTCTGGAGGTAATGGTCTTCAAAGAAATACTCTAGAAACGTCTTAAATGGATCTGGCAAAACCCAACAAAAACCCAACAAAGTCGTTTCAAGTAGAACCCAATTGTTGCAGGTGGTTGCAGTCTTCGGGTGGAAAAAACGATTTGAGCAGCCTATATGCAATAATCTGACGCCACAATGCACCATTTGAAACGAGTTCTATCTATCTTCTAAGCAGTTGGTCGCAGGTTCGAATCCTGCCGGGGGCGCTAAATAGTATCTTCAGCTTTTAGCGGGGTGGGCCATACACAAATGCAACTTTTAGGTAGTCACTATTGAGTCAGGAACTCTCCAGTTAGGTTTGTCAGCATAGAGTAACGCTCGAATCCGATCGTTCTTGAAATTGCTAAATCGAATGCAAATCTTTTTACTCTTTTGGTCAAATTGTTCGGCACTTCAGTTGGATCATTGGTGATTTTGGCTAAATGATAAGCTGTATGATCTTTTCAAACCATCTCTCAATCGTCTAACCAAGCCGCTTATGTTCTTTTGGCATGTCACCTAGGTTATCTGACTCCATAACAGGGAGCTTCCTTTCTCCTACAAGGGACGCCAGTGATCAAGGTATTTCTGTTTGACTCTTATTAGGATATTGTCCAGGGCCTGATTACAAAAACGCCAGGCTTGGTTGGATATCTGGAGCAGTTTGCGTTCTGGTATTCTGATATCTACGATGACGCTTTGGTGTCTCAACATTTCTTTTGGCTGGATGCAATGAGTTAGGAGCCATGATGCAATTAACTGCTGTACTGATGCATGCAGACGAGGGTGGCTTTGTTGCACTGAACCCTGAGACTGGTGCTACGACTCAGGGGGACACGCTTGACGAAGCCATCCAGAATCTGCAAGAAGCGACCGGTCTGTATCTCGAAGAGTTCGGTCTGACTCCCCACGATGCACCGCTGGTTACGACCTTCGCCGTTCCAGCAAGTGCCTAAGCTACAGAAAGTTTCTGGAACGCAAGCGATTCAAGCTTTAGAAAGTTTCGGATTTGTGGTTGTAAGATAACGTGGGAGTCATGTAGCGCTGTGGAAGGGTTCGATCGGATGCGTCGTGCTAAACCACAAAGAGATCAAGAGCGGCACTTTGGCGGGCGTACTTCGTCAAGCCGGAGTGCCGTTGGAAGAATTCATTGGAGCTCTTCATTGATGAACTAGTGAAACTGGGCGCTGTATGACTAGTATCTCGCTGGTTTTGTTGGTGGCGGTACTTAATGGTCCAAAGTAGATTCGGTCTATTCAAAATCCAACAAAAAACCCAACACTGTCATTTCACGGGCGTACCATCTGATTGCATATTGTTGCAGCTACCCTAGGCAAATAATGATTTGAGCAGCCTGTATGCAGCAGCATACTTTCACACGATGCCAAATCAGACGAGATATATCTGTCTTCCAAGCAGCTCGTCACAAGTTGGAATCCAGCCGGGTGCACTAATTAATGCAAGGGTATCCACTGATAGATCAAGCAAGACTGATTAGCTACTTCGAAGTTATATCCACTCGGATAATTGCCGAATAATTATTCTCTTTGCCCTTGGGCGAGTCGATGAGATATAAAAATCGGTTTTGTACTATTTCGCTGCCGTTGGGCATGCTGGAAAGATACTCGTTAACTTGTATCGGGCTGAGAACTGCCCTAAAGGTTACCTTTCCATTATTAGGGTCGATGTGTAAGAGCTGAGGGGTAACTGTGACCAAGGCGGAGTTGGCAATCTTTTTAGACCCCGACCAGGTGATTGTCCAGAGGCCACTGCTCTGATTTCCAACCGGCTGAGGCAGATAAAGATGTATTGGAGACAATTGTTTTGGATTTGTTCCAGCATCCCGCCATATCGTTTCTTGGCGGCACCCATCGTGCTGCGTTCCCATTCCTATCCAGAGGTGGTTAGGGTCTGCGGTTAACCAACAGGCTAATAACGAGGGGTTGGCGATCTTGACTGTCGCAGTTGTGGACCCTGGGGAAAGCTGGTAAAGAGCGCTAGGAGGCGCTTCACCTGGTGCCCGAGCTCCATAAAGAGAGTTGGCGATAAAAAGACCCTGGTTGTTGGCCGCAAGCAGTGGCCGGAAGAGTTTGGGCATGGGAACGGTTGCTATCAACTTACCGGTGGTATCGGACACCTCGACTAGTTCTGCTCCGCTGGTAGTGCTGTTATCGTATATCCAGAGTATGCCGTCTCCGTAAGCGCTGACTGGCCCACAGTCCGAGCATGAGGTGTAGGTCATTAAAGCCGGACCTTTGGTAACCTTACCCGTTGTTGAGACTTTTGCGATCTCGACGGTGGCTTCAAGGCCGGTGCTGCCGCCTCTGAAATACTGTGTAGCTATGCCGACCTGGCGACCATAAGCGGCTGGGTCGGTGCAACTTATCTGAGCAGGCTTGGATATTGTAAATGTAGCGGTGTTGACGGTGGAGACTACGCAGACCGGTGAGGCCGTGTTGGCTGTTTCTCTGGTCACCCCAATGAGGCGTAGCGTGCCGGTCGATGTAGCTACGATCTGATCGAATGAATCGGCCGGGGGAAGTATGGCCGAAGAGGAAGTGGCATGTGCGGGTCGGGTACTTATAATTGCTGGCGAGGTTAGGATTTTGCCGGATTGTGCGGAGTTTCGAGATGATGCCACTTTGGCGTTATAGCGACTGGCCCTGGCTGCCGCAATAGTTATAACTACTGCTATCAATATGAATGTGGCGGTTATAAGGACAACCTTGAGAAGGTGCTGCTGTCTGCGCGGTTCATAGGAACCCGGATCGAATCCCCGGTTGAGATCCAGGTCGGGCTGAATATCATCAGACATGTGGGGTGGCTCTCGTTCTAATAGCTGTCCAGCCGGTAAATTCGGTTTGTGTCATAGGTTGGAGTTTCCATTTCGCTGGAAATTACCTGGTATGCAAGGTTTACTCTTGAAGGTAAACCTAAATAAGTTTACATCATTGTCAATTTCCATATCGTGTGGCGATGGACCCGGATGCAATGCCCATAACCTTGTCAAGGTGCCAGTAATGGTGTTGCATTAGTCGTCGGTTATATAGCGGTATCTCGATTGAGGTATGCATAGATTTGTCCGATTTCCATAATGGGATTTTCACCCGAGCCTTTGTATGGATTTGACTATAAGATTCGAGTTTTTCACGGCAGCAACTAACGAGAATCTTGTGATATTTCCGTTGCTATCTATTGACGAGGATAAAGTCACTCCGATCAGGGTTGATCCGTTTACCTCCTCAGACACGTTCAACTGACTGCCTGGAGTACCGTTCAACCACCCTGGAATGGGAACTCCTGGTGCTACAGCGCTTGACAAAGCCGGATTGGCACTGGCAATTGAATGCCGAAGAGCGAAGAGGAGTTCCAGAGCAGATGTCTCAGCCTGTAATGCTGCTTGAGATTGGGTCCAGCTGATTGACGGCGTTCCGCTAAGCCGGAGATGCCCCATAGGCCATGGATTAGTAGCTAGACTCAACTGACTTGCGAGAATATCTCTCGGTAGCTTGACAATTGGAACCGAAGGGGGCTTAGGTATACCAGGAGTCTTGGCCGAGCTGATGGACGTAGACACATACCTGGCTATTACCAGATATCTTTGCGGGGTATACCAGAGAGCATCGGTAGGCCAGCAGGAATCAAGAATTAGTCCTCCTTTGGGAGGCATGGGGACGCTTTGAAATGGTTTAGAGATGATATGACTTTCAACTACGAAGTGAACGATGGCGCAAGGTTCAATGTAGTCGATAGCGTTACCTGCGACGAGTTTTGTGTCTTGGCTTAAGAATCCAACATCATGGCCGGCAATGAGGCTAGATTTCCCAGAACTTGGCCACGATGTCGAAGAATCATGGCCAAGTGCTACTGAAAGTACGGAATTGGAGGTACCTGATTCCACAGGTGCCACTAGACCTATGGCTGGGATGCTAAGGACTCCAGGTCCTGATCGGGGGGTACAGGTTCCCGATTTAGAAGAGACTGCGGTTCCCTTTGCTAAATCCTTTTTTGTAATCTGATTTCCAACAGTGGTCTGATGATGCTGCCATTGCATTGGATAGATGATTCCGGCTACGGCGAGTGCTAAAAGTAGTGCACCCATTGTGTACCGTAACCGGATTCTCCTAATCAAACTTCGAGGGCTAAAATTTACCACCGGATTTTGCCAGCCCTTTTGTTATCTTTGATGGCGCAGATTACGTCTAGCTCTCCATGGAATGACAAGTGCTAATCCACCGATTCCGAAAACTGCAGTACCAGCCCACCAAGGCCACCCGGACCATGGTTTACCGGTATGCGTGGGTGGAACTACGATTGGTGCCGCAACGGTTGTAGCGTTTACGGTAATACATTCACCGTTTGCTCCACTTCCAGCCTCAGACGAAGCAATGTACGGGCTTCCACTTGCCGGGGTATATACAGATGCGAAGCAGTAGGTGCCCACTGCACTCGGCGTGAAACTCGGTGATGTCGCAAATCCTCCAACTAATGCTTCGGAAGGAGCGAGCAAAGTGCCAGTGGTTGATGAGCATAGTACGCTGCCTGGACCGCAGATATAAAACTGCACAGAACCTGTAGGGGTTCCATTTACAAGGTTGCCTGCAACTTTGGCAACGTCATTTACCGAAGTGCCAAATGTTGGCTTGGTATTTGAAGGAGCAGAGGTTGTGACACTAACCGGAGGTGTTATTACTGGCACGATGCCAACCGCTGTAGTAGCAGTAAAGCACTCACCATTGGTTATAGTGCCGTCTTCTGATGATGAAGCATACGGGCTTCCGCTTGCCGGGGTATAGACAGATGCGAAGCAGTAGTTGCCAATTGCACTCGGTGTATAGTTTGGCGAGTTAGCGATTCCTCCATTTAGCACTTCAGATGGAGCAAGTGCTGTACCTGTGCTAGATGAGCAAATGGTGCTGCCGGGGCCACATACGTAAAACTGTACTGATCCGGTAGGGGTGCCGTTTGTCGAGTTCCCAGCTACGGTAGCCACATCGTTCACCGAATTACCTAAAGTTGGCAGTACATTAGAGACTGCCGACGAAGTGATAGTAGACGGAGGAGGAGTGGGCGTGGGACTAGGCGTGGGTGAGCTCGAAACCGCTGCGCAGGTTGGCACCGTGACTGTATTGGTATCCAAGGTGACGTCGCCGGTATTGGCTAGCAATCTCCCATCTACAACTGCGCTTGTGCCAAGGGTGATACTGGTAGACGCAAGGATTGTTCCCTGGAAGCTAGATCCACTACCAAGTGTGGCGGAGCTACCTACCTGCCAAAAGACGTTACATGCTTGCGCACCATTTTCCAAGATAATATCGCTTGCAGAAGCCGATGTTAGCCCCGAGCCTGCTTGGAAAATAAATACAGCGTTTGCATTCCCGGCACCATTTAGAGTCAAAGGTCCATTGAGTTGGATGGTGTTGGCAGAATTGTAAATTCCCGAGGTCAACGTTTCTACCCCAAGAGTTCCGCCGGCTATCGCAGTTGGGAGCCCTTCTGCTGCAGCAAAATTGTAAGCGGTTATAAGGCTGGTTTGCGCAGACTGTGAAGTGGTGTCAGCAGGATAGTTTGTGCCGTTGAGTGTCAGGGTTGAGAATCCGGTTTCGCTGCCGGTTGGATATGATCCGATATTGCCGCTTATTGTGGTGGCTCCGGTGTTGGTTATTCCGGTTCCTGCCAATACAGCGAAGGAACCGGCATTACCGAGAGAGACAAATTCCGGAGAAGCTTCAGCGGTTCCTGAAAATGCCAACAACGTTGCAATCGAGGTTAAAGCTGCTATAGCGGTTGCCACTCCAGCTCTGAAACGGGAATTACTTTTAAATGGGACATGCTTTGATCTATTCATTTTTCCCCCCGCCCTGAGTTGCCTAGGCAAGGAGGAAGATGACGGGCTTGTCTGCTCAGAGAAGATAGATTTTCCGAAGCCTACAAAATACAAGGAGCTGATTTAGCATAAGGTGTTTCGGTCGTAAAATCTTTACTACCTATTATTATATCACGGAATTCTGGCAGCCAGCAAATATATTCGCGTTAATGATGCAGTACGTTGTGGCAGGTTATTGACTCTAGACGCGGGGTTTTCTTTCGCAGGCGATATTTTTCGAAAGTCATCCCAGCCGATTGGCTACGAGATGTTTTCAATTTACTTAAAGAGATTCTAGAGAAGTCCGGATTGCTGTGGTGTGCTCTTCGTCGGATCAAATTGCGTTCCGCATTGGTTGTAGCAGCTGAAAGACGGGCTCAACCAGCTGTACACACTGAGAAGATCTTGTCTGCTTTGTTTCAATCGCTACCTAGTGCCGCTATGTCGCTTATAAGAAATGGTGCAGTTTGGCAGCGTTCGCACCTTTTATTAAGCGTTCGTCATTTTTCCGATCAGCGAAAGTACCATACTGTCCCAAGATTTCTAGGCTCTTGAGCTCTGGGAAGGCATTTTGTATTTTTTGCTAAAGCCAAGCTCACTTGGCCAGACGGGCTCTGACATTGCAGACTCTGATATAATGGGTGAAATGCTCATTTTGAGCTAACGAGTTATTACTCGGCAATGATTGGGGGTTCCTATGGGAATCCGAATACCAGGTTCGAAGTCTCGAGCCGAAAGATCTCAGCTTTCAGCACCTAATGATAATGTTTCCCAAGATGTTTCACTGGCTGGGGTAAATGTTTCAAATGAAGTTGATTTGGACTCGATGAGGTCAGATACCAAACAGGTAGATGAGCTACCGTTTGTTACATCTCAAATAGAGTCGACACGTGCCAGTCGGGCTTGGACCCGTATACTTCCAGCTCTGTTGCTGTTGGCAGTAATTTTGGTGTTTGTGTTTCAGAATCTCGATAACACAAAGATTAGCTTCCTGATGTTTTCCGGTAAAGTCCCTGCTGCACTTGCACTTATAGTTGCTGCAGCTCTCGGAGGCTCATTTGTTTTGACCATAGGTTCAATTCGCATTATTCAACTTCGAAAAGTTATTCACGCTACGCCAGATTCTCGAACCAGCCAAAGCGCCCTATAGTACAGGTGCTTTTGAATTCCCCTATTCAGAATGTGTCGGCTCCATTGGCGTAAATGTATCCTTTAGGTTCATCTAGATCTCTTTGGTCAAGCTTGGTTTATAGCCATTGGCTGAGACTTTCCGGGTAACAGCACTTCATACGGGTTACAATCGGTTATTTATCGGCCTTGGGATGTTTTTAGTCAGTTTGTGGTAATAGTGTAGATATCACAGCCCAGAACTCAAACAATCGCTCTAACTGAGATTGTCTCAAGCGAAGCGGCTGGGGGAACGTCTCTGATGTATTACTTCAGTTTTGCCTATTCCGCTAAAGCTAAATGCAAAATAGCAGTTTCCCCAGGTGACTGTTTGTGTGGTCCGAACTTATTTGAGATGATTCAAGTCTGTAGTACAGGCAGTTGGAAATTCAGGATGCGAAATGCCGGCAGCTTTTACCGATAGAGACTTAGTCATTATCCGAAGCGTCGGAGTTCCCGGGATCGGTTATGAATATCCCGTCAGATGCAGGGTGATTATTTGGGTTGGTTTTTACTGCCTGACGAACGGATTTTCTTTCATCGGTAGCCAGTCGATCCAGAGCTTCTTGTGGAGTATTAGGATTGTGGGCCAGGGCAATCCTAATCTTTTTTCTACGATCAGATGTGAGTGCTGACAGTGTCTCTTGAGGAGTCACTGGATTTAGTGCCACCGCCACTCTAATATCTTCTCTACCGTCGGCGGCCAGGCGAGTAAGTGTAGCAGAGGGCGTGGTTGTATTATAGGCAACGGATGTGCGAACCAATTTGCTCGGATCTTCGGCTAAATCAGCAAATAAGGTAACTGGCGTATTTGGATTTTTGGCAATATTTCGTCTAACCAGTCCATTGTCAATCTTTGCCAAGTCAACAAGGGAAATTGCGGGAGTATTTGGATTTCCGGCAACTGCAATTTGTATCTCTTTCCTCTGGTCGGCTGCGAGTTTTTCCAGAATATTCTCGGTAACGTTTGGATTCAGGGCGACAGCGATCCGGGTTTGTACTCTTTCGTCGCTTGCAAGGCTGATGAGGATTTCGCTGGGCGTATTTGGGTTTCCACCTACGGACCTTCGCACCCATTTGTTCTTGTCATCTGAGAGTCGTACAAGAAGCTCAACCGCTACGAATGGGTTTTTGGCGACACTATTTCGCACTTCCCAATTGCTGTCTTTTGACAACCTGGCAATAAGTTCGTCAGAGGTATTTGAGTTGCTTGCCGCAGCGATTCGGATTGAGACGCTTTGATTTGCAGCTAGGGCTTCCAGGGTATATTGGGGCGTTGAAGGATTTTTAGCCACTGATACTTGAACTGGCTTGTTTTCGTCGTTGGCAAGTTTCGAGAGGATATTTTCGGGAGATTTCGGGTTCTTCGCCAGTTCGTTTCGCACCCGCCATGAACTATCTCCAGATAACTCATCACAAAGGGAGGGAGTAATACTGGGGTTTCGTGCTACTGAGATACGGATATCTGTTCTGGGATCTGCGATTAGCCAAGACAGGGTGGCTGGGAGAGTACTGGAATTTCCTGCTACTGCAATATGAATCAGTTTTCTTCCACTGAATGCGAGTTTGTCTAGAACATGCGGAGGAGTACTGGGGTTTCCCGCTACTGATACCCGAGTTTTCTTGCTGGGGTCTTCGGATAATGAGACCAAGACCGCAGCTGACGAGTTTAAATTGGTGCCAACAGATTTTCTTACCGATGTTTTTTGATCGCTCGCCAGCAGCGCAAGCAAGTTTTTGGGTGTGGATAAGTTGGAGGCGACGCTTCTGCGAACCTCCCAGTTATCATCTTTGCTAAGTTGGCTCAGAAGATCTGCAGGTGTACTTGGATTTGCAGACACAGCCATCCGGACCTTTTTGCGCCGATTTGAGGCTAGCACTACCAGTATTTCCGCTGCTGCATTGGTATTTCCAGCGACCGCGACGGGTATGGTTTTTGCTCTGTCATCAGTCAGCCGTACCAGCGCTTCGATAGGGGAACCTGGATTTGTCGCGACTGCGAATCGCACGGATTTATGCCTGTCGTTAGCAAGCAATGCCAGCAGTGTTGCCGGGGCATTCGGATTTGATGCCACATTTTTGCGCACCTTGACGTTTTCTATTTTTGCTAGAAAAGTGAGTGAGTCAGACGGCGTCGAGGGATTGCTTGCCACAGCGAAGCGGACCCATTTATTGCGGTCTTCGGCAAGTTGCGCCAGCACTTCGGCTGGCGTGGCGGGATTAAAGGCTACCGCGTTTCGTATGACCTCTAGGTGATGCAAAGCTAGGTGGGTGAGAACTTCCGGGTCTGTTGATGTTTGGGCCATCGACAGCTGTTCATTCAGACTTACGCCATTGAAATCAATCATGACATATCAACTACTTAAATTAGCAGTTAGTGCACAATTAGCTGGCTAAATATGCGTTGGTCCTCACTCTTATTCAAGCAAGTGTACACACGCTCTACAATGGGATATCGCCGTGAAAATATGGAAAATTGCGATTGATTAGAAAATACCAGGGATTGGTACTTGAAGATTTGGGGACTGTTCCTTGAAAGTCCGTTCCACAACGAATTGTTAACCCGAGACATTGGGTCTTTCGATCTGTGCTCTTGCCTAAGTATAACCGATTGGGCCAAGGCATACTGCATAATCTGGCTTATATGGGCGTTTGTTTTTTAAACCATACTTTGTTGGCCGTCGACTCACCATTTGGTATTGGACTGATTGAAACATTAAAGTCGAGGATTTATCTGTTCTCAGTTCATGAAATTGAAAAGTTAAATTGGTATAGACCTTCCGTTTCAACGTCAAACCCAAACGGTTTCCGCAGTTTTCTGGCGAAGTTGAGCGTGGCAGGTTGCCTCAGTCTCGCTAAGCAATTGTTGAGCTTGATTCCTGCAACGAGTACAAGGCCGAGACTTGGTTATCTTGCTTAACGCTGGCCAGCGCTACCGATTCCAATCAATTGCCACTGCTTTTGTCATTGCAAATCTAGATTCGTGGTGCCAATGAATTAGTGGAGGGGCTGGTAAAATCTAATAGCGGATGGCTAAAGGTCAAAATTGTTGTTTTTTCTGATTGTTTAACTGGATGGGATTTAAAGCGAAAACGGGAGGAGACAATGATTGATGGTGATGAAGATCAAGTAATTACTACCCCGGCAAGTAATAATCAGACTCCCAACACGATTGAATGGTCTGGCCGTAACGGCATCGGTATTAAGTGGGTTGCAGTGTTCGTCCTTGTAGCTGCGGTGGTGGGCGGTGCGGTTGGCACTGCAGTTGATCGTTTAGTTTCACCGGCTGGAAATAGTTCAAGTGGCGTTCCGCTGAAGCTCCGGGTTAGCAATTTGGCGCCCGGACCTTCGCTTGTAAATGGGGTATCTATACCGAGTATTGTCCAAAAGGTCTTGCCTGAAGTAGTCTCCATTGACGCCAGCGGGACATTATTCGGCGTCTCAGGTGGCAGCCAATTTGGTATTGGCAATGGAATTCCCGGTGAGCAATTCAAATCCGCAGGTACTGGAATGGTTGTATCCAAATCTGGGCTTGTGCTCACCAATAACCACGTCGTGGCGGGTGCTACCAGCGTTGCTGTCACTCTTGATGGTCAGACAAAGGCGCTTCCAGCTCATGTCGTAGGTACCGACCCTAGCCACGACATGGCCCTGCTTCAGATAAATAATCCTCCAAGCAATCTGCACCCGGTTACCTTTGGAAGTTCAACCGCACTGCAGCCTGGCGACGCAGTGATTGCAATCGGGAACGCTCTGGGTTTATCTGCCGGTTCGCCCACAGTCACATCCGGAATAGTCTCTGCCCTGGGAAGGCAGGTGACTGCCACTATTCCCACCATTAACCAGACTGAGACGCTAACCAATATGATTCAGACTGATGCGGCAATCAATCCTGGAAATTCCGGGGGCCCATTGGTTGACTCATCGGGAGCTGTTGTTGGAATGAACACTGCTACCGCCGGTACCACCAGCAATGGCACCCAGGCTCAGAATATAGGATTTGCAATTCCGTCCTCGGCAATTGAGGCGGAACTACCCAACCTGGAACGAGGCGGAACTTCAGGAGCACCGGGGGCCTACATGGGGGTCGAAGTGGAAGACGATTCACCATCCCTTGCATTTGAATATGGTCTGGCAGTGCAAAAGGGAGCTGTTGTGGTGGCAGTTGAGCCTGGTTCACCGGCCTCCTCCGCTGGCTTATCTGCTGGAGATATAATAGTGGCGATGGATGGTAAACCAGTGAATTCGGCTTCGTCACTTAGCTCGATTGAAAGCTCACTTCATCCGGGTCAAAAAGTTCCAGTAGTGGTTTATGAAGGTGCAAATAAAGTCACTTTGACAATCACCCTGGGTACTCGTCCAGCGGCTTAAAAGGGCTTCGCTCCTTTGGCGCTCATTGAGGTTCGAGGTGTCTCAATTTAGCCCAGGTGGGCGCCTACGGGACGAATCCCATATCATTACCCCTTATTTTTATGGATCGCCCTCCAAATTTTCTCAGGCGAATAGGCTGGCTCGACGTGTGTTTCAACTCCAAGACTGGCCAGTCCATAATTGATGGCGCTAGCTACCGCCGAGAGTGCGCCCACCGTTCCACTTTCCCCAACGCCTTTGGCACCAAGAGTGGTGTAAGGGGTGGGGGTATTTCTGAATTCACTGGTTGTATGAAATCCTGTCTCTTTGGCGGTTGGTATAAGGTAGTCAACAAAACTGGAAGTGATCGGCGTGCCATCAGGGTCGTAGTACATTTCTTCCCATAGGGCGGAAGATATACCTTGAAGACTTGATCCAACTATCTGTCCTTCGGCAAGCATCGGGTTGATTATTATTCCAGCATCATCTACCGCTATTAGATGATCGAGCGTAATTTGGCCGGTTTCAGTATTTATCTTTACCGCTGCCCCATAGGCTCCGAAAGGGAATGTGGGTCCTGGAGTATTTGACCTTGTTGCTGATTTTAGACTGACCGTTTCATTTGACTCCTCCATCATCTTTGCGATTTGGAACAGGGACAGGCTCGGTTCAGGGCTTCCCTGAACATGGACTTCGTCTCCTTCCCATACGAGGTCTTCAATAGAGGCCTCCAGTTTTTTTGATGCCCATGAGGCCGCTATTTCTTTAACCTCTTTAGCTGCAATCACTAAGGCTTCGCCGCCCAGCAGGACTGACCTTGAGCCAAAAGTGCCTATCCCCGGTCCATTGATTGAGTCTCCTTGTTTGATTTCGATAGTGTCTATCAGTACTCCAAGATGATCGGCCAGAATTTGAGCGAATGTGGTTTTGTGACCTTGCCCATGAGGCGAAGATCCGCTGATGGCAATGACTTTGCCCGAACCCTGGATTTCAACTGCGCCGCTTTCCCAGAATCCAGCTCCAGCAGGTTCGACCGAGAGCACCACTGCTTTTGATGAAATCCATTCATTATTGGATTGAGAGCCGCTTTCAAATTGGTGCTGAGCCAAAAGCTCCGTAGCTCGTAGCAGCGGGGGTTGGTAGTCGCCGGAGTCATAAATGGGACCCAGGGGAGTCTGGTACGGAAATTCATCTTGGGAGATCAAGTTCTTGATTCTCAACTCAAGCGGGTCTATGCCCAGTTTTCTTGATGCGATGTCGACCATCTGCTCAATGAAATAGCAAGCTTCCGGACGTCCTGCACCTCTATAAGGTCCGGTTGGCACCTTATTCGTTGCTACGCCACGAAGTGAGACATTGACTGCTTCAATTCGATATCCCCCACACAGCAGTGTGGCTGCGGTATAGGGAGCTATTGGGGTGGATGGAAAGAGGTAGGCTCCGAGGTCGGCAAGAATATTGGCTTCAATTGTTAAAAGCTTTCCTTCGGAAGTGAGCCCTAATTTGATGTTTGCGCTCATTCCTCGACCTTGATATGAAGCGAGAAAGTTTTCCGTGCGGTCTTCGGTCCATTTGACTGGTCGGCCTAACATCTTGGAACTGGCACAGGCCAATATGTATTCTTGTGGTGCACCGCCTTTAGAACCGAAGGCACCGCCAACTTCTGGAATGATGGTCCTGACATTTTCTTGCGGGATCCCAAGTGCATGAGCCAGCTGTATGGTTGGCCTGTGAGGATCCTGGCTTGAAGCCCATAGATCTATCTTGTCAGATTCCTGGTGGTAATTGACAAGACAACCACGAGGTTCCATTGGGGCTGCAACCAGCCTTGGCAGCTCCAAGGTAGCCTCCACCACCAGGTCGGCTTTGGCGATTGAGGCATCGAAGTTGGCAGATTTTTTATCCCACTGCATCATCACATTGCTCTGAAGTTGTGGATGGATCAGGTCGCGATCCAATACCGATTCGGCGGTGCTGACTATCGGAACTTCTATTTCGTAGTCAAGCTCAATCATTGAAATTGCATCTTCACAAATTGCCTTTGAGGTGGCGATAACGACGGCCAACGGATCCCCGACGTAATTTACTCTGTCTTTGGCAAGGATTACCATGTCCAGCTCCGCTAATTTGACCCCGGGAGCTGCAGCTACCACTGGAGCATTAAGCATTCCCTCAATATCTTTGGCAGTAAAGATTGCCACAACTCCGGGTATCTTTGAGGCCTCTGCTGTCTGAAGCGATCGAATCGTTCCTCTGGCAATCGGGGAACGGAATACTTTCATATATAGCTGACCATCAAGGTTTATATCGTCCAGATATTTGCCTTCCCCCTTAAGCAGGCTCTGATCCTCAAATCTTTCAATTGATTGGCCAATCCACTTCTGGTTATTCGCTGGCAATTGTGTCCCCCTTTAGGAAACGGATGTTTTGTTGAGCTAGAAACAAGACCTATTATTCCCTGCAAATATTATTGCCTATAAATAAGTCTGCAACTATGGCCAATAGATTGAAAGTTGTATTTCACAACAAAAGTAAGCTTATTTGCAATCTATCCCACGGCTCGATGAGGGTGTAAAAAATAAGGGTATAACTCAAAACAAAATTGTATGACCTGATAATGTACGCTAGGTATACATTAGTATCAGAGCAGTTGGAATGGTGTTCTGGGGCTTACCGGCTTCAAATTGGAATATGCGACAATTTAGTGTAACAATGTGAAAAGAGATGTAGAAAAGGGAGTATTTCCTCAGATGGTGGCTGGCGTTTCCAAGGCTGTCAGTACGAGTGCTCCTCTAGAGGAGGTCGGTAATGGATTTGCTGGCAGTACTTTTTGGATTCATTAATCTCAATAAACCTGGCTATTTCATAAGTTGGTCGATCATCCAGATTTCGCTAGCCAACCTAATCCTGGTAATCGTGATGGTGTTGATTTTTATAGTTGCACTTTTCATTCCGTTCCCTGGCTCGAAAGATGAACTGGCAAAACCGACTTCTAATCCGGAACCAATGGTTGGTTCTGCAATTTCCACCGCCGGTTCAGCTGATTTCAGCAATGGAATGTGGACTGCCACTATCAGGCGGAAAGCAATGTCGCTTCTTCCTCCATCCAAATTATTGCCAGATACCCAACCAGCGTATGTAGCCTCATGGATCTATATCTTTGGGGTCGCCAGTTTGGCCGCATTTGGTGTTGCAATTGTATCGGGTTTTTTGATTGCTCTAGGTGGCGTCGACTGGTGGCATACAAATGCTGTGGGGCACTTCTTCAACAGCCTGCATATGTGGAGCGTAGAGCTTTTTATGGCTTTTATCGTTATCCACCTATGGGGAAAATTCTGGATGGCTGCCTGGCGGGGTCGTCGCTCTGCCACCTGGATTACCGGTGTGATTGCTTTTGGTGCCTCGGTACTTGAGTGTTTTACCGGGTATCTGTCGCAACAGAACTTTGATTCACAGTGGATTTCTACAAATGGCAAAGATGCATTTAACGGTCTTGGCGTAGGTGCGTTTTTCAACCTTATGAACTTTGGGCAGATGTTGCTTTGGCATGTGGTTTTGCTTCCCCTTGTTCTGGTTCTTTTGATTGGAATACACGTGCTTATGGTACGTATGCGTGGCGTGGTCCACCCGTTGCCAAAGCAAGCGGTGCGCGGAAAGGCGGCTAGAAGAGCATTGGCAGTTTCTGACAATCTGGACTGGAAGGGGCCAACCCGGCGATACGATATCGTCAAAGAAGCTTCCATTGCATCACTTGTGGTGCTGATTTTAGTTGTAGGATTGGCTGGGCTCTTGTCTTCTCCAAATGATCCGCCAATTACAATCGCCACCTGGGCCAAGGTGGCTCCTGCTGATTTCATGGGTACTGCTGCTTCAGAGCTGGCTGGAACCAGTGAGACTGCAAAATACGGACCACCCTATAACAATGGAAGCGGGAACGTGCAGTCGCTGCTGATATCGCCTCAAAAGATAGTGGGAGTTCAACTGCCCATAGACCCGGCGAATAGCTTTGTGCTGGGGCCACTTTCTAAGATCGCACCAACTGATGCAAAGCTGGCCAGTGCACTTTCAACTTATAATGCCGCTTCTTCATCACAAAAGGAGAGTTGGGACAAAGCGTACCTGAAGGCGGTGGAAAAGGTTACTTTTAGCCCCAGCGGAACGCCAAGCGTTCCCAACGCAAATGATGGTCCTGTCCCGGTTCTAATTTCAACTGAACTCACTCTTGCTCGCTCAGGTGCCCTTGATGCTGATCTACTTGCTCAGCATCCGTTCTACGGTACCAACTTTACCAAGCCACTGTTGTTTCTTGAGGATGGAAGCTATTTTGCTTCAGTTGCGAAGGCAGACCATCTATTTGGAACCCAATGGGGAGTAATGAACGAAACCGGAAGTTACCCGGGCCAGCCATGGTTATGGCTCTATACCTTGTGGTATCAGCTTCCGGGTTTCCGCAATTCCCCCAACGTTGATCTGATTGCGGTCTCTCTGACTGGAGTTGCCACACTACTTCTGTTGGCGATTCCATTCATTCCGGGGTTAAGGGACATCCCGAGGGCTGTGCCGATTCATAAGTTGATATGGCGCAGGTGGAATCCTCAAGAAAGTGATGAAGCTGGCAGTGACTCATCTTCGCTGGTCTAACTGCCGAATAGTTAGAAGATTTCCGGCTCAATTGGCAGCGGACCGGAGGTGAATAACATTGCAGATCTGCAGCCTGGTTGTTTGTGGCAACAAGTCATGAGCTGAGTAACATTGTCTATAGTTTTAATTCCAATTTTGATTAGGCCGGGCTAGCTATGTTTTCTGATTTCGCAGAACCAAGAGTGCTTTCAATTTCTGAACTTGGAGATCTCGTAAAGTCAGCTCTAAATAACAGTTTTGGAAGTGAGGGTACGTGGGTAAAGGGAGTAGTCGCCTCCTATTCAGCCAATTCATCCGGCCATCATTATCTTGATCTTCAGGAGTTTGACGCTAACTCTTCGACTTCTCCAGTTGCAACTATAAGCTGTGTGATCTGGAAGCCAAAAGCCTCCTACCTTCTTGCTCAGCTTTTGTCTACCTCTCTGGGTCCTTTGAGAAACGGTCTCAATCTTGTCGCTCGGGTCAAACCTAACTATTGGGTCAAGGGTGGTCGTCTCTCCTTTCAGATAGAAGAGATTGATCTTGGGTTATCACAAATCGCCAACCTGCAGGAAAAAGAAAAGATCCGTGAGAAGCTTAGAAAGCTCAATATATTTGACTTCAATCGAGGACTTGAGGTACCAATCCTCCCTTTGCGCATTGGCCTAGTTACTGCACAAGGAAGCGCAGCTGAGAGCGACTTCATTGGGGAGTTAAGACGAAGTGGCTTTCCCTTTGTGGTGACATACAGACCAGCTTCAACAGCTGGTGATGCTGCTCCGGGCCAGATTTCAAGATCAATTGGCCTTCTGCAGAAGGATCCCATCGACCTGATATGTCTGGTTCGGGGTGGGGGGTCAATGTCAGATCTTTCGGTTTTTGATACCGAGCAGGTTGTTTCAGCGGTAGCTGGAAGCAATATACCGGTATGGGTGGGAATAGGCCATTCCACCGATACGACCCTCGTTGAAGAAGTGGCAAATATGTATCTAGATGTTCCCCAGAGCGTAGCCAGGGCAGTGGCAAGCCGTGTTCAGGTATTCGCTGACGGAGTTGAGTTACTTAGCCAGAAGATTCGGGCCGCGGCCAAGGAGAAAACGGAATTTGCCACAATGCAGCTTTCAGCTTTAGCAAGCAAAGTTGTGATTGGACCACGTCAGAGAATCCATCAACATGGACTTTCGCTGAATCAGTTGGTTGAGAGGACCTTGGGTTGTTCAAAGGTGATAACTGAAAAATCAAGAATGGATCTTTCATCTTTAGCCGGTCTGATAGCTCTAAATTCTAAACATATTGTTTCGGCACGAAGGAGAGATTTGGATATATCTCTTGACCGCCTGCGATCTAATTCAGCACTGTCAATCACTAACCAGTCAAATCGAATTGAAAGAATCGAGAGCTCGGTGACAATCTGGGACCCTGAGCACATGGCTTCACGGGGTTTCTCATTGATCGCCCATTCCTCAGGACACTTAGTCAAGGAGATTTCTGATTTATTGGCTGGCGAAAAGATCTTGGGTAGGCTAGGACGTGGAAGGTTTACTGCTACTGTAAATGAGACTGAACGAGTGTCTGGAGTGCAAGACGGGGTGGAAAACAAGTGAGTGAGGCAAGTGCTGACAATCTGACCTATTTTCAAGCCATGACTGAACTCAGAGAGCTTGTTGAGCGTCTTTCGAATGAACAAGATATTGACCAGTTAGCCAAAGAAGTGTCCCGAGCCAAAATATTAATTGACTTCTGCCGGAGCAGAATAGCCAGTGCAGAACTGGAAATTAATCAAATACTTACTGATGATTCTGGCGAGGAGCCCTTCTAAGGCTGAACTTATCGTCAATCCGGCCCTGATGTGGGAGAATTTGACCAGTTTCGACTGGTCAGAAAATTCTCTAAAGACAAAAGGGGGGCGGATCCGGAGTTGGTCGAAGTTGTTGCGTTATGACACTTTCAATGAAATATCCAATGCTTTGACTGAGTGAGTCAGTGACCCGGCTGAAATATAGTCAACACCCGTGGCGGCCACTTCTTTCAATCTTTCCAGAGTCATATTTCCGCTGGCTTCGAGCTTGGCTCGTCCGTTAGTAATTCTTACCGCCTCTGCCATATCTTCTGTGCTCATATTATCCAGAAGGATTGATGGAACGTTGAAACTCAGAGCTTCTTTCAGCTCGTCGAGTGTTTCGACCTCAACTTCTACTGCAAGGAAATGGGGTGACGTTTTGTTCAAAAGCTGCAATGCCTTCGTGATTCCGCCAGCAGCCTTGATATGGTTGTCTTTGATCAGGATCCCATCAAACAACCCGTACCGGTGGTTTTGGCCCCCGCCCACGGTGACTGCGTACTTCTCAAGTGAACGAAGACCCGGCGTAGTTTTCCGCGTATCTAAGATAATGGCCTTAAATTCTGAAACCTCATCAACAAAACTTCTGGTCTTGGTTGCAATACCGGACAGCCTTTGCAGTAAATTCAGTGCCACTCTTTCTGCAGACAAGATGTGGCCCAGATCTCCATGGACTTCCGCAACCACTTCCGTCTTGTTGGCGTATTGGCCTTCTTCGATCAATCTGATGTATTCGATCTGTGGGTCTATGTGCTTGAAAACCAGTTCCGCTACATCGTGACCGCATATCACGCCGGATTCTTTCATGATGAAGCGACCATTCCCATGAGTTCCATCCGGCACTGTCAGAATGGTGCTTATATCCCCATGGCCCACATCTTCGCTAAGCCAGTTGGCTATGTTTCTCCTTAGCTCATTTTTATCGATAACCATGTGCGAAAGTGGTCCCTTCATCTAGTTGTTTATTTATTAGATTTGCCAAACATATTAGACCAAATAGGATTTAGTAGTTAATTCGCCGGATTATAGCTTTATTTTGGTGCCGGTACCCGGAAACACTAGCAGTTATATATGCTGTTTTGAGTCAATTAGTATTTGGCCCATGACCTGTAAAGTCGAATTTTTGCATGCGGTGTTGCTGAGAAGTTAAATGTAATTTGTTCGGGCCCCCGTAGCTCAGGGGATAGAGCATCGGTTTCCTAAACCGTGTGCGCAGGTTCGAATCCTGCCGGGGGCACCAGGGGTTAGCGACAAAACTAACCCTATCGTAACGACAAAAGTCACGCTCCTTAGTCAATTATGACTCTGGGGTGTGACTCTCATAATGGTAGTGTCTAATGTCCCCGGAGCGGGCTTGACCTGACCTAATTCGGGTGACTGGCTTAGTGCCTTGCAATTGATCTGTCGGCCTGGTTTCTCTTTCCGGGGACATCACTCCAGCCAGTCGTGTGCTTTTCAGCCTCACGAAGTTGTTTGCGTCTGGACACCCGTCCATCCTTCCGCTAGCTGTAACCCATCACTCCAGCCACTTGTCGAAAAGCTGACGACGGTTACACCAAGTCCATCGCTCCGAGAAGAAGCTTGGCCCTCTGGATCTAGGCCCAAAGGGCATCATCGGCACCCCATGAACCGCCGTAAAAGATCCCCGATATCTGGCGTGGTATTCTTGTGACTGGACCTCGGCCGATGTAGACCCTCACAACTCGGAAGCTCCTTCACGCCGCTTGCGATTGGTTCCCTTGATAAAATCAACCAAACACCGTTGTAGGGATGAATGTAGGGATGAATATTTGGGAAACAGAAGAGTCAGCCCCGAAAGATCGACCCTGACATGCATACTCTTTGGTGGCGGGGATAGGATTTGAACCTATGACTTTCGGGTTATGAGTTCTATCTGAAGGGTCTATGGGGTTCGATACCACCTCGGCCGTCGCCCTGATTTTGCCTCTCGCCTGGGTTGCTAAGGATACCTGCTCCACACAGGATCAACGGTATAGCGTGTCGTAATGATCTGACCGAAATAAGCCCGCAAGCCCCCAGCCCCAGATTTACCCGTGGAGAGGATATCAAGTCTGAGCACTGAAGCTACGAGGACTAGGCAACAACGCGGGTTCGAACACTGGAGGTTCCACCTCGACAAGGAGCGACATCAAGTACAAGACCCCCATTACGCCGGTTGGGCAATCTCCGCGGCTGTAAATTTCCCTACAGAGGAGGGACACCCATTTTGCATTTTATGATTTGACAGGCAAAGAGCTCAATCCTCTTCTAGTCCGGTCGTCACATTGGCCCACAGGCCGTCAGCTCCGCAGATGACGACCTGCTGTCCGAGCACTTCCGACCAGTAGCGCTCTGAGCCCCACTCCTGACGCCACGCCCAAAGCCGGCGCGTGAAGTGGTGAAGTGGGTATTCCTGGGTCATCCCAATTGCAGCATGAACCTGATGAGCGTGAGCCGCCACCTCAGACGCAGCTCGTGAGACCGTTGCATTGGCTGCAGCCACTTCGAACGTAGCGTCCACCCCGACATCAGCGAAGCGGCGAGCCGCCACCTCACCAGCCAATACGGCCATCTCGGATTCAGCACTCATCTGCACCAAGCGCTGGGCAACGGCCTGGAATGATGCAATGGCCCTCCCGAACTGGTGGCGCTGGGAAGCGTAGTCAATGGTTAATGTCGTGATAGTCTCCATTGCCCCGGCCATAAGTAGAGTCCGTGACAGTCCTCCGCGCAGCAACAGCTCGGCACTCGGGTCCGATGGGGGGATTCCGATTTGGCCATTTTCGAGGGTGATTCCGTCGAGGTGAAGGCTATCGCGTGGTTCACCTGCCAGGTTGTGTCCGGCAGCTACGGTTACCTGTGTCGGGTCAATCAACACCACCCGAGGGCCTGAAGGGCCATCGGCCACAGCTACGACCGCTGCCGCCTGGTTGGCCCACGGCACTCGTGATAGGCGTCCTCTAACACGGTTGCCTTCGATCCTCAGCGCGTCGTCTGAACGGGGGATGGCTACAGTCAAGGGACCATTCGGCAGTTGCAGGCCAGCCAGCGCTGCAAGCCACCCGCCGATAAGAGTGCACTCAGCCAGTGGCAGAGGTACGGCATGTCGACCAGCCAAGCGTATCAGTGTGCAGACATCATCAAGATCGCCTCCCAAACCACCCACAGCCTCGGGGACCCCAATCCAGATCAGGCCCGACTCTGCCATCGCTTCCCAGCAGCCGGGCATCCAGCCTGAACTTTCAGCAACCTGGCGCGAAGCCGCATCACTATGTTCAGAGAACAGCCGGGTGAGCGTTTCCTCGAGCAGCCCATTATCTGACACCGATGTACTCATTTCCTGCTCATTAAGCCATGCGCTGCGACAGATCGCAGCACCTCGGTTGTACCCCCACGGATAGTGTAGGATGGCGATACCAGGATGGCCTGCGCGAGGAGCGACTCGAATAGCGAGGATGATCCGGGATCAGGGTCATCCTCCATAACTGACTGCATGACCGCAACCACCTCCTGTTCGAACGTGGTGCCAAGATCTTTGACTATTGCCGCTTCGACCTCTGGAGATTGACCCAGCTGGAGTGCGCGGGCAACTGACAATGACAGCTGGCGGATCGTCCAGAATCGCGCTGTCAGACCTCCTAATTGCTCGGCCACTTTGATCGCCCGCTCACTCCGCTCGGCTAAATAAGTCTTCAGTAGCTGCCACGTTGACAGGAACCGGTCGGGACCGGATCGCTCGTAGGCCAGTTCCGAGGTAACTTGGTACCAGCCCATACCCAGCTCGCCGAGAACCATGTCATCGGGAACGAACACATCTTCAAGGACCACCTCATTGAAATCGTGGGTACCATCTAGGAATAAAATCGGGTTGATTTTTATCCCTGGCGAACTTAGATCGACTATTAGCTGGGACAGTCCCTGGTGGCGATCCACTCCGAGTGCACTGGTGCGACACAGGGCAACGAAGAAGTGGCTCCGGTGGGCTCCGGTAGTCCATATCTTGGTCCCTGATAACGACCAGCCGCCGTCCACCTTGGTTGCAGTGGTGTGTACTGAGGCCAGGTCCGAACCCGCATCGGGCTCAGACATCCCGATCGAGAAATAACATTCTCCAGCAGCGATCGCTGGGAGAAACCGGCGACGTTGGGTCTCTGTACCGAACCTCAGCAGGGTTGGAGCCGTCTGGCGGTCAGCTATCCAGTGTGCTCCAACCGGAGCACCAGCAGCCAGCAACTCTTCGACCACAATGAACCGGTCAACGGCGCTACGTCCTTGACCTCCGTACTCGGGCGGGATGACCATCCCCAGCCATCCACGGGCTGCTAATTTCTTTGAGAACTCTGGGGAGTGCTCTGCGTTCATTCCGAGAGCGGGCCGGTAGCTCCCTTTGGGCAGCTCCTCGGCCAAAAAGGTCCGTACTTCAGACTGTAGGGCCTTCTCCTCTGGGGTCAAAACGACAGGAACAAAATGCATGCTCAGCTCTCCTCCAAACGTAACTGCCGCCGACGCTGGGACCACATTTGGATTCCGCGCTCCATTTCCAACGCTGCACTCCACGACACTGGAGGCGGTCCAAGCTCGGTTCGGAAACTGGCTAGAGCATGTCGAGCCAGTTCCGGGTCACGAGCTGCGATCTCGGCGAGCTCCCGCGCTCTCTCTTCGACCATGTCGTCGGGAACTGCAATCCACGCCAAGCCCAACCGGACTGCCTCTTCGCCCGAGATCTCCTGGCTGAACAAGCCAAGTGCTGCTGCAACCTCGCGGCCTGCCAGCCTCCCGACCAAAGTAAAGAATCCCCCTCCGGGGTGGATCCCAATACGCAGAAACCCGGCGAGCAGGCGGGCATCGGTGGCGACGACCCGCAGATCCGTGGCGAGAAACAGATTCATTCCGGCGCCAACCGCGGCACCGCGTACTGCAGCTACGGTCGGAACCTGGAGCTGACCCACCCGCATAAAAGCTCCATACACTGAGCTAGTGCCAGCATACGCCTCTTCGCTTGCCGGATCGACGTTGGCACCCCAGGCTCGGGTATCCGCCCCTGAGCAGAACATTCCTTGATCACCACGGACAATGGCAGCCCCTATTGACTTGTTGGCGTCGATCGTCTCACAGTGCTCGGCAAGCTGCCGGCCCATTTCAGCGGTAAGCCCGTTGCGCACTTCCGGGGAGGAGATGGTAAGAAGTGCTACATTTCCCTCCACCTGCATCCGCACCTCTCCTGGTGTTCCTCCTACATTTGCCATATCTGTCACGTCCCCTTTCTAGCCCACAAGCTGTGGCTATTTAGTTTCTCCGGATGAAGACTGCCTCACCTTACGAGATGCAAGTCCTTCAAAGAATGCATCGATTCTGTTCTTCAACTGAGCTTCTGAAACAACTCTTTTGTCCATATGGTCTGACTCGATGAACAAGGTGGCTGCGCCGGTTTCTTGACTCACAGCACGGCGGTTGTCAGCCAAGCCTGCTGAAACCGTTCGGCATGACTTGATCGGATGATAAACCACTCCATCAATGCCGTATGGCTCGATGGCATCAACGACATTCTTGTTGGAATGAAACATGCTATCCATTGCGTCTCTGGCAGTAACGAGAAGTCCTTCTGCAAGACTTTCGAGTGGATGGTCCAGGTCATATTGGAATCCAGTATTGGCGCCTGCTGAGGCGAACCACATGTAGCTGGAACCCACGAAAGCCCCGCCCCACTCAGTGAACATGTCGTTGAATCGCCGAAAGATCGGATAGCAAGGAACTCCAACGAAGATCAATCGGTATTTCTCCTCCGCAATGGTTCCGATCCCATTGGCAATCTTGTACTCCATCTCCTGGACCAGATCGGCGAAGTATTTCGCACCCTCTGGACGCCCCCTAAAAGCGTTTACGACACCGAGATAAACGGTTCCATCAGTAACAGCATTGTAAGGAGCCGGCACCGCCTTATTCAACTCGACCAACCGCTGATATCTCTCTAACATCACGTTTGAATGATGCATGTTTTCACGAAGTAGGTCGATGTCAAATTTTTTGCCAGTTACCTGTTCGCACACGGTGATAAACTCATCGACCTGACCTCTCACGTACTTGAGGTCGTTTTCAAAATCGACATGTCCGTTCCAGGTAAGCCGACCTGCTGCTCGTGAACCAGGTACGTCAATTGTGATGCTGGGCACGTTGTACATCCGCTCCCAGATTTCTGCCCACTTAAGGTAGGTGTTGCAAGCGTTCGTGTAAACAGCAAGCGATGGCTTTGGAATCTTGCCCAGTGGATGGTCGCCTCCACGTAGCTGGAGTCCGACGTCTGCCTTGACATATGCGCAAACGTCGGCAGAGAAACCATAGTCTTCTCCCTGGGCGATGTAGTCGTCAGCAAGGTGGCGAATAGCCGCCTGGAGACCATTGACCTCGGGAAAGACGGCGTGGATCCCGAATGACCTTAGAACCTCAGTCATGCTGCCCACTACAAATACATATGCCGACCGCTCATCTCGCTCTGGAGCGGTTGTAAGTTCTTGGAACCACTCCCTGAAAAGCCGGTTTCCCTCTTTGTTGCCGCGGCCTATTAATGACGGCTTGTCGTGTGGTACTGCGATGTCCTGTGAGAAATTTGAAATAACTGGTGACATTCTGGCCTCCATTTAGGCTGGGTGTAGGTTATGGGTTAAGGCTTGGGTGTGGATTTTCAGGCTGCCGAAGTTGTCCATTCGCTTGTAGAACTACCGGTTAAAGTAACTAGTGCTAGCTCCGAGGCTTTGTGCGTATCAATGGCTTGTCCGTTCCAGACTCGCACATTTTTGGCCCTTACATGACCAAGGCTCCGTCAGTGGTAGCTTTGATCTGGTTGACAGCCATATTGCTCCTTCCTATTATCCATTTCTTGCCGTACCAGACATTGGCCAAGCTGGCGAGTACGACCTATCCGCGTTCATGAGAGATGGCTCATCAGTAGGGCTATGCATCACCAGCAATAAAGACATTGAGTTTCATGCATGCCCCTGAGTTATATAGCCTCTCAAAGATCAGACGATGTTTAACGCCCTCATTCCTGTGCCTGCGATGTTCGTCGGACCCTGTCGGCAAGCTGATCCCACCAACAACCAAGCCCAATCGGTGGATGAAGACCAACCAGTGATCACTGCCAGCTTTTCTGGATACAGCCTTTGGTAAACAGGTTGCACAAATGCCGATAGCTCTTGGCATCGTGATGAAACCTCCCTGAAATAGCTATTAGAAATTAAGCCTTTCCATAAACAGGCTCTAGAACTGGGTGCTCCTCCCCCTCGGGAGTCAACCCGCGTACTTCCCCCATAAGCCATAGCGCTGTATGAAATTGAAGGTCGGCATCCTGTAGCAGGCGCTCAACTGCTGGAGAAGGCGCCTCCTGAATAAGGACGTGAAGATCGCAGCGGATGTTGTCGAGGTTGGCAACATAGTTCTGGTGTTCCATGAATTTCCTCCTTTGGTCTAGTTCCATTTTCTGTGCTGAATTAAATGTTCTTCGGCCGATGGTCGAAGAAGCGCTTGGCTTTCAGCTCGTAACGTGGCAGCTCTCCGGGATTGACAACATTGACAGATATGCTCACCCCGATCTTTGCCTTGAAAACTTGCTGTAGACCTTTTTCGATATGCGGATAGGTCTCTGCTGAGACTCCTGGCTGTGGCTCTACCCTGACCATGACTTCATCATTAAAAGAACTCCGGGTCACATGCAGTTCATAATGCGAACCGACTCCCGGCACGTCACTCAACAAGCATTCAATCGCGGCTGGATAAACGTTGGTTCCTTTTATGGTGATCATGTCGTCGGTGCGCCCCAGGACCCCGCCTTCATAGAGGAGCCAGGTGCGCCCACAGCTGCAGATGTCGTAATGTGCTCGCACCAGGTCATGGGTCCGATACTTGATTATCGGCTGGGCGAATTGGGCGTAGCTGGTAACTACGTTCTCTCCTACCTCGCCATTTCCAACTGGATTACCCGATGCATCGACAACCGTTGCATATCCTTGATCCTCAGCGTAATGACAACCATGCTGGTCAGGACAGCCGGGAGCAATCGCCCCAGCTTCAGCGATCCCATAGAGTTCGTAGGCTTTTGCCCCCCATGCAGATTCGATTACTTGACGCGTGGTTGGTATGCTCGCCCCAGGCTCTCCGGCGTGAATTGTGTAGCGGATAGAAGTAGCGCTAGTGTCAATTCCTAGTTCCTTTGCCAGTTCAGCAAGGTAAATGGCATAGGTTGGCGTAGACACCAGAACCGTTGGCTTCAAAAGCTGGATCTG
Source organism: Actinomycetes bacterium (assembly GCA_021803345.1). GTDB lineage: Bacteria > Actinomycetota > Acidimicrobiia > Acidimicrobiales > Acidimicrobiaceae > SCQM01. The sequence goes on from JAJZLS010000005.1 coordinate 34,008, forward strand.
ACGGAGACGCTCTTCTGAATTGAGGCCACCTCCACTTATTACCGTCGCACCAAGGCACCTAACTCCCCAGTAGGCACTCCAAAAACCGGCGAACATCCCCCATGGGAATGCGAAATAGAAGGAGTCATTTGGTCGAATTCCCACTCCCCAATACAGATAGACCCACTGTTCACCATATTGCAACTGTGAGTGAAAGGAAAATGGAATTTTCAGTGGTGTTCCCGTGGAGCCAGAGGTCTGAAACTGATAAAGGTAGTAATCAGGGCCCAACGCGACACTATCGCCCCATGGGGGATTGACCGCTTGAGCCCGGAGCAGATCCTTTTTATCTATCGTCGGAACATAGCGATTGAAATCCTCAAGACTTTTAATATCCTCGGGAACCATATCTGCCTCTTGATAGAGGTTGCGGTAAAAAGGAACCCGATCATAGGCATAGCCCAGTAAGGCCTGCAACCGCTTGAGATGAAGCTCATCCAGGAGCTCGCGTGGCATTGTTTCGCTATATTGGTTCCAAAATGCTGACGACCTCGAACCTGCACTCAATAAAGGCTCGTGATGCAACAAGTGGGCATTCAAAGTTGACATATCTTACTCACTTTCATGACCCCAAAAACATGAAAACATGTCGATCCCAATCATCTATCGACACGCTTGCTGGTCAGAGATCCACCAACACCATCGATCCCCGTTCAACTTTTCCACAAAGCAAAGCTTTCCAGTATTTTTACAACTGTTAGTAAGTGGAACGGGCAAGCCCGAAGAGAAAAGTGATATCTCCATTTACCTCCCCCTACACTGGCCGTGATAAACATTCGCCTCTTATCAACTGGATAAAAAGGCATTTAACAGTGGAGGACTCGACTTCCGCATAATCTCAGGCCTCCCTCCTCTGGGCCAAACCTCCATTAATTTCCTAACACCGCAAATCCAATAATTGCATGCATTTATGTATACAATATCTAAACTCTGAATCTTTTGCAAAATATTAGGAAAGTAATTAAGACACTTCGTCGGGAACGGGTCACTGTAATTCCACCTCAAGGTCCTGCGAGCTTTATTGGTTTTTTCAATTGGTTGCTAACCCTTGTTTCCAACCACGAAAATCTGAAAAGAATAAATTACAGGCAAGAGGAATTTCAAAAGGGCTCTCCACATGAGACTGCCACATAGTGCCAGCCCAGGTCGCTTGCCCTTGACAGGGTTGTCCCGCTGGGGGAAGTGAGAGAGTAGCGGTTGCGAATGTGCGACCGAAGGTGTGTTCATCCGAGTCCCCTTGGACACCCATGTTCGCCATTAGTTGGCGATTTGGCCACCAGTTGTAAAATTGCCTGCTATATGAGGAGATAGGAGAGCATCTCTTGCGGCCCTCACCTATGTCAAAAACTTGGAGAACCAAGGGGACTTTCCAACCGATTTATGGTGGCATGTTGCGACCCCTTAGGAAAGTGATTCTATCTGAGTCTCATCGTAACGCATCCGGGAAGCTGACCAGAAAATGTCGTCAACTGCAGTTTAGAATAAATATTACTAAATTTTGTTAACGTTAAATTGATAACTAAACAACATTGTTATCACAATGTTCGAACATCACTTGCAAGACTTCAACATATGAGGTGGAGCAATAGACATTTTGAACAGCGCAGTTGATCTTTGCACAACTTACTGGGAAGTCAGGGTGAATGTAAAAAATATAGAGTAAATTAGCTAGTAGCCTGAGTCAGTATCCGTCTGGAACTATCATAACTGAGTTCTGAGATTAGGCATGGTTGGTATCGAATCATATTCATTTTGTTCCACAAGTCCATATCCCATCGACTAGAATATAGCTATG